>NSKI01000017.1 GCA_003586005.1 Haloplasmatales bacterium 4B | reverse complement strand
TCTTTCCAGATTTATTATCTAGAATTTAGTTCCTTTTTTATATTAGGGGCAATTTATTTTTTTACAGCCCCTTTTTTTTTGGTTTTAATAAAATATTTCATAACATCAACCATTGATTTATCAAGCATTGACATTTTAAATAAGACAACGGTTTTTGGTTTTAAAAGACTTTCAAGCGTTTTTTTTATCTCATCTTCATTATTACAATAAAAGATTTGATCTTTGTTCATACCAAATTTTTCAGATTCTTTTCCTATTTGCTTTGAAAATCTGTCTTTTGCGACAAGATAATCAAATTTATAATCTACAAGCATTTTACCTATTTCTTTGCATTGTTCTAATACAAAATCACCAAGATATGCGATGTTTCCTAATACAGCTATTTTAGGATTTTTAAAATTATTTAAAGATTCAAACGCTGCTTTAACAGATGTTGGATTAGAACTCCAAGTATCATCAAATATAATACTGTTATTATATCCTACATATTGTTCTAAATGAGATTTTACATGTTTAAATGTTGTTAAGTGGGAGATAGACTCTTCCAATTTTAGGCCTAGTGTTTTTAGGACAGCAAGCGCCCCGAGGGCATTGTAAACATTATGTTCACCTAACCCTGGCATATAAATCTCGTATTCTTTATTTTTATATATTAGTCTAAAATTTATTCCATTTTTACCTTGTTTTATATTGGTTCCATAAAAATCTGCTTTATCCTTAATACCAAATGTTAAGATTGTTCCTTTAAAAGGTGCAAAATCAATATTTTTAATATTATTGTCGTCACTATTTATAATTAGTACTCCCTTGTATCGAAGTCCTGCAAGCATTTCCCCTTTTGCACGAATATAATTACTAAAAGTTTTACATCCGGTTAAATGATCTATTCCGATATTTGTGATAACACCAATTTCGGGCTTATAAAAATTACAATTATATATTAAATCGCCAGGATGGGTTAAGCCTGTTTCAAAAACAGCAACACTTAAGCTGTCATCAATACTCATTAAATAATCATGAGTAAATCTTAGCGAATTTTTACTATCGATTGTAGCTGAAATTTTATGCTTTTTCTCAATGACTTGTTTTATTATTTCTTTAGTAGTTGTTTTTCCGCAAGTACCAGTAATTGCTACTATCGGTAAAGAAAATAAATTTCTGTAATAATTAATAAATTGTTTATAAGCCTCATCTATATCTGTGACGTTAAGAGTATGTTTTTGTAAATGTTTTTGATTTAATAGTGTTGGTTGGTCAGTAACCACATAACAGTCGTGTAAGAGTTTAAACTTTTTATCGTCAATTTCTTGAGTCTTATGTAAATGAAACAATAATGTGTTATCAGCTAATTCACTAACAGTTGTAACAACACTCTTAATTATAATTTGTTTACTTATTTCTTTATCTATATTTAACATGTCACAAATCTTATATAGTTCAATTTCTTTCATATCTTTTCCCCTTAAATTTATTAACAGCTTAAAATTGCTGTTCATACTTTAGTATATGAAAGACAAAAAATATTGTTTGGGTATTAAATATAAAGACATACCTACAAAATTTTAGATGTGACAATGCAACAAAGAACAATGTTTTATGATACATATCTATTCACATATAAAAGATTGACATAATATATATAGAATTAAGAAGAAGGTGCATATATGATTGAATGGTTATTAAAATTTAAAAGGCAAGAAGAATTTAGACGATGGAAAATAGAAGAATTAGACATAAGTGATGCTAATTTATATGCCAAATATATAAAAGAAACTAATTATCAGGTAAATGTTTGGTCCTCTAATTTTTCCTATCTGTGGGCACATACTAAATCAAATAATCTTAAGATTTTCAAAGCATATATTGATAATATGCTAGTAACAATTATTTTATATAAAAATGGTAGATTATACCTTCCATGTTTACCTTTTGGCAAAGGTGATGCTGAACATATAATACATGTTCTCCTAAAGTGTGCAAATTTTTTCTACATATGGAATCTAGAAAGCAAATATAAGAACATGTCTATTGTAAATCCAATAAATTCAGTACAACTTGAGTTCCTTAATAGATCAAAAAGATTTGAGAATTTATTTAAGGTTGAAAAACTGACTGGACTTGAAAGGCATTTCTCGATAAATAAACTTATTGAATTAAAAGGAAGAGAGTTTAGTAATATCAGAAATAAAAGAAATAAATTCTGTAAAACATATCCAAACGCTCTAGTTAGAAGATATAAAAAAACAGATTTTAATTCAGTAATGAAAGTTGGAAATTATTGGAAAAATACCTCAGGCAAAAAATATAAACGTATAATAGATGGATTTTATTTTGAGAGTATTATTAAAAATTATCAGACTTTAAACCATATAATATTGGTAGTGGAACTAGATGGCGAAATTATTGGAATGACCTCAGGAGAGATTTTGCCAACTGGGCAAGCTTGGGGATGCTTAACTAAGTATAAAAAAGAATATACTGGACTTACAGAATTTCTTACAGTCTCTATAGTAAAAGAAATAAACAAAATTGACCCAAAAGTTCAGTTTATTAATGTTGGAAGTGATTTAGGAAGTAAAGGTTTAGCATTCTCAAAAGAAAGGTATAGACCTGTAATGAGTTATGAAAGATATGCTGTATTTTATAAAAATTAATTGATTACCACTGAATTAACCTTAGTAATACTTAGGCTCTAGATGAAGATTAACCTTAGTAATACCAAGGTTTTTTACATGATATATAAATACATTTTTGTGTAAAAATATTTTTGTGGATTAGAATCATATGCTATTTTAGAAATTGTTCATATCATATAATAGTTAATGCAACATATATGGTAAAGGAGGGATATAAGATGATTCTTATAGGTTTGCTGCATCATCGTAAAAGCCCGTATAAAATAAGAAAAGCTTATGCCTTTGCAGCTGTTGCTAAAGCTGAAGGTACAGAATTATTATATTTTTCGCCAAAGAATGTTAATTTTGAAACTAAAAAAATAAATGGATATATTTATAAAAACGGTAATTGGGTCCAAATATCTAGTAGATTTCCCGATGTAATTTATAATGCAGGAAGTCCTGAAGTTTTAAAGCGTTCATATAATATAATAAAAAGATTAAAAAAAGAAATTCCTTTTACTACTCATTCAATTGGAAACAAATTAATAGTGTATAATAGATTATTTAAAGATGGTGAATTTTCTAAATACTTAATACCATCCCAAATAATGTATTTTCAAAGACAGATTATATATTATTTAAACCTATATCGCAAAGTGGTCATTAAACCTGTGAATGGTCATAAAGGCCATGGAATTATCTTTATAGAAAAGGATAAAGAAAAATATATTGTCCGTATTCTTTCTGAAAAAATGACATTAAGTTATAACGCTTTATTAAGATTTTTGAAATATAATATTAAAGATGAAGTATGTCTTATTCAAAAATATATTAAATGTAAAACAAAAAGTGGAAATTCATATGATTTTCGTTTGCATACTCAAAAAAATGAAAAAGGTGAATGGGTAATTACTGCTATTTATCCGAGAATAGGACCTGCTGGAAGTATTGTATCAAATATTAGCAGTGGGGGGTCTACAATCTACATAGAACCATTTTTAAAACAAGAGTTTGGAGAAAATCATTTTAATATAAAAAGCTATTTAGAGCACTTTTCAATTCAACTAGCTAAAAAAATGGATAAGATTCAATTAAAAAATTACAATGAGTCAATTGATGAATTAGGAATTGATGTAGGGTTAGATGAATCTAACAAAATATGGATTTATGAAATTAATTGGAGACCTGGTTGCCCCCCAGCTTTTTATTTAGAATTAGATGTAGTTAAAAATATGATAAATTATGCGGTTTATTTAGCGCTAAATAATGTGAAAAAGGAAGGTAGCTGATACCTTATTATTATTTTAGAAGGGCAGTTGAGATAATGAAAACAATTGTATTTATCGGAACATTAAGTTCAGGTTCTAGCAGGGAAGCAATTAAGGCAGCAGAATTATTAGGTTATTTCACAGTATTACTTACTAATCGTTCAATTCATCTTAGAAGAAGAAAAGAATATCCAGATGTTCATTATATGGAATTTTGTAATTTGAGTGATTTTGAGATGATGAAAAGTAAAATTAACCAACTAATTTTAAATGGTTTTACAATTGAAGCGATCGTAAGTTTTGTTGAACCCAATTGTTATATAGCATGCAAATTAGCTGATGAGTTTGAAGTTGGTAGATTTACCTCAAGTGCTGTTCTGAAAATGCAAGATAAGATATTATCCAGAGAAGCATTAAAGGGGTCTTCATATGCTCCATGGTATAAAGTAATAGAAAATAGTAAAACTCTTTCAGAAACTGAAATAGTGCAGATGAGTCCGTTTATTATGAAAAATCCAAATTCAACAGGTTCAAAAGATGTACATATAATAAATAATTATAATGACTTTATTGCCTGTAGGGATCACTCAAAAAAATATCTAATTGAAGAATACCTTGATGGACCACAATATCTAATTGAAACTTTAGTTGTGGGTAAAGAAGTAAAAATAATTGCTGTTATTAAACAAAACATAATTATCATTAATGGACATTTTATTGTAACTGGGTATAATTTAGTTAATAATCTAACCAAAGCATTTTATTCTAAACTTAAAACTGTTGTAAAAGATATTATAAAACTTCATGGAATGGAAAATGGAAGTTGTCATCTAGAAATGCGTTATGTAAATAATAGTTGGAAATTAATTGAAATAAATCCAAGAATTTCTGGAAGCTCAATGAATGAATTTATTGAAATCGGTTTAGGAATAAATATTGTTAAAGAAACAATTAAATTAGCTGTAGGTGGTATTCCAGACCTTGTTCCTCAACATAAAAAATATACGTATACTGAATATATTGTCTTATCAAATGCAGGAAAACTATTAGAAGTAATTGGTCTTAATGATGCCATAAAAAGTAAAGGGGTAAAATCAGTCTTTATTAAGCCTAAAAAGGGATCAATGCTTACTCCTCCAAATTCTTTAGCTGATAGATATGCTTATGTTATAGCTACTGGTGATAATGAAATAGACGCAGTAGAAAACGCAAAAAGAGCTGCTGAAAAGATAAAATTTAAACTAGTATTTACTGATGGATGGACTTAAAGATTTTCGTAAAGGCATATTATATGTAAATTGAATATAATAAAAATATAACCAAAAATAATTATAATAAAGAGACAAACCTCCTGCTAAAAAACAATTTAATTCTCAACAGTTACAAATATAAGTTTATAAGTAATACGTTGTATTTACAAATTAATGAAAAACTCACTAAAATTTGCTATAATATACAAATAGTAGCATATTTTAGTAGAGTTTTTCTTTTTAGTAAAATGTAGTTTATAATGATAAAGAAATAGGGGGAATTTATGAAAAAGCTAGGGTTTTTATTATTTTCATTAACATTCATTTTATTATTTAGTTGTAAAGGTTCCCTTGAAGGATTAACTAGTACAAAATTATTAGAAATCCATTTTATTGATGTTGGGCAAGCAGATAGTATTTATTTTAAACTACCTAATGATGAAAATATGTTGATTGATGCTGGTAATAATGAAGATGGACAATTAATATTAGAATATTTAAATAATCTAGGTGTCACAAAACTCGATTATGTAATAGGGACACATCCACATGAAGACCACATAGGTGGCCTTGATGATGTTATTAATAATTATGAAATTGGTATTGTCTATATGCCTGAAATTAATACAACAACGAATACCTATGAAGATGTCCTAAAAGCAATATTTGCAAAGAATTTGGATATAACTACAGCTAAAAAGGGAGTAATTCTTTTTGATACAAAAAGTAACAATGTAACTTTGAAAGCAATTATGTTATCACCAATAAACCAAAACTATGCTAACATTAATGATTATTCTGCAGTTATAAAATTAAGTTATGGAGATACTACGTATCTATTTACAGGTGATGCAGAAGCCAGTGCTGAACAAATAATTATTGATAGTGTTGTTGATATAAAAGCTGATGTTCTAAAATTAGGGCATCATGGCTCTAAAACATCTACAAGTCAGGCTTTTCAGGAACTAGTTGACCCAGATATTGCGGTAATTTCTGTAGGAAATGATAATAATTATGGGCATCCTAATGAAGAAACAGTTGAGAGGTTAACCAACAAAGCAATTGATTGCTATCGTACTGACCAACAAGGGACAATTGTCCTAAAATCAGGTGGATTTAATATCAATATCAATAAAAGTATGGGCAAAATATTTATTAATGAAATTTTGCCGAAACCATCAACGGGTAATTAAGAATGGATTGAATTATATAACGGAACTGATTTGCCCGTTGATATAAGCGATTACAAAATTGATGATGCTGAAGGTGGAAGATCAGCTAAAACAATTGAATCAGGATCAATAATTAAGGCAAATGGTTATTATGTAGTATATTTAGATAATGTTTCAAATAATGATGATGATGTCCGTTTAATTAATAAATTTAAAACAATTATAGATAGTTTTGTGTATAACATAACTGAAGTGGATAAATCGTGGTGTCGGATATTAGATGGAAAAGATTGGAGTCAAGCTATGTGTCAAAATCCGACTCAAGGTCTTAAAAATTAATAAATGAGGTGTATTATGGAAAAAGTTTTATCCATTATTGACCGTTTTGAAGAAGAATGGGCAGTAATTGAGTATGGTAAGAAGACGTTTAGTATTCCTTTAGCTTTATTAAATGCTAAAGTCTTAGAAGGGGACGTAATTAACATTAAGATTGAAGTTGATAAATTAGAGACTGAAAAAAGAAAGAAATTAATAGATAAACTAAGAAAAAAATATTTAAATAAAAATAAAGATTTGCCTATAAATCAATTTAATTAAAGAATCTTTATATCTTGAATGATACGTGATATAATATAAACACTATGAATAACGGCGGTGGTCAAAATGTTTTTAGATATTTTAAAACAAACAGTTGATTTTTTTTTCTTATTTCTCATAATATTTTTTTCTTTAAAAATATTAACATTTTCATCTAGAATCGTTAATATTTTTAAAGGATTAATGTATTTTTTATTAATCTTTTTCATATCAGATTTATTGCAATTACATTTTATGATGATATTTTTTACTCGTTTATTTGAAAATTGGATTATTTTATTAGCTGTTACATTTACACCTGAGATTAGAATGATCTTAGAGCGAGTTGGCAGAAGTTATGCGACTAATAAAAAAATAAATGTTGAGAAAGTTGGAAAGGATTATATTGTTGAAGAATTAATTAAAACAGTTGAATACCTATCTAAACGGCGTATTGGTGCATTAATTGCAATCGAACGAAATGAATCACTAGAAGATTTTGTAAGAGAAGCTACTCCGTATAGAATTCGTGTTTCAAGTGAGGTTTTACAAACTATCTTTATACCTAGTACACCTGTACATGATGGTGCTGTTATAATTAGAGGTGAAAAAATCTTGTGCGCTCGTGCTGTACTGCCAAACTGCAAAAATGAAGAAGACTTACCACCTAAAGTTGGCACAAGACATAGAGCAGCATTAGGCCTTAGCGAACAAACTGATGCTTTGGTTATAGCTGTATCAGAAGAAACTGGTAATATTTCTGTAAGCTTAAACGCTAAATTAGACTATGGAATAACTCGTGAAAGTTTGCGTTTATATCTTGATAAATATATTATTACGAAAGTAAATAAAGAATAGGGTGAATTATATGGAAGATAGTCAATATAATATGTTAGTATACATAATTAAATTACCATTTGTTTTTCTTTTTTATTTTCTTTATATGTTTTTAACTATGTTTATACCTAGTAAATATATAAGTAAAATAATTAATATTGAATCTATTGAAAATCATATGAATATTTATTTCAAAAACTCTTTATTTTTAAAATTTATAGCCCTTATCATAACGATTATAATATATTTCATTTTTGATTAGATCTATAGGAGGAAAAAATTTTTATGAAAAAATACTTTGGAACTGATGGGATCAGGGGCGTTGCTAATGAATCATTAACTCCTGAACTTAGTTATAAATTAGGTAGGGTGTTAGGTCATGTACTTCAAAAGAATTTTGAAGTTATTAACATTTTACTAGGACGAGATACAAGAATATCTGGGGAATTATTAGAATATTCACTTATCTCAGGGTTATTATCTGTTGGCGCAAATGTGATGAGATTAGGCATTGTTTCAACACCTGCTGTTGCTTATTTAACAAAATCATTAAATGCCCAGGCCGGAATCATGATTTCTGCTTCGCACAACCCATATCCTGATAATGGAATTAAAATATTTGGTAGTGATGGTTATAAATTAATGGATAATTTAGAAAAAGAAATTGAACGGCTTATTGATGAAGAAGATGATTTTGCAAGACCAATAAACGATAAAATTGGTGTTGTTGAAAACTATTTTGAAGGGCAACATAAATACTTATCAAATTTACAAAAATCAATTGATAATACTTTTGAAGGGTTAAAAATTGCGATTGATTGTGCTAATGGATCGACATCAAATTTAGCTCCACATCTATTTGCTAATTTAGGAGCAGAAGTTTTATTAATTAATAATAATCCAAATGGAACAAATATTAATGTAAATTGTGGCTCAACAAATCCAAGTGCAATTCAAAATTATGTTAAACAGAACTCAGTTGACGTAGGAATAGCTTTTGACGGAGATGGAGATCGCTTAATCGCTGTTGATGAATTAGGAAACGTTATTAATGGCGATTATATCCTATATATTATAGGTAAATACCTAAGTGAAAAAAGTAATTTGAATAATAATACAATTGTAACTACAGTTATGAGTAACCTAGGTTATTATAAATCAATTGATGAAATAGGTTTAAAAAGTGCTCAAACTCAGGTTGGTGATCGATACGTTTTAGAAGAAATGTTGAAAAATAACTATAACTTAGGTGGCGAGCAATCAGGACATATTATTTATCTTGATTACAGTTCAACAGGTGATGGATTATTAACAGCTTTACAATTAATTAACATATTAGTAGAAAAAAATGCTACACTATCAGAACTCGCATCTGAAATGACAATTTATCCACAACTTTTAAAAAATATAAATGTTAAAAACAAAAGTGAAATATTAGAAAATAACAAAGTAAAGGAAGTTATTAAAAAGGTAGAAACTGAATTAGGTGACGAGGGGCGAGTTTTAGTTAGAGCTTCTGGAACAGAAGATTTAGTAAGAGTGATGGTTGAAGCTAAAACAGATGAAATTTGTGAGCAGTATGTAAATGAAATTATTGAAGTAATAAATTTATTTAGAGTATAGTATGGCTTTTTTAGATATAATTAGTTTAGATAGAGTTCCTCTTACAAAAGAAATGTTAATTGATGATTTAAAGAATTTAGGTATATGTAATGGAGATTACCTATTAGTTCACTCATCTCTTAATAAAATTGGATATATAATTGGTAAAGAACAAACGTTGGTTGAAGCATTAATAGAAGTAGTTGGCTTTGACGGACTAGTTGTTATGCCTACTCATTCTGGGGATAATTCTAATCCTGAAGAGTGGTCAAATCCTCCAGTTCCGAAATCTTGGTTTTTACCACTAAAACAAAATATACCGGCCTATGATAAGTTTTTAACTCCTACTCGTGGAGTAGGAGTAGTACCAGAATTTTTTCGTAGGTATGATAATGTCTTTCGAAGTAATCATCCAATGGTTTCATTTGCTGCTTATGGGAAAAGACGTAAAGAATTATTGAAAAATCATCCATATGATTATGAATTGAGTGATGCAAGTCCTTTAGGATTAATGTATAAATGGAATTTTAAAATCTTAATGCTAGGGACAAATTATGATTCTTGCACAGCTATGCATTTGTCAGAGTATCGAGCAAATTATCGAAGTGGAATTACTAGAGAATGTGCTGTTATGGAAAATGGAAAAAGAAAATGGATTCAATATAACGATTTAGATATTGATAGTGATATATTTAATACTATAGGCATAGAGTATGAAAAAAGTAAATTAATTAAGTCTTTGAATGTTGGATATGCTAATTCTAAGCTAATAGAATTTTGTGATTTAATTGACTTTACAACTAAATATTTAAGCAAGTAAAAAATTACTTGCTTTTTTTATTTTTTTGTCAAAAATATTAAAAAAATGAATATACTTAGTCTGAGTAAAGAATAAGGTGAAAATATGATAACGATTAAAAATTTGAAAATTAATATCAAAAAATATGGCGATGGGAAGACAAATATATTATTACTACATGGATGGGGACAAAATATGAAAATATTTGAAACCATCGCAACTCATTTAGAAAATAGATTTTCAGTTTATAATATTGATCTTCCTGGATTTGGGTTAAGTGAAAAACCAAGATATGCTTTTAATACATTTGATTATAAAGAGATAATATTTGAAATAGTTAATTACTACAGTCTTCAAGACGTAATTATAATAGGACATTCCTTTGGCGGTAGAATAGCTATAAAATATGCTAAAGAACATATTGTTAAAAAGTTAGTATTAATTGATAGTGCAGGTATTGTCAACAAAAAGTCATTTAAAACAAAATGCAGGATTCATTATTTTAAAATCCTAAAAAAAGCATTATCGCTCCCTTTACTAAATCGTTGTAAAGAAAGTGTGTTAAATAAATTTGGATCATCTGATTATAAAAATGCAGATGGAATGATGAAGAAAATACTCGTTAATGTTGTAAATGAAGACTTAAGAGAAGATTTAAAAGAAATTAAGTGCCCAACATTATTAGTTTGGGGTGTTAATGATACAGTTACACCATTAAGAGATGCATATGTAATGAAAAATAATATCAAAGATGCAGGGATTGTAAAAATTGAAAATGCAGGACATTTTTCCTATTTAGAAAATCTTGACTTATTCTTAAAAGTGTTAGATTCATTTTTTACAGAAGATGAATAAAGAAATGAGGGGTTGTAAATGAATAGTTGGTTAGTGCTATTACTTAGTATCACTTCAATTGTTTATATTTATCTATTTTTAAAAAGATTTATATATAGTTGTTATATGCTACAATTAGAGCATTATAAAATTAGAAAATTTTTAGATTGGTTTTATAATAATAAAACTAATCCAAAAATAGTAATTCCATTAATTTTGTCATTTTTGTCAATTTTATTAATTATATTTGTTTCCTTTATATATTTATTGTATTTTGAACTGTTAATTGGAATTATAACATTGGTCATTATTAATAAAAAACAAGAAAAGAAATCAATAAGAGTAACAAATCGGATGAAAAGATTATTCGCTTTTAGTTTAGGATTAGTTATCATAATATATGTTATAAACTATATTGTTTTAAGAAATAAATTTGATTTTAAAGAATTAATTTTTATAAATTTATTAGTTTATAATTTTTTAGTATTTGATATTGTCTTAGTTTCTGAATTGCTTAGTTTACCTTTGGAAAAGAACTTTCAAAAGAAATTTATAGAAAAAGCAAGAAATAAAATATTAGAAAATGAAAAATTAAATGTTATTGGGATAACGGGTAGTTATGGAAAAACATCAACAAAATTTATTGTTGGAGATATTTTAAAAAAAGTTTGTAATGTATGCATTACACCAAATTCATATAACACGCCAATGGGAATAACTTTAACTATTAATCAATATTTAAAAAATATTGATGATTATTTTGTTTGTGAGATGGGGGCATGTAAATTAGGAGAAATAGAGGAATTATGTAGAATTACATTTCCTAATATTGGAATAATTACGTCCATTGGACCTCAACATTTAGAAACCTTTGGAAATATTAAAAATATAGTAAATACTAAGTTTGAATTAGTAGAGTCTTTACCCCAAGATGGTGTAGCAGTCTTAAATTATGATAATTATTATATAAGAAATTACTATGTAAAAAATAGAGTGAAAATATTAACATATGGTATAGAACAATCTAACGTAGATTATTATGCTCTAAATATTCATTACGGTATCAAGGGGTCAACATTTGAAGTAGAGTTTCCTGACAAGCAAAGATATTTATTTAAAACTAAATTGTTAGGTAAACATCATATATCGAATATTTTAGCTGGCGTTGCTTTAGCTGATTATTTGAAAATAGATATTAATCATGTCATAAATGCTATAGAGCAGATTAAACCAATAAGCCATAGGTTAGAGTTAAGAAATTTTGCAAATTATAATGTCATTGATGACTCATTTAATGCAAACATTGAAGGTTGCGCGAATGCGTTGGATATCTTAAGTCATATAAATACTTTAAAAGTAATCATTACACCTGGAATGATTGAATTAGGTAAGGAGCAATATGAACATAATTATCGATTTGGTGAGAAAATTGCTCAAGTTTGTGACTATGTGGTTTTAGTAGGGAAAAAACAAACTAAACCAATTGTTAATGCACTTACAGATATTCAATTTTCAGAGGAAAAGATATTTATAACTAATAACTTTAATGAAGGACTAAATCATGTGATTAACAAATTCAAAGATAATTTTACTGTGTTAATCGAAAATGATTTACCTGATAATTATAATGAAGTTTAAGGTGGGGATTTGCATTGCGATTAAATGTTGGTGTTGTTTTTGGTGGTAAATCAGTAGAGCATGAAGTATCAATTATTTCAGCACTGCAGATGGTTGAAAACATGAATAAGTTAAAATATAATCCAATAACAATATATCTATCAAAAGAAAATGAATTTTATTATCATAAAGACATGAATAAGATTGATTTCTTCAAAGATCTTAATCGAGTAAAATTAGTTTCTAAAAAGATACTGTTTCAAAAAAATCATCCAAGTAATGAAATTCACGAAATAAAGAACAATCGATTAAAGAAACTTTATCCAATTGATTTAGTATTTTTATTAGTACATGGAACAACTAGCGAAGATGGAACATTATCTGCTTTTTTTGAGTTACTAGATATGCCTTATGTTGGAAGTGGTATTTTATCATCTGCGATCAACCAAAACAAATGGAAAATGAAACAAATTCTAGAGAATAATAATATTCAATCAGTTTCATATATTGGGTTTTATGAGAGTGATTATTATAATAATAAAGAACATATTATTAGGAAATGTGAGGAAATAGGATACCCATTAATTATAAAACCAGCGTCTTTGGGTTCTAGTGTGGGGATTACAAAATGTTATGATAGAGAAGGTCTTAATAAGGCAATAATAACATCTCTTCAATATGATGTAGAAATTGTTGTAGAAAAGGTTATTTTGGATCTATTAGAACTCAACTGTTCTGCATTAGGGGATTATAGTAATTTAGAAGTATCAAGTATCGAACAAGTTTTTCAAAAAGATGAAATCTTAAGCTATCAAGATAAATATCTACGTGGAAAAACTAAAAATTCAAAGGGCATGGAATCTACAAATAGGGAGCTACCAGCTAAAATAAATGAAAAATTACGACTAGAAATAGAAACAACTGCTGTAAATGCGATTAAAATAATAGGGGGATCTGGGGTTTCAAGAATCGACTTTTTATATGATAAAAGTGAGGGAAAATTGTACTTAAATGAAATTAATACAATTCCAGGTTCACTAGCTTTTTATTTATGGGCAGCAAAAGGTAAGGAGTATAAAACCTTAATTGATGATCTAATTGTTCTAGCACTAAATAAATATCGAACTAAAAATACTAAGATTTCTTCATACGATACTAATTTATTATCACTACCAAAAAACTTTAACAAAGGGAAAATATCAAACTAATATGTTTAATAAATTAGTTTTTATATATGGTAATTTTTTCTTAGCATTAACATTGATTTAGGTATATGTTAGAATGATTATATGAAGTGGAGGAATATAAATGCGTAAGTATAATAGGAGAATTTTGACAGCACTAGTAGTAGCTTACAAAAAGGGGATAATTAATCGTAAACCTTTAAATAAATGGTTAAATTTCAATCAAGTTTTATATCGTATATTAAAGTATATTTCTTATTTAGTATTATTTTCTTTATTATTTTTAATTTTAGAAGGAAATATATTTAATGGCTTAGGTTTAGATGGCACGGTTATTATAAAAGGATACATCATTGAAAAATCACGAATTATTTCAGGATTTGTTATTGGGGTATTGACTTTTATTATTTATAGATTAGGAAAATATCTTTATCAAGTGCATGTTGTAAAGAAAGCTATGAAAATTTATAAGACTAAAGATGGAGATGTTGAAAAATTAAATAGTATTACATTTAAAATTAATGTTTAATTGTAAATAATTATAAAAGAACCAAAAATTTGGTTCTTTTATAATTTTTGAGCTATTATTAAAAATCTATGACAAGTTATATCTATATAACCTTCTTTTTCTATAAAATTATGGATGTTGATAAGCTCATTTTGATATTTTTGGATTGAAAAGTTTGGTATTTGCCATGGTATAGCTTTTAAGTAATAACAAATTGCACCAATATCATAAAATCTTGTTTTTGTAATATCTTCTTTGTGCTGAATTATATTAAAACCATGAGATATCAATTCATCGGTTGCCTTTTTCAAATTCCAATCATAATATTCACTTTTTTCAGCTTTTAAATACTCATTTAACTCTTGGTCATTTAAACCACCAACTTGCTGAGTAATAAATATTCCTTTGTCTTTAATAATTCTCTTAACTTCTATTGGTGAATAAGATTCATGACGATTTATTACTAAATCGAATAAATTATTGTTAAATGGTAAATGATTATCATCAAAAACTGAAAACACCTTTACTCCTAATGGCTCAAGAAATTCTTTGGCGATTTTAATATTTGGCTTATAACCTTCAGTAGCATAAGTTAGAGTTGGAAGTGGTAATGTTTTTAAAAATTCACCACCACCTGTACCCATATCTAGTAAAGAATTTACATTTTTAATGTGCTTTAGTATTTCAATAGTATAATTCCATGTAAGCGGAAATTCCACCATTCTTGAAGACTGATTAAGGTAAGAGAAATCCCAACCAGTGAATTCTTGGTTTATATCCTGTAAAATCAAATCATTTAATATCATGATACCTCTTATTTACTTTTTAATAATTTCATCAATTAATCCATATTCTAAAGCATCTTCTGAAAATAAGAAGTGATCACGCTCTGTATCCCTTTCAATAGTCTCAATAGATTGGCCAGTTTTATCTGACAATATTTTGTTGAGACGACTTTTTATTTTAATAATTCTTTCAGCAGCAATTCGAATTTCTGTAGCTTGACCTTGAGCACCACCTAATGGCTGGTGGATCATAATTTCACTATTTGGAAGTGCAAAACGTTTTCCCTTTTCACCACAGGCAAGAATAAAAGCAGCCATAGATGCAGCCATTCCCATGCATATTGTGTTAACATGAGGTTTAATGTATTCCATAGTGTCATAAATTGCCATACCGGCTGTAATAACCCCGCCTGGGCTATTAATATAAAGTTGAATATCTTTTTCACTATCTTCACTAGCTAAGAATAATAGTTGAGCTATTATACTGTTAGCTAATTGATCAGTTATCTCACCACTTAACATAATTATGCGGTCTTTTAGTAGTCGAGAGTATATATCATAAGCTCTTTCACCTTTACCGGTTTGTTCAATAACTGTTGGTACTAGATTCATAAACTTCCTCCTTGATTATATATATTATTGATTCTATCATGAATCATACAAAACAACAAATGAAAAAAATGTAAAAAAAAGGTAAAAAAATTAAAAATTATGATTTCTATCTTAGAGGAAGTTTGTTAGGTATAATTCTGTAAAAAAATTGACATAATTTTTATAATTGATATAATTATTGTAAAAAGTATTACAATATAAGCAGGTGATCAAATGAGCAATTTTAGAGAGTTATTAAAAAAAACGGGTATAACTCAACAAGAATTAGCCGACTATTTAGGAATCTCTAGACAATATTTAAATAGTTATTTAGATGAAACATTAGAAGATCCTCAATTACCACAAAAATATTTGGATAATATTTTATTTTTATTTGAGTGTAAAACAAGGGAAGAGTTATATGATGAATCTTTTATTAGATATGCTAAAACCATTAAAAGAAGGATGGGTATTGTTCGCTCAACTAAAGAAAGTATCGATAATTTATTTAATATTGAACATGACAAAAAGTTAGAACTTTTTAGAATTGTTGAATATTTTCAAATATTGTCTAAATTTGATCAAGATTTATTAGAATCATTTGCGATACTAATAGATAATATTTCTAAAGAAGAAGCCTACAAATCTTTATTAAGTTATATAGGTAAAAAATATTTATTAATTAATTTTGATGATTCTCGATTTAATAGTGATTTAAATAAAAGCAGAGAAGCATTATTATTTCAATTATTTGAAAATGATAAATTAGATTTTAATGAATATAAAGATGTATACGAAATGTTTGTTAATAGTACAAAAAAACAAAATAATATTGATATAGATGCTTTAAAAAAATCATTGTCTGAATTAGGATATTCAAATATTTCTCAAAAAGAAGTTGTAGATTTACTAAAAAAATATAATGAAATCAAAAATAATGAGTAGTATAGTATAATCGAAATATTTTTTTAATTTTAGCCGTTTATCAACTATTGATCATGATAAAATGAGCAAAAACGGGACGAATTTATTCAGGTAGAAAGATTAATTTGGGATGTTTGTAATTATTTTAATGATAATAACTAATAGGGATGCTTGTGCACCCCTTTTATTTTAATAATCTATCAAAAAATATGTCGAAAGTTGTATTAGTAATCAATAAATTGTTAATAAAAATTGTTTAATATGTTATAATTACAACGATAATAATAAATAGAGGTGAATTAGATGAAAATTGCTTTAGGAAGCGATCATGCTGGATATGAATTAAAACAACAAATCAAGAAAATTTTAGATGAATTAAAATTAGATTACAAGGATTTTGGAACAGAAGATGAAAATAGTTGTGATTATTCTGATTACGCTATTAATGTAAGCGAAGCTGTAGGAAAAAAAGAATATGATCGAGGAATTCTAGTTTGCGGTACAGGTATTGGAATGAGCATTGCAGCCAACAAAGTAAGTGGCGTAAGAGCCGCACTTGTTGAAAACTTATATTCTGCAAAGATGACAAGGGAGCATAATGACAGCAATGTTTTATGCTTAGGTGGGAGAGTTATTGGACCAGTAATTGCTGAAGAAATTGTAAAACTTTGGTTGGGAACGGATTTTATTGGTGGAAAACATAATAGAAGAATTGGTAAAATTATGGATTATGAAAATTTAAATAGATAATTTGGAGGGAAAATATGAGTTATTTAAAGGAGAAAGATCCTGAAATCTTTGAAAAAGTAGAGTTAGAATTAAGTAGGCAGAGAAATGGGCTTGAGTTAATAGCATCAGAAAACTTTGTCTCAGAGGCAGTATTGGAAGCGCAAGGATCTGTATTAACAAACAAGTATGCAGAGGGCTATCCGAACAAAAGGTATTATGGTGGATGCGTGAATGTAGACAAAGTTGAGGATTTAGCAAGAAATCGTTTGAAAAAATTATTTAATGCTGAATATGTAAATGTTCAACCACATTCAGGTTCACAAGCTAATATGTCTGTTTACATGACCATTCTTGAGCATGGCGACACAGTATTAGGGATGGATTTAGCACATGGGGGACATTTAACGCATGGGCATCCTTTAAACTTTTCAGGGAAAAATTATAAATTTGTTAGTTATGGTGTGTCAAAAGAGACAGAAACAATCGATTATGAGGAAGTAAGAAGAATCGCTCTTGATACAAAACCAAAATTAATTGTAGCAGGAGCTAGTGCTTACCCTAGAGAAATTGATTTCAAGAAGTTTCGCGATATCGCAAATGAAGTTGGAGCATATTTAATGGTTGATATGGCGCATATCGCTGGGCTTGTAGCTGCAGGTCTTCATATGAGTCCAATCCCTTATGCTGACTTTGTTACTTCAACTACACACAAAACTTTACGTGGACCACGTGGAGGAATTGTTTTAACTAAGGAGCAATTTGGTCCTGCCCTTGATAAGGCTGTATTCCCAGGAATGCAAGGTGGACCATTAATGCACGCAATAGCTGCTAAGGCTGTAAGTTTCCATGAAGCTTTACAACCTGAATATAAAGAATATATGTTAAAAGTTAAAGAAAATGCTAAAAAATTAGCTGAAAGTTTAAAAACAAAAGGATTTAAAATTATTTCTGGTGGAACTGATAATCACATGATACTAGTAGATGTAAAATCAAGTTTCGGAGTCACTGGAAAAGAAGCTGAAAAATTATTAGAGTTAGTGGGGATTACTTCTAATAAAAATATGATACCATTTGATACTGAAAAACCTTTTGTGACAAGTGGAATCCGTTTAGGAACACCTGCAGTTACAACAAGAGGAATGACGCTTGTAGACATGGAAGAAATAGCTGATATAATCTATGAAACTTTGAAAAACAAGGATGTTAACAATAATATTGAAGTTCAAAGTTTTAGAGTTAGTAAGTTAGTTGAACTTTTCCCATTATATCCTTCTTTTAATTAAAAGAAATACGTAAAAAGAGAAATTATATAGTATTTTTGGAAGTTTTTTGGTAAAATCTAAATGATGCTTAAAACGAAAGGAGATAAATAGATGTATAATTTTAAAGATGACAAAATGGTTGTAGTCATAGACCATCCGTTAGTGACTCATAAATTAACTCAAATTCGTAAAGAAGAAACAGGAACAAACGAATTCAGAAAAATTGTGAATGAGATTGGTGGACTAATGGTTTACGAGATCACTCGAGATTTAGAACTTGAGGAAGTTGACATAAAAACGCCTGTTGCTCCTATGAAAGCGAAACAGATAGCAGGAGAAAAATTAGTGATCTGCCCGATTTTACGTGCGGGCTTAGGAATGGTAGATGGGATTTTACAAATGTTACCTTCTGCTCGTGTAGGTCATATAGGTTTATACAGAGATGAAGATACTTTACAACCTGTTGAATACTTTGCTAAGTTCCCAAATAAGCTAGACGAAAGATTAGTAATTATAGTTGATCCTATGCTTGCTACTGGAGGTTCAGCCGTTGCCGCTATTGAATTAGTTAAAAACAAAGGAGCAAAAAATATTAAATTTGTATGTTTAGTTGCAGCTCCTGAAGGTGTAGCGCTAATTAGAGAAAAACATCCTGATGTACCGGTTATCGTTGCAGCATTAGATGAAGGATTAAATGAAAAAAGTTATATAGTACCTGGACTTGGTGACTGTGGAGATAGAATCTACGGAACTAAATAGGTGAAATGATGAATGAAGAAAACAAAGATAAACCAAAATATACTTATGAACAATTAAGTAATAAATATCTCGAGAAAACACCAAATAATAATGATAAACATAAAGTAAAGGAATTTGCTAGTGATTATCAAATGATAGTTTCTTTTTTAGTAACCATCATCATCTTAACTTCCCTTGGAGTTTTCTTAGGATATAAATTGGATAAAAAATTAAATACTACCCCTCTTTTTATAATCATCTTTACCTTTTTAGGAATAGCTGCAAGTTATCGCAATCTGTTTAAAGATGCATTTAGAAAAAAGTAAAGGATGTTTTATTAAATGAGTGATAATCAAGATTTTAATACAACTTATCGAAAAATAATTGGAATTTCATGGTTAATCATGATATCTGTTAGTATCATATTGAGTTTAGTATCAATAATATTTTTAGCTAAACAACCATGGTATATATTAACAATAAGTTATATATTAGGCGCGATGACTAATGTATTTGCTTTTAATTTATTAAAAAATAACATCGCTAATATTTCAGCTGATAATACAAGCGCCATAACAGGCTCTTTTACTAATTATGCAGTTAGACTATTAATTTATGGTTTTGTTCTATTTATTAGTTTAGATAATGAAAAGTTAAATCCCTATTTTGTCGCATTGGGGTTTCTGACTGTTAGAATATCAATTTATATTTATTCTTGGTTAAATAGAAAACAGTAGAAAGGAGGGGGAATTTTGCAGTATAGTAATGATAGTAAAGTAATCATACCAAAGCGGTCTTCTTCATTAATATTATCAATAGCCGCTATTGTAGCTGGATTCTTCATAGTAGTTACTTTGATAGGTATAATTGTAAGTTCACTTTTCAATTATGAAGAAGTAACAATTAATAATGAGACTAAAATGATGTTTCATCTTAAATGGGTAGAAAGTGATGCATTTGTTCTTGTACCACATGTGATTTCAATTATAATTATCGTAGTATTTTTACTTTTGCTTATGATTATAATTAATGTTAAGATAAAAAAATCAGATCCATTTGTAAAACCTAAGGGATTACTTTTACTAGTAGAAATATTTGTTTCATCAATTGATAATTTTACTGTAGAAATGCTTGGGGAAAAGCTTAAGTCATTTGCACCATATATTGGTTATTTAGCAATCTATTTGTTTGCCGCAAATGTCTTTGGTCTAATAGGGTTTACACCTCCACCAACAGCAAATCTATCAGTTACCTTAACTTTTGGATTAACAACTTTTATCTTAATTAGGTATTATGGGATTAAATATAATGGATGGGGACATTTTAAATCACTATTTCAGCCCATTTTATTATCCCCTATTAATATTATAGGAGAACTAGCGATTCCATTCTCTTTATCACTCCGTTTATTTGGTAACATTTTAAGTGGGGTGATTATTATGGCTCTAATTTACGGAGGTATTGGTTTAGGATTCAATACTTTACTAACAAATGTATTTCAAACAAATGCTGAATTTGGTGAAATATTTGCACCATTCTTAGGGTTTGTGCCATTAATTCATATTTATTTTGATTTATTCTCTGCGTTAATACAAACATTTGTGTTTATCTTATTAACGGCAGTGTTTATCTCAAATGCTTCAGAATAAAATAATATAATATTGGAGGAAATTATAATGTTAAATGAATTGACAAATGTATTAAGTGTTACAAGTAATATTTTGGCTACTACTGGTATTGATAATAGAGCATATGCATATCTAGGTGCTGGAATTGCTATGGTTGCTGGGCTTGGTCCTGGGATTGGGCAAGGGATTGCAGCAAGTAAAGCTTGTGAAGCTGTTGGTCGTCAACCAGAAGCAGCTGGTCCAATACGTACAATGATGTTATTAGGACAAGCTGTTGCTGAAACTACCGGTTTATACGCCTTAGTTGTGGCTTTAATTTTAATATTTGTTGCGCAAGCATAATTGTAAACATTAAATCGAGGATTAGCCTCAGATTAGTTAAAAAGGAGGCATATAGTGGACATAAGCAAGAGACTTTCGGATTTAGTTCAGGGTGGATTATTTCCTAATATAATCACTTTTTTAACACAAATTATTTCTACTTTAATTTTATTTTACTTTTTAAAAAGATTAGTTTGGAAACCAATGCAAGAATTTCTTGCAAAAAGAAGTGACGCTATTGTTGGAGAATTAGAAGGAGCCAAAAAAGCACACCTTGAAGCAGAAAGCATGAAATTAAAATATGAAAATGATTTAAAAAGTGCTCAAGACAAAGCAGGGATGATTTTAGAAAATGCCCGTGTTCAAGCACTAGAAACAAAAGAGGGTATTATTTCAGAAGCACAAAGGGAAGCTGAATACAAAATAGAAAAAGCCAATAAACAAATATTATTAGAAAAAAGTAAAGTGGAACAAGAACTAAAAAATCAGGCTATTGATATTGCTTTCTCTGCAGCTGAAAAATTAGTTAATGAAAATATTGATGACGATAAAAATCGGAGATTAATAGATAAATTTATTACAGAAGTAGGAGAACAGTAGATGAAAAAAGAATATGCGAAGGAATATGCTACTGCCCTATTTGACACGTCCCTAGAAAAAAGCTTAATAGATATAATTAAGGATGAATTAAAGATAGTTAGTAACTCATTTTTAGAAAACAAAAAATTTATAAAAATATTAACTCATCCACAATTAAGTAAAGAAGAAAAAAAAGAAATTGTTTTTGATGTTTTTAGTAAAGTTAATCATACATTAATTAATTTTTTGTATGTATTAATAGAAAATGATCGAATTTCTGATATTTTATTTATAAATGATGAATTTATCAAATTATATAATGAATATAAAGAAGTAATTTATGCCGATGCTTATTCAACTATATTACTATCAAATGAACAAATAGATAATATAAAGTTTAAATTAACTGTCAAGTATCGCCATAAAATTGTGATTAATAATTTTATTGATAACACATTAGTTGGTGGACTACTGATAAAAATTAATAATGAAATACTAGATTATTCAATTAGAAATCAAATAATAAATTTAAAATCACACATATTAAAACAATCTTAAGAACAAGGTAGGTGATCAACGTGGCGATTAAACCTGAAGAAATAAGTGCACTAATTAAAGAACAGATTAAAAACTATGAAACAAAACTTGATACTTCTGAGACGGGTACAGTTATTAAAGTCGGAGATGGTATTGCTTTAGTGCATGGATTAGATCAATCGATGTCTGGTGAACTTCTTGTTTTTCCTAATGATTTGTATGGAATGGTACAAAACCTCGAACAAAGCCATGTTGGGGTAATATTATTAGGAAATACTAAATTAATTAAAGAAGGAGATATAGTAAAACGTACCGGAAGAATTTTAGAAGTTCCCGTTGGAGAAGAATTAATAGGTCGGGTTGTAAACTCTTTAGGGCAACCTTTAGATGGAAATGGGCAAGTTAATGCTAAAAAAGCACGACAAGTTGAGCGTAAAGCTTCTGGTGTTATGGCTAGAAAATCAGTCCATCAACCATTGCAAACGGGAATTAAGAGCATTGATGCGCTTGTTCCGATTGGAAGAGGTCAAAGGGAATTAATTATCGGTGACCGTCAAACTGGTAAAACGACGATTGCTGTAGACACAATATTAAATCAAAAAGGACAAAATTGTATTTGTATTTATGTAGCAATTGGTCAAAAAGAGTCAACAGTCGTTGGTATTGTTGAAACATTAAGAAAGTACGGAGCATTAGATTATTCTGTAGTAGTTTCAGCATCATCTTCTCAACCAGCACCGTTATTATACTTAGCGCCCTATGCGGGTGTAACAATGGCTGAAGAGTTTATGTATAGTGGAAAAGACGTCTTAATAATTTATGATGATTTAACAAAACATGCAAATAGTTACCGTGAATTATCATTATTATTACACCGTCCACCTGGGCGAGAAGCCTATCCTGGTGATGTATTCTATTTACATTCACGTTTATTAGAACGTGCTGCTAAATTGAATGATGAATTAGGTGGAGGATCAATCACCGCACTTCCAATTATTGAAACACAAGCTGGCGATATATCAGCTTATATTCCAACTAATGTGATTTCGATTACGGATGGGCAAATTTTCCTTCAATCTAATTTATTTTACTCTGGTGTACGTCCAGCAATTAATGCTGGTTTATCAGTATCACGAGTTGGTGGTTCTGCACAAATTAAGGCAATCAAAAAAGTATCAGGAACGCTTCGTCTTAATTTAGCAAGCTATAATGAGTTAGCAGCTTTTTCTCAATTTGGATCGGACTTAGATCCAATTACAAAAGCAAAATTAAATCGTGGTCAAAAAACTATTGAAGTTTTAAAACAAGATTTACATGAAACTATATCAGTAGAAAAACAAACTTGTATATTATATGCTTTAACAAATGGATACTTAGATGATGTAAAAGTAGAAGATGTAAGAAAATTTGAAAAAGCACTTTATAACTATTTAGATAAAGATGAACTAGGACAAGCTATTATTAACGAAATAAAAAACACAAAACAATTACCTGAAAAAGAAAAATTTAGTCAATTATTAGAAGAATTCAAAAATCAATTTATTAGTTAAAAAAATACACCATAATAAAGGATGGTGAGAAAAAGTGGCTGGATCAGCTCGTGATATTAAAAATAAGATTACATCAACCAAAAAAATATCTCAAATTACTAAAGCTATGCACATGGTATCAGCATCAAAATTACGTCGTGCTGAAAAAGTAATGAAGGATTATCGACCTTTTTTAAAAAGTGTAAAAGATACTATTGGACATATTTTAAGTTCAAACATTGATGTTTCTCATAAGATGTTAGAAAGACGAGTGGTAAAAAAAACCGGATATTTATTAATAACATCTGACAGAGGTCTTGCTGGTGGATATAATAATAATTTGTTTCGCCAATTTTTGAATGATGTAAAAGGAAAACATGAAACGACCGATGATTATGCCGTTGGCATAATTGGGAATAAAGGATATGGATATTTTAAGAATAAAGATGTTCAGATTATAAATGATCAAGTAATATATAACCGAGATGATGTTCAATTTATTGATATTATTTTATTGATTCAAAAAATGATTGATATGTATTTATTAGAAGAAATTGATGAAATAATTGTTTATTATAATAAATATGTAAACTCTATTAAACAGGATATTATCGCGGAAAAAATATTGCCAGTAGAAAAAATCGAAGGAGATGAAAAACAGGTTCTGTACGTTTTAGAACCATCTCCACAAGAGGTATTAAATACATTAATGCCAGTTTATATACAAAATGTTATATATGGATATATATTAAATGCTAAAGCAAGTGAACATGCAGCTACTATGACAGCGATGAAAAACGCTACAGATAATGCAAAAGAAATAGTAGATAATTTAACTCTGCATTATAATCGTGCTAGACAAGCAGCCATTACACAAGAAATTACCGAAATTGTTGGTGGTGCTGCAGCATTAAAGTAACTCTACAAGTAGAGGAGGAAACTTAATTGAAAAAAGGTAAAGTTATTCAGGTAATGGGGCCAGTTGTAGACGTAAGGTTTAAAAAAGGTGATTTACCTGCAATATATAATGCATTAAAGATAGAGGTTCCAGCTAAAGAAAATGGTGGTGTCGCTATTGATTTAACATTAGAGGTTGAACTTCATATTGGTGATGATGAAGCGCGTTGCGTCGCATTAGACAGTACAGATGGACTGGTAAGAGGGATGGATGTTATTGATACTGGTGAAGCAATAACAGCTCCTGTAGGAAACTCAGTTTTAGGGCGTATGTTTAATGTTTTGGGGAAAACAATTGATAATTTGGAAGAATTACCAAGTGATGTTTTGCGAAACCCAATTCATCGTGAAGCACCA
Organism: Haloplasmatales bacterium 4B; assembly: GCA_003586005.1. Lineage (GTDB taxonomy): Bacteria > Bacillota_I > Bacilli_A > Haloplasmatales > Haloplasmataceae > NSKI01. The sequence goes on along the minus strand of NSKI01000017.1, from coordinate 27,106 downwards.
ACTTTTGAGGAATTATCAACTGAAGAAGAAGTTTTAGAAACAGGAATCAAGGCAATTGACTTACTAGCTCCATATATTAAGGGTGGTAAAGTAGGTTTATTTGGTGGAGCTGGTGTTGGAAAAACGGTTTTAATTCAAGAATTAATTCACAACATTGCTCAAGAACATGGTGGAATATCAGTTTTTGCTGGTGTTGGTGAAAGAACCCGTGAAGGTAATGATTTATATCACGAGATGACTGAATCTGGAGTTATAAATAAAACTTCCATGGTCTTTGGACAGATGAATGAGCCACCTGGAGCACGACTAAGAGTTGGGTTAACAGGTTTAACTATCGCTGAACATTTCCGCGATGAAGAACATAAAGACGTGTTATTCTTTATAGATAATATTTTCAGGTTTACTCAAGCTGGCTCAGAAGTATCTGCACTTTTAGGTCGGATGCCCTCTGCCGTAGGGTATCAACCTACATTAGCTACTGAGATGGGTCAATTACAAGAACGTATTACATCAACAAAAAATGGATCAATTACTTCTATACAAGCAATTTATGTTCCAGCTGATGATTATACTGACCCAGCCCCAGCGACTACATTTAGTCACCTAGATGCTACTACAAATTTAAGTCGTAAATTAACAGAGATAGGTATCTATCCAGCTATCGATCCACTTGCTTCAACATCAAGAGCATTATCACCAAGTATTGTTGGTGAAGAACACTATGATATTGCCCGTCGAGTTCAAAAGATTATTCAAAGATATAATGAATTGCTTGATATTATAGCGATATTAGGTATGGATGAATTAAGTGAAGAAGATAAGTTAGTTGTTCACAGAGCACGTCGTGTTCAATTATTCTTATCGCAAAATACACATGTTGCTGAACAATTTACTGGACAGCCTGGATCTTATGTACCAATTAAAGAAACTATTCGTGGGTTTAAAGAAATTCTTGAAGGAAGACATGATGATCTTCCTGAAGATTCATTTCACTTAGAAGGAACAATCGACGATGTAATTGCTAAAGCTAAAAGAATGCAAGAATAATTGGAGGTTAACAATGATAAAAATTAATGTTGTTACACCAAGTGGAAAGCTATTTGAAGAAGAAACTACAAGTATTATAGTTCGTAATATAGATGGAGAACAAGCAATATTAAAAGATCATATACCTATTGTTATTGCGATAAACCCGGGATATGTTCGATTAATTAAAGGGGACGAAACATTATATGTAACTATTGTTGGAGGTTTTTTAGAGTTTTCTAATAATGTTGTTAATGTTGTATGTCAAGAAGCTGAAATTGGTAGAGATCATGAATCTGCGTTAAAACACTTATCTGATCTTAGAAAAGAAAGACTGGCAGAAAATAAGCGAAAAAACATTGACTTTACAAAGGCTGAACGTGAATTAAAAGAACAAATTAAAAACGTAAATGCAAGTAAATACAAAAATAGTATATAAGCCATAAGATGTTTAGGGCAATTATTGTTGCCCTTTTATTCTTAATCTATTTATCGCTATAATAATATTTGCTATAATTAAATTGAAGTAGGTGAGATAAATGGAAATAAAAAATTATGCACTTTCAGATGAAATAAAAAAACAACTTGGTTGTATAATTAGGGAAAAAAGAAAAATTAAATTTCAAAAATATAAAGATAGTAATCTCATTGAAAACAATCCATTTACTAAAGAAAATTTTTGTGAAAATAATTTAATTTGCCATTATCACACATTAACAAAACTAGAGACTGATTTGATAAAGGAAGATGCAGTTTATCACAAACTGTTACACAAATTAGGTTACTACTATCAAATATCAAGAACAAATCATAAAAAAAATTTGAATTACTTAGAATCATTAATTATTAGAGTATTAGACGCAGGAGAATATATTAATGATGAACTCGCAATGGAAATTTTAAATGAAATAAAAAACATTGATTATAAAAATGACGTAATTGCTTATTTTCATTTAGAATTAATTAAATTGTTTATAAAATTACAATTAGTAACAACGGTTAATGAAACAACAATTGAATTTATGAATAACTTTACCAGATTTTATACTGGTGTTTATCAAGGTTTGGCTCACCAGTGTTTAGGAATATATTATTTGAATCAATTAAAGATTGACAGGGCGCAAATACATTTTTTAACATCACAAAAAATTTATAATGAAAATAATATTAGTAAAGGATTAATAAGTTCATATCTTATAAGTGTGTATGTACATATCAATAACTATTATGAGTCTGTCCCATTATGTAATGAAATGGAAGTTTATTATAAAAAAACTAATAATTATAAGCGATTAATGCATGTTTATAACTATTTGTCAGAATATCATTTCTTAATAAATGCACATGATGTTGCTAAAGACTATTTTGATAAAGCAATTGAGATAGTTAATAAGGATAATACTTTAGAACGTTATAAATTTTCTTTACATTACAATTGGGGATTTAGGTGTTTCAAGGAATATAGGTTACAAGAAGCACTAGATAATTTTATAATTGCATTTAATTTTTGCGGTAATAACTCTAATAAATTACATGCAATAAATCTTATAATTATTTTAATGACAAAACTTAATTATTCTGAAGAAGAAATTAATAAATATTATAATGAAGGTGAAAAGGATTTTTCTTACAGTAATGAATTAAATCAAAATATATTTAAATATTTTCGATTTAAATTTAGAAAAAGCAAATATTATCGTAAATATGCTCATGAAAAAATAATACCTATGTTATCAGATGATCGTAGTAAAAATGAAATTTTGTTGTTTTTTTATGAAGATTTATATAAATAATCCAAAAATCGTGGTCGTACGAGACTAAAAAGTATACTTTTTATAAGTTTTGCCCTTTTTTTCGGTTTTTGTTATAAAATATAAAAAAAGAGGAGGACTGTAAAATGAAAAAATTAAAAAGTATATTTTTTGTTTTAATTATGGTTTTATTGTTATTTCTTTGTGTAACTTTTAACATAGCTGTTCAAAATGATATAAATGTGGAAATGTTACCTTTACCATTTTCGGTATTTAGTTAAATTATTCTGTTGTTGAAAAAGATTTATTTACTAATTTTGGATAAAAAAAATAAAAAAATATTCCACAAGGATTACATTCAAATCCAAAAAAGGCCATTATAATATATCATAATTTAAGAGATATACTATTGGTCTTTTTTCATTTTTTTAATATATTATAATGATTTTAATCATATTTAAAACAGTTAGGTTGTGAAGTATAATGGAGAATTTACCGATAGAAATTAGGAAACAATTAGGTTATATTATACGAGAGAACAGACTGGTGAAGCTTAAGGAGTCTAGAAAGCAAGGACTATTAATTAACCCTTATACTAAATCGAATTTTTGTGAAAACAATAAGGTATGTCATTATAATACACTTTCAACTTTAGAAAATGATTATATAACAAACACAAAAGTGTATTATATGTTGTTGAGTAAATTAGGATTATCATTTAAAGTATCAATCAAAAAACATAATGAAGACATGAAGATGATAGAGAAAATTATATATGAATTACTAAAAGCAGTCGAATATTTAAATATTGAAACAATAGAAAACATAAAAATAAAATTAGATTCTATTAACTTTAATGATGATTGTATTACACAAGTATTTTATAAATTAATTCTTTTTCATTATAATTTATTTTTGGTTAAAAAAATAGAAGATAAGGATGTAGAAGAATTACAAATATACAAAGCCTTTTTTATAGGGCTGCCAAAAGGGTTATTACATCATAGTTTAGGAACTTATTACCTAAATACCAAAAATTTAGATGAAGCAGAAAAATGTTTTATAATAGCTGATAAAGTATATGAAAAATACAAGGTAAGTGTTGGTGTGATAAAAACTTGCTTTATATCACTTTATTTTGTGAAGCATAGATATTTAGAGTTGTTAAACTTATGCATTGAAATGGAACTTTTCTTTAATGAAACAAAAAATTACAAGAGATTGATATATACTTATAGCTACCTGTCTAAATACTATTTTTTAATAAATGCGAAAAATTTAGCTTTTGAAAATTATTATAAAACAATTAACTTCATAGATTCATACAGTTATTTATCGCGTTTTGAATTTTCAATTCATTATAATATGGGATTATTTTGTATAAAAGAAATTTTAATTAAAGAAGCTTATAATTTTATGAATTTAGCATATGCAAAAAGTAATAATGATTCTGAAAAATTTAAATCTATAAACATATTATTATTTTTAAATTCAAAATTGAAAAATAATGAAATGAATAATAAGTTTCTAGACGAAGGAAAAGATTGTTTGATGCATGGAAATTCAATAGATCAAATCACTTTTAAGTACTTTAAATATAAACACGAAAAAAACATGTATTATAGAAAGTACGCTATCGAAAATGTTTTGCCAGTTTTAAAGTCTGATCCGACAAGAATTGATTTTGCCTTGTTACTTTATGAAGATCTTTACGAATTATGATTTAATTAGTTCAAGGTATAATTATTTGTAATATTTATAAAAGAAAAAATAGTCGAATAATGTAAAATTATACTTTTTTGAAATAATGGTGATTGAATGTTAGAAATAAAAGATTATAGTATATCTGAACAAGTAAAAACTCAACTCGGAATTATTATACGTGAGACTAGAATAAAACGTCTAAACGAATTTAAAAAAACCAATTATATTGATGGGAATCCATTTACAAAAGTTAGATTTTGTGAAAATAATCAAATTTGTCATTATCATACATTAACTAAGCTCGAATCAGATTTTATAAAAGAAGATTATGTTTATCACTTATTCTTAAATAAATTGAATTTGTTTTTTCAAATTGAAGGTGAAGATCATAGAGAAAATATTAATGTTCTGAATGATTTGGCTTATCAGTTACTAAAGGTAATAGAATATGGAGATTATAATCTTGACATAAAGATTATAGATCATTTATACGAGTTAAATTTTGATCGTGATTGTATTGCTAGTATGTACTTAGAACTTTTGATTTATAGTTATAGGGTGTTTATAAAATTAGAAAAGGATAAAAAAACAACAGAAAAATTAGTTAATTACATTGGTGTTTATGAAGGAATATTTAAAGCAATAGCTTTACATACAATATCTTATTGTTATTATCAAACTCATATTATTGAAGAAGCAAAAACATATTGTTTAGAAGCTATTGAATTATACAAAGAACATAATATCAGCGGTGGATTAAGTTATTTGCCTTTAATCAGGGTATATATGAAGGAATTTAATTACCTTGAAGTCTTGAAAATATGTAATGAATTAGAAGAACATTATATTAACACAAATAATAAAATGAGGTTATTACAGATATATATGCTTCTATCTTCATATTATTTGCTGATTAACTCTCATAATTTTGCTAAAAGATATTATGATGAGTCCATATATCTAGCAGATAATGATAAAAAATTAAAACACTTATTGCATTCGCTTCACTTTAATTGGGGTTTGAAGAAGATATATACTTATGAATATGAACAATCGTTAAGTTTTTTTAATTTAGCTTTAAATTGTTGTTTTGAAAGTGATAAAATGTTAAAAATTATAAACCGTCTACTGCTTGTTTATACAAAAATAGGAAGTAATAAAAAAATATATATTGAATTAATAGAAAAAGGCAAAGATTATTATCAATTTTCAGTTGAAATAGAACAAAATATTTTCCGGTATTATAATTACAAACTTAATAATCCAAATTATAGTCGTAGATTTGCTCTCAAAAAAGTCATACCAAAACTTCAAACAATGAAAGCCATGAAAATTGTTCTATTATCCTTTTATGAAGATTTGTATGATTAATAATATAAATTGGCATTTTCTTTAAAAAATAATATAAAAAGTGTTAAGTTTACTCTTTTTTAGGACTTAAAATTAGCTTTTTTATATATTTTTAAAATCTACTAGATTATGGGGTATAATATAAGTGGGTTATATTAGTGGTATTTAGTATAAATGGGTTTATGAAAAGGTGATAAAAAGAAATGATAACTTATCATTTCTTTTTATTGTCTTTTTATAGAAAAAAATTGTTTTTACAGATTATAATTATAATGATATAATTTTTGTAAGCTTATTAACTCAGCTGTCGTAATGCTAGTTTTTTTATAAATTCACTATTAGAAGAAAGTTCAATAGTAATAGGAAAATTAGTATAACACATAATATTGTCATTATAAAAATCATTACTCTAATATATAAAAGTAAATTTAAATTTTTCCCTTGCGAAAGTAGAGTTATTTATACTAAAAGGAGAATCGAAAATGAGTCTATATTATTTAATGGAACTATGTGTATACCTTGTATTGCTACCAATTGTGTATAAGGTGATTATGGCCATAGATATTAGTAAAATATTTAAAAAAGGTTATACTACTGAAGCGAAGATCTTTTATATTTTTGTTGTTGTTATAATAACAAAAATCATTGGAGATTTTATAATTGTAATCTTAAGATATCTTAGATTAATATTGTTATAACAGCATAAACTAAAATATACCAGTTATGGAAAAATATATAAAAAAATATGTAAAATTTGCTAATTTTGATGAATAATTGGAAATTCACTGCTCATACTAAAAGCGAGGTGAGACAAGTGAAAAACAAAATCGTAGATGTTGTTTTTAAAAAATTCCAATCATATTCATTTATAATCTTTTTAGCACTGATATTAGGAGCGTTCTTTGTTTTAGCACAATTAAGTAAAGATGACAAAGATAAACCTGCTGGTACAAATGTTACAACTACAACAGAACCAATTAATCAAACTAACGATTTGGTAGAAGACGAAGTATTTAAGCTACCACTTGCAGAAGGAAATTACGATATAGCACGGGATATTTATTGCACAAATGCTACAAAAGAAGAACAAATTGCAGCAATTATTCAAGTAGATAATACATTCTTCTTAAATTCAGGTGTTAACTATACAATTGATAAAGAAACTGATTTTAATGTATTAGCTTCTTTAACTGGTAAAGTTACTGAAGTAAGGCAGGATAGTTTACACGGGTATATTGTTGAGGTAGAACATTTATATGGTATTAAAACTGTATACAAGAGTTTAGATACTGTTACTGTAGTTATCGGTGATGAAATCGAACAAGGTGATATAATAGGAAAAGCTGGTTCAAATAGTTTTGATAGTGAATCAGGAATACATGTACACTTTGAAGTGTTAAATGGAACTACAAAATTGAATCCTAATGAATTGATTGGTACAAAAATTAACGAATTTGACAATGAATAATATTAATAAATAAAGCCATTAAAGAAATTGTTTAATGGCTTTTTTATTTTAATCATATTTTTAACAATTTTGAAATATATTTAACTAAGTAAGCACTTTGAAAGAGAGTTAAATATGAATGAACAAATAACAGAGAGGGTAATAACTTTAGCTAAGCTAATTTTAAAAAGTAAAGGGACAATAAGAAGTACAGCCAATTTATTCGGAGTATCTAAAAGTACGGTTCATAAGGACCTTACAGAAAGATTAGAAGGATTAGATCCTAATTTATTTGTTAAAGTCAAAAACTTATTAGATTATAACAAGTCAGTTAGGCATATTAGAGGGGGATACTCAACTAAATTAAAATATCTATATATAAGTAATAATGAGGTAGATATACTTATTTAAAAGTATATCTACCTCATATTATTTATTAGTTATCGATAGCTATTTCACATATATTAATATCTTTAATAATATAATGTATTTGATTATTAGTAACATTAATTAAATCGTCTATAAATATTTGGGTTTTGTCTATATCAATCTGAAATGAGTAATAGACTTTTTCTAAATATCTTTTAGTTATAACTTGATAATCATTTAATTTGTTGTCCACTAAACCTATTTGCGAATAATCAATTTCAACTTCAATTATTTGCATTTTCTTTTTCTCGATAATACCTATTTTTTTAATTGCTGTTGCCACAGAATTTCCGTAAGCTCTTATTAGACCACCGGCACCTAATTTAATGCCGCCAAAATAGCGGGTTACAACACAAACTGTGTCGGTTAAATTATTTTTTCGTAGTACTTCAAGCATGGGAATTCCTGCGGTTTTGTTTGGTTCACCGTCATCATTTGCTCTTTGATGAAGTTTATCTTCACCGATTATATATGCTGAACAGTTATGATTAGCATTATAATGTAATTTTTTAATTTTGCTAATAAAAGACACAGCTTCAGCTTCTGTTGTTACTCGATTAATATAAGTGATAAATCGGGATTTATTAATAATAATTTCATTTTCACCATATTCTTTAATTGCTAAATACATATAATCACCTACTTAACTATTATAAAACATCTGATAATTAATGCAAGCAATATTAGTTTGAATTACAAAATAGTGTGTGCTATAATTAAAATGTTTAAAAGACTATACTTTATGTTCTAAAATTGATAAAATAAAAGAAATAATAAGTGTTAGGTGGGAAGGTATGAGTAAAAAAATAGCTATTGTGACAGATAGTTCATCGTCACTAGATTTTTTGAAGCATGATTTTGAACATTTATACATGGTAAGAATGCCAATCTATTTTGATGATAAAGAATATATAGATGGGAAAACAATAACTGTAGAAGAATTTTATGAAAGAATTAAAACAGAAGATATAATTCCTTCAACCTCTCAGCCATCTTTAGGGGAAACATTAGAATTATATGAACACTTAAAAAGTGAAGGTTATACGGACATTATTCATTACCCGATCTCAAAAGGAATAAGTGGTACGTATCAATCGTTATTTTCTATAAAGGATTTAGTGGATGGTGTAAATATTCATATTGTTGATACCAAGAGCACTGCAGTTATTCTAGGATTTATTGTATTAGAAGCTTTAAAATTTGTTAAATTAGGGAAAACAGTTTCAGAAATCATAAATTATAGTGATTATCTAATTAATAATTTTAGACCATATTTTATGGTTGATGATCTGAAGTATTTAATAAAAAATGGACGCTTATCAAATGCTGCTGGATTTATCGGTAGTGTATTAAAAATCAAACCAATATTAACCTTTAATAATGAAGGAGAAATTATTGGGATAGAGAAGATTCGTACAACTAAAAAAGCTATGAATCATATTATCAGCAAAATCATGGATGAAACAAAAGATTATCATAAAGTACAATATTTTATTGCCTATGGTGCAGATCAAGGATTAACCCAAAATTTTAAAGAGCAAGTTGCACAGGTTATAAATTTAGATAACGTATTAGAAAGTGTAATGCCTTCTGTAATAGGTGCACATGTAGGTGCTGGTATTGTAGCTTTAGGATACTTTGTTTTAGAAAAATAAATAAAGGTGGTAACTTATGAATAAAAAAATTGCGATTTTAACCGATAGCTCTTCTTCTTTAGACTATGCAGAATATCCATATGATAACATTTTTCAATTGCGCCAAATTGTAAACTTCAAAGATGAAGAATATGTAGACGGAGTAGATATAACAAATGTGGAATTTTTCCGTCGTATTGTAGAAGAGGACGTGATTCCTTCTACATCACAACCATCTATTGGTTCAGTAATAGAAATTTGTGGTGAAATTAAGTCTAAGGGGTATGAAGATGTAATTTTTATGCCATTATCTAAAGGGATAAGTGGAACATATGCTTCTATTGTTGGAGCAAAAGATTTAATTGAAGGTATAAACTTTCATATAGTTGATACAAAGGCAACCGCAGTTCACCTAGCGTTTATGGTTTTGGAAGCTGCCAGGTTAACAACTGAAAATAAGACTGTAGAAGAAATTATAAATTTTGTTGAGTATTTAAGAGATAATTTAAAAATCTATTTTATGGTTGATGATTTGAAATACTTAGTTAAAAATGGTCGTTTATCCAACGCTGCTGGATTTATCGCTTCGATGTTGAAAATAAAACCAGTATTAGAATTTGATGATTATGGTAGGATTGTTGGAACTGAAAAAATCCGGACAATTAAAAAAACAATGGAAACAATTGTTAGAAATGTTAAGGAAGCAACAAAAGATTGTAAAAAGGTCCAATATACTGTTTGTCATGGATTAGACATGGAATTACTTAATAAGTTTAAAGAAGAACTTAAAACTCTTACTGATTTAGAAAATATTTTGATATTACCACTTCCACCAGTAATTGGTGCTCATGTAGGTAATGGTGTAGTTTCATTAGGTTATTTTATAATTGAAAAATAGTATTAATATTATAAAACTTATGTAAATATAAATTGCAACTTTTTGAACTGCTCCCTGCCAAATAGACAGTATAAAAAATTAAATACTTTAATTAGTTGAGGCTTGATTTCGATATTCCATCGGAGTTAAGCCTTATAATTTTGATTAAAATCTTCTATTGTTGTAAAAATCAAAATAGCTATCTATTTCTCTAACCTTTTTCAAATCGTCATCCTATAGGGTACATTTATAATAAAAAATTTACCTGCTTCTTTAAAATGCAAAGGAAATAATAGTATTTTGTCGTATATAATTATGGGTGATTAAATTGCTGATTGAATATACAAAAGATGTAGAAAGTAAAGTTATTTCGGTAGATAAGAAAAATAATCGCTATTATTGTCGAAGATGTGGGAATCATAATCAAAAATCTTTTTTTAAGGATCAACTTGGAACATATTGTAGAAATTGCTTGGTGTTTGGGAAGAGTTCTACTTATCAAAAAATATGGAGAAAAAAGATAAGTAGTGAATTTATTGAGGAATATTGTTTAAAAAAAGTAATTTTTTTGTCAGATATCCAAAAAATTGCATCAAAAAGATGTGTTGAAGCTTATAAATTGAGTGAAGATTTGTTGATATATGCAGTATGTGGAGCAGGTAAAACGGAAATAGTATATGAAGTAATATTAAAAGCATTAAATGATAATAAAGTTATCTGCTTTGCAACACCTAGAAAAGATGTTGTTTTAGAGCTAACGCCACGGTTTAAACGTGATTTTTATCAAGTCAAAATTGTAAGTTTATATGGTGATTCACCTGATAAAGGTAAGTTAGGTAACTTGTATATCAGTACAACACATCAATTAATTAATTATTATCATTATTTTGATCTAATTATAATAGATGAAGTTGATGCTTTTCCATATTACAACAATAAAATGTTAGAAGGATTCGTGAAAAAAGCAAAGAAAGATAATGCTCCAGTGATCTTATTGACTGCTACACCTACTAAAAAAATAAAATATTTAATGAGTTCAGGGAAACTAGCTTATTTTATTATCCCTTCTAGGTATCACAGATACCCCATTCCCTTACCTACTGTTAAACTAACAAATAATACATTACAAAAGCTAAATAAAAATCACTGCCCCAGAAAGATAAAGAGATGGTTGGTATTAAGAAAAAAAAATAAAAAGCGAGTCTTTATTTTCGTACCTAGCATTAATTGTGGAAAACTTTTGGAAAATATACTAAAGAAGGAATTTAACTGTAGATTTGTTTATGCCCAAATGAAAGGAAGAAAGAAGATTGTTAAACTATTTAGAGAAAATAAAATCCAATTTATTATCACAACCACAGTTTTAGAAAGGGGAGTTACAGTATCCAATGTTGATGTATGTATAATAAAATGTGATGATGTTATATTTGATGATCGAGCAATTGTTCAGATAGTAGGAAGGGCTGGTCGTGATAAATATTATCCGAATTCTAATGTTGTTTTGTTTTCTGACTATAATACTTTAGCGATTAAAGCTGCAATTAAACAAATTAAAAGGATGAATAATATAGCAAAAGAAAAAAATTTATTGAGGTAATTATGGAGAAGTGTCTATTATGTGGTCAACACACAAATAATTTGTTTAATTATTGTCACATCTTTGGTCTAGGTAATAAACTGTTGTGTGAAAAATGTCTTATTTTATTAGAACGTGTTAATAATGGTTGTGTGAAGTGTGGTAAGAAAACAAAAGATATTATTTGTTCTGATTGTCTTTATTGGCGAAATTATAATCTGACAAAATTGTTTGAAATCGTAAATTATTCACTATTTTACTATAATGATTTTGGGAAGGAAATTTTACGAAGGATTAAATTTTCGGGTGACTTAAAATTAATCTACGCATTTAAAAATGAAATCCGACTATTTATAAAAAAGTATAGATTTAAAGACATAACTTTAGTTCCTGTTCCTATTCATAATGAAAGACTAGAGGAAAGAGGTTTTAATCAGAGTTTATATATTGCAAAATTGTTTAATCTTCCGATATTAGATGTACTAGTCAAGGTAAATAATGAAAAACAAAGCAAAAAAATCAAAGCAATGAGGATGGAGTTTAATAACTTATTTGATATTAAGCCAGGAGTTAACATCGAAAATAAGAGGGTTATGATTGTCGATGATATCTATACTACAGGATCTACAGTTCATCAAATTGGAAGACTTCTTTATGAAAAAAAAGTCAAAGAAATACTTAGTTTTACTCTTTTTCGTAGTTAATGTTGAAATTTGTCGAAATTTATATGATGAAATAATTTGTAATTTACTTAAAAATAGTTTAATATATATATAAAATAAGTTTTAGGAGGTAGGTTGTATGACTAATTCAAATCTTACTAGGGGTAAAGTAAAATGGTTTAATAACGAAAAAGGTTATGGTTTTATACGTCGCGAAGATGAAGTAGAGGATATTTTCGTTCACTACTCAGCAATTGCCCACAAAGGGTATAAAACACTCGAGGAAGGTCAAGATGTTGAATTCGAGCTAATAAAGGGAGATAAAGGTCTTCAGGCTACAAATGTCGTAAAAATATAAAATTTGTGTATAATTGTTCTTAAAATACTCAACTTGTGCTAAAATAGAATTAATAGATGTAAAGGAGTGTTGAGTATGAAAATTAATTTTCGTGGGAAAAATGGATTTGTTTTCACTAAAGCAATTGAAAGCTATATTAGTGAAAAATTAAAGAGAGTTAGTCAATATTTTAATAGTCCAGATGAGGTTGAAGCAAGAATTGTATGTAGTGTTCTTCATGAAATACAAACAATTGAGATTACTATTCCAACTAAACACACTATTTTACGTGCAGAAGTAAATGAGCATGATTTATACACAGCTGTTGATTTTGCGATTGATAAGTTAGAAACTCAAATTAAAAGACATAAAGATAAAATTAACTCCCTATATCGACAAAGAGAGGGTATCGCTGATTTTTTTAAATCTAATGATGAATTAGATATTAAAGGACTAGAGGCTGAAATTGTAGGGACTAATTTAGTTAAAAATAAAAAAGTAGAATTAGAGCCTATGACAGCTGATGAAGCAGCGATGAATATGGAATTAGTTGACCATGACTTTTATGTATTCCTAGATAAGGAAACATCTAAGGTTTCAATTATTTATAAGCGTTCAAAAGATGAGAATTACGCAGTTATTCAGACAGAATAGTTAAAAACGCCTACTTTTGTAGGCTTTTTTATTTTAAACTTATATAAAGTGGGTGATATATATGAAAATACTTCACACAGGTGATTGGCATCTAGGTAAAGTCATTAATGAGTTTTCGCTTCTTCCTGACCAAAAATATATATTAAGTAAATTCTTTGATATAGTTTCCTTAGAACAACCAGATGTGATTATCATTTCAGGGGACATTTATGATAGGTCGATACCACCAAAAGAAGCAGTTGAACTACTTAATGCTACATTAACGAGAATTATCGAAGAATTTTCGATACCAACATTAATTGTCTCTGGTAATCACGATAGTCAAGAAAGATTAAGTTTTGGGAATAAGGTATTAGAGCATAAAAAGTTGTATATTGAAGGAGTAATTTCTAGCAATATTAAAAAAGTGATACTAGAAGATGAGTTTGGGAATGTAAATTTCTATCTTCTGCCATATGTTCATCCAGTTCTAATAAGAAATTTGCTTAATGATGATAGTATACATGATCACAGTGATGCCTTTAATGCTTTAATAAAGCAAATAAAAGATGATTTTAACCCCAATGAACGCAATGTCTTAATTAATCATAACTTTATTATTTATAGTAATGAAGAAAATGAATTATCGGAATCAGAAAGAAGTTTATCAATTGGCGGTACTGATTTTGTGGATGTTACCCTAATTGAAGACTTTGATTATGTCGCACTAGGGCACTTACATAGAACTCAAAAAGTTAAAAAAGATAATATTCGTTATAGTGGGTCTTTATTAAAATATTCATTTTCAGAACATGATAGTGATAAAGGTGTTGTCATAGTTGACTTGAAACAAAAAGGAGAATTTAATTATCACTTTGTAAAATTAACACCATTAAAGGATATGAAAATTATAAAAGGTAAATTAAATGATCTAGTTAGTCCCAGCTATTATAAGGAAATTAATTGTGAAGACTATATTTTCGCGATATTAACAGACGAAGATGATTTATACGACCCAATATCAAGCCTTCGAGCAATCTATCCTAATATTATGCGAATTCAAAGAAATAACCAAATAATGAATATTGAAAGTGGAACAAAAGCAAATGGTGATTTCAAGAAAAAGAGTAAAACAGTTTTATTTAAAGAGTTTTACAATAATATAATGTCGCAAGAGTTAAGTGAAAATAAATTGGCCTTAATAGAATTAATAATTGATGAGGTTGATAGAAGTGAGGTGAAAAGTTGAAACTTCTAAAATTAACAATGTGTGCCTTTGGCCCATATAAGTGTGAACAAGTTATTAATTTTTCAGAAATCAACAATAAGAAACTGTTTTTAATAACCGGTCCAACAGGAGCTGGAAAAACGGCAATTTTTGATGCGATTAGTTATGCCTTGTATGGACTATCTAGTGGTAACGATCGTGATGGTGATACTTTTCGTAGTCATTTTGCCTCAATCGATGAAGAAACATATGTTCGCTTAGAGTTTGAAATAAAAGGTATTAAGTATATTGTACGTCGAAGTCCTAAACAAGAAAAACGAAAAGTTAAAGGTGAAGGGATAACTATTAAACCACCAGAAGCCGTTTTGGAAATTCGTAATGGCAAGACATACACGGGTGTGGTGGAAGTCAATAAACAAATATTATTTATTCTAGGCATTAATTATCAGCAGTTTAAGCAAATTGTAATGTTGCCCCAAGGTGAATTCCGTAAGTTATTAGAAGCAAACAGTCTTGATCGTGAAACCATTTTCCGTAAAATATTTAAAACAGAAGCTTTTTTAGCTATTCAAGAAAATTTAAAAAATCGCGCCAGTCTACTTAAAAATGAAATTGGGGAAAATTATTTAATCTTAAACAATTTAGTTTGTCAAATAAAAACAGATGATGAACTATTACAAACCAACACTTACAGTGAATATAAAGATTTTGATTTAATTATTTCTTTACTTAAAGAGACTATTAAAGCAAATGATAAAAAACTAGACCAACACAAATTAGTGATAAAAGAAAAAGAAAAAGCAATTTTTACATTTGAAAAAAAAATAACTGAAGGAAAGATGATAAACCAAAAATTTAACGATATTGATGAATTAAAATTTCAAAAACAACGATTAGATAAAGAGTTGGATAATATTGAATTATTGGAGGTTAGAATTTCAAAAGGTAGGTTAGCTCAAATAATCTACCAAATTGAAGTTCAAGTAAATAAATTAAAGGAATCAATTACTGAATTAAAACAAGTTGAGGAAAGTTTATGTCTTAGAGAAAAATTATACAATGAAGACTTAATAAAATTAAATGAAGACTTAAAATCAATCCAAAAAGATTATAAAAACATAAATAAGTTAAATGAAGAATTGTATATATTAAAAGATAAATTGAAAAAGTCAGAAGTATATGAATGTGAAAAAGCTAACTTAGAAGCTATCGAGATAAAAAGAAGCGAATATGAAAAAAATATACAAAATAAAAAAAACGCAATAGATCAGCTAAATGAAAGTGAGAAAGAGATAATACAACAATTAACAGAATACGATTATATTAATAATGAACTAAACAATCTTAAGTTACGTAAAGAATCTCTTGATATTCGTTTAAAATCAATAAATTTTGCCTATAAACTTTTATTAGAGATAAAAAATTTATTGGTAGAACATCTATCTTTAAGTGAAACTTATCAAAAAGAAAAGAAGATATATGTAAAATTAAAAAATAGGTATGAATCTAATTTTGATATATATAAAAGTGGGCAAGCTGGTATCTTGGCTAGTTCCTTAAAACCAAATGAGCCTTGCCCTGTCTGCGGCTCTCCAAATCATCCTAATAAGGCTGAAATTCCCCTTGATAGTTGCAGTGTTGAGAAATTAGAAGAATCTAAAGAGAAATTAGAAGTTCAAGAAAATATCTACAACAAAGCTTATACGAATTTATTAAGTAAACATCAGATTATCCTTGACAAGAAGAAATTAGTAGAGGGGTTAGATGAAAAAATAGAGGGTAATAATGATATAGACCAGTTACTTGTTATTTATCGTGACTTAATAAATGAAAATAATGATAGTCAATCAAAAACATCAAATAGTTTAACTGTATTAGAAAAACAATTTCTTAATAAGAAAGAAATTGAAGAAAAGCTTAAATTAATTAACGAAGATATTCAAAGTAAGGAAAATGAGTTAACAGAGCTTAAGGAAATTTATCATAAGGTGGATAATGATTACCATGTTAGGTTTTCAAGCATAAAAAAACTAGAATTCGAATTAACTGAAAATACTCAAGAAATCAAGGCTAAAATAGCAGTTTTAGAAGCACAGATTGAAAAAATTACAAGTGAGTACCAGAAAATAAGTAATTTAATTCAAGAAAAAAATGAAGCTTTGATAGTATTACAAACCGAATTGAAAAGCCTAGAGAAAAATTTAAAATTGAATCTTGGAGCCTATGATGTAGAAGTAAAACAATTTGAAAGGAAATTAAGTGAATTAAATTTTTCTGACGTTGAAGAGTACAAAGAGTATTTATTTAGTGATAAAGACACATTTGCTTTTGAAAAGAAAGTTAGAAATTATTATGACGAAGTTAGTTATATAAACAAATCACTGTTAAAGATAAGTGAAGAATTGAATGACTTTGAAATAATCAATCTAGAGGAGTTAATCACAGATCAGTCAAATTTAAAAGCTGAATTAGAAAAATTACGCATTGAAGAAAGTGAAATGCACTTGGTTTTACAAATTAATGTAAAAATCTTGTCTGATATTGAAGAATTATTTAAAAAAATAAAAACTAAGCTTGAAGAATTTGGGATTTTGAGTGATATTTCTAAGGTTGCTAATGGTGATAATCCTCAAAAACTTACATTTGAAAGATATGTACTAGCAGCTTATTTTGATGAAATCATTTATTCAGCTAACCTTCATTTAAGTGACATGACTAGTGGAAGATATTATTTATGTCGTAAAGAAGAAAAAGGGAAAGGCTCAAGCCAACAAGGATTAGATCTAGAGGTAATCGATAATTTTACATGTAAAAATAGAACCGTAAAAACCTTATCTGGCGGTGAAGCATTTATAGCATCACTAGCATTAGCTTTAGGTTTAGCTGATGTAGTTCAAAGTTATTCTGGTGGTATTCAACTTGATACTATATTTATTGATGAAGGTTTTGGATCTTTAGATCCCGAAAGTTTAGAAAATGCGATTGATACATTAGCTAATATTCAAAAAGCAGGAAGGCTTGTAGGTATAATTTCACATGTACAAGAATTGAAAGAAAGAATTGATGTTAAAATAGAGATTAGTCCAAGTAAACAAGGAAGTTCAGCAAAATTGAGATATTAAATTGATAAAGAGTGGAAGAAAATTTTGTTTCTTCTTATAAATTACTTCATATTTTGTCTCCTATGCGAGTGAAAACACTACTTTTTATATATACTACCTTATAAGATAAGTTATATGTTAAAATTAATAATATCTATATCGGTAGGTGATTTTATGAACGAACGATTATGTAAAATTGTGGAAAAACTTAATCAAAATGAGGAATGTGCGAAAGTTTATTTAAAAAATGGAACAATTTTAATTTGTAACAACAATAATTTTTCACCATTCACTTATTTGCATAGCTTATTTCCTCCTTTAAATTATCCAGAGATAAAAAAAATAGAAACTTTATTAAATTTAAAATTACCTATAGAATATAAAGACTTTTTGTTTTCTTATAATGGGATGAATATTTTTGAAAGTAATATTTGTGTATTAGGTTTAAGTAAAAAAAATGTTAGAAATAGTTTTAAAGATGTATTTCAACCTATTGATATAATTATGGAAAATTTACTATTAAAAAATAAACATTTTTATAAATTTGCAGCTAGCTCTAATGGAGATAGTTTCTATTTTAATAAAAATGAAGCTAATAAAGTGTATCTTAAAAAGAAAGTTACTAATAATTTTAAGCTATGCAATCTATCTTTTTATGATTGGTTAGAAGAAACAGTAATTAATTTCCATGATGGATTTACTAAAGTAAAAAAAATGTGAAAATGGATAATAATATTGGGCAAATTATTATTCCAATCGATAAAACAGTAAATATAAAAGGAATATCTTGTAAAAAATACACGAGGTATTTCTTTTTGTGATTATTTTTTCTATATCTTGTTTGATATAAAATTAAGCATTAAAGGTAATACCTACCTTTAATACATTCTCATTACCTATTATTTTGTGTTTTAGTACCCAATCAGGGTGTTTCGGCATAAATATTTTCTCCTAAATAATAAAGAAACGATTAGAATTTTCTTGAAAATTAATATGATTTCGTTGAAAATTGATGCGTTTACCCTAAAATATTAACTAATAAACTTGTATAATGATATAAAAAAATGTTATTATATAAGTTGATAGATAATTTTGATATAAATATTTAAACAGGTTTAAGGAGTGAAATAATGGCAAATTTTCTAAAGAAGATTTTTGACTCAGGATATAGAGAAATGAAAAGATTAGAGACTATCGCTGATAAAGTAGTTAACTTAGAAAATGAAATGAGTCAGTTAACTGATGAAGAACTTCAAAATAAAACTATTGAATTCAAAAACAGGTTAAAAAACGGAGAAACGATAGAAGATATTTTAGTTGAAGCCTTTGCAGTTGTAAAAGAAGCTGCGACAAGAGTACTACACTTGAAGCCGTTTTATGTGCAATTAATTGGTGGATTAGTTATGCATTATGGGAACGTAGCAGAAATGAAAACTGGTGAAGGTAAGACATTGACATCAACAATGCCAGCTTATTTGAATGCTTTGGCAGGTCAAGGTGTGCATATTGTTACTGTTAATGAGTATTTAGCTAGTCGTGACGCTCGTGAGATGGGTGAATTATATCAATGGTTAGGATTAACTGTTGGTTTAAATTTAAATTCAATGAGTAAAGAAGAAAAAAGAGAGGCATATCATTGCGATATTACTTATACGACTAATAATGAATTAGGTTTTGATTATCTACGAGATAATATGGTTATTTATAAAAAAGATATGGTTTTAAAGCCACTGAATTTTGCGATTATTGATGAGGTTGACTCAATTTTAATAGATGAGGCAAGAACACCACTTATTATATCAGGTGGGCAAAAAAGAAATGCTAATTTGTATAAACATGCTGATATGTTCGTTAAAAATTTAAAAGAAGAAGATTACGATCATGATATTAAAACGAGAAATGTGCAATTAACTGAGGACGGAATTGAAAAAGCTGAAAAAGCCTTTAATGTCACAAATCTATTTGATGTTCAACATGCAACATTAGTGCACCATATAAATAATGCTTTAAAAGCTAATATTGTAATGCAAAATAATGTTGATTATGTTGTCCAAGAAGGAGAAGTTATTATCGTTGATCCATTTACAGGGCGTTTAATGCATGGACGTCAATGGAGTGAAGGATTACATCAAGCTGTTGAAGCTAAAGAATCAGTTAAAATAAAACAAGAAACGCAAACTCTAGCAACTATTACATTCCAAAATTTATTTAGAATGTATAATAAATTATCTGGGATGACTGGTACAGCAAAAACAGAGGAAGAAGAATTCCGAAATATTTATAATATGTATGTTGTTGAAATACCTACAAATAAACCAATTGTCCGAAATGATGCTAATGATTTAATATTTGCCAATATGGAAGCTAAGTTTAAAGCATTAACTCAGGATATTGTTGAAAGACATAAAATTGGTCAACCAATGTTGATAGGTACAGTTGCAGTAGAAACATCAGAATTAATATCTGAATATTTACGAAAAAAAGGTGTTAAACATAACGTTCTGAATGCCAAAAACCATGAACGTGAAGCTGAAATCATTGCGCATGCTGGAGAAAAAGGTTCAGTTACGATTGCCACAAATATGGCTGGTCGTGGTACTGATATTAAATTAGGTGAAGGTGTAAAAGAACTCGGCGGACTAGCTGTTATCGGTACTGAGCGTCATGAGTCTCGTCGTATTGATAACCAGTTACGTGGCCGTTCAGGACGTCAAGGTGACCCTGGTTTTTCAAGGTTTTATTTATCATTACAAGATGATTTGTTAAGAAGATTCGGTTCTGATAGACTTCAAGGAATGTTAGCAAGATTTGGTTTGAAGGATGATCAAGCTATTGAACATGGTCTTATAAGTCGTTCAGTAGAATCAGCTCAAAAGCGAGTTGAGGGAAACAACTTTGATAGTCGTAAAACGTTACTTCAATATGATGAAGTTATTGGTCAACAACGGGAAATTATTTATGGACAACGTTATAGAATTTTAACAGATGAAAATATTAAACCGATTGTTGAAAGTATGTTTGAAGATGCAATTAATAATCTTATAAATAAATATTTACAAGTTGAAAATACTAAAGAAGACACAGTCCATAAAGAAGGAATCAAACAATTAGTAACATATTTTAATAATAATGTTTTTGGCCCAAACTTTTTTAAGTTACCAGAAATAGAAAAACTTAATAGAGAAGCGATTTATGAACTGTTACATAAAGAAGCATTGGCTAAGTTAAGCGAAAAACAAAAGATTTTTGAACCAGAGGTATTTCAAGAATTTCTGAAAGTAATTGTTTTAAGAATTGTAGATTTAAAATGGATGGCTCATATCGATACAATGGATGGATTGAGACAAAGTATTGGCTTAGTTGCTTATGGACAAACTAATCCACTGCTTGAATACCAACAAGCAGGCTTTGAATTATTTAATAATATGATTAAGGCAATTAATGAAGAAGTATTACAATATATTATTAGAGCTCAAGTGCAAGAAAACTTACAACGTGAGCAAGTGGCAAAACCTATTGCCGCAAAATCAGGTAAAGAGGAAAATAGGAAACAGCCTGTTCGTAAGGATAAAATTGGACGAAATGATCCTTGCCCATGCGGAAGTGGTAAAAAATACAAACAATGCTGCGGAGCATAATTTTAATGACCGTTGTTATCAACGGTCAATTTTAATAAAAGGATGGCAAGTAATGGACATTTTTGAAAAAAAACAACAATTTAAGGAGCTTAGAGAACATTTTAAAGAATTAATAAATTATATTGATATTAATGAAATTAAAAATGAAATTGATGATTTAAATCTAGTAATGAATGAAAGTGATTTTTGGAGTGACCAGAGAGAAGCAAAAAAAATAATTGATAAAAGTAATAAATTAAAAAATAAATTGGACTCAATAGATGATATTAAAAAGCTAATTGATGAAGTAGAAGTTGGATTTGCTTTGATAGAAGAAACTGAAGATGAAAATTTATCGAAAGAAATAGTTGCTTTATTAAAAAAACTTGATATAGATACACATAAGTTTGAAATAGATTTATTGTTGTCAGGTCCATATGACAACAATAATGTGATATTAGAAATTCATCCTGGAGCTGGAGGTACAGAAAGTCAAGACTGGGGAGAAATGCTACTTAGAATGTACAATAGGTATGCTGAATTGAAAAATTTCAAAGTGGAAATACTTGATTATTTGCATGGTGATGAAGCAGGATTAAAAAGTGTTACACTTCTAATTAAAGGAGTTAATGCATATGGTTATTTGAAGGCAGAAAAAGGGGTTCACAGGTTAGTCAGAATTTCTCCATTTGATTCTTCAGGTAGACGCCATACATCTTTTGCCTCAGTTGATGTCATACCAGAAATAGATGAAGATATTGAAATTGATATTAAACAAGAAGACTTAAGAATTGATACTTATCGTTCTAGTGGTGCAGGTGGGCAGCATGTTAATACAACTGATTCAGCTATCAGAATTACTCATTTACCAACTGGTGTTGTTGTAACTTGTCAACATGAACGAAGTCAAGTATCAAATCGTGAAAGAGCTTTGAAAACTTTAAAGAATAAATTATATCAATTAGAAATTCAAAAACAACAAGAACAAATGCAAAATCTACGAGGAGAAATGAAAGAAATTGGGTGGGGAAGTCAGATTCGTTCATATGTATTTCATCCATATTCGTTAGTTAAAGATCACCGTACAAATGCTGAGATAGGAAACGTTCAAGCGGTTATGGATGGTAATATTGAATATTTTATTTATGAGTATTTAAAAAATCAAATAAAAGCATAAGGCGGTTAGTATGGGAAAAAAAACTAACATCATTATAGGGATATTACTTGTTTCATTAGGCGTAGTTATGGGTATATTAGGTACAACTTTATCTTTTGACATAATGGATAAAACGCCAGCAACTAAATCACAAGAAACAATATTAGATTATTTATCTGAGGTGATAGGTGAATATTCATATTTTTATGAAAACGAAGAGTTATTATTAGATGGTGCTTTAAAAGGGATGGTTGAATCATTAAATGATCCTTATTCAGTTTATTTATCTAGTGAAGACTATCAAAAATTTACTGACGAATTTGAAGGGAATATGGTTGGTATTGGAGTAACTTTATCTGATAATGGGCCATATCCGATAATAACAAGTGTTATAAATAGTTCACCAGCAAAAATTGCTGGTATCGAAGCTGGACAAGTGATTAGGGCTGTTGATAAAAAAGATGTTAAAAATATGTCAATAAGTGAAGTCGCCAGTTTAATCAAGGGCATTAAAGGCACAGTACGAGAAATAACAGTAACTACAAATGACCCGAAAGTAATGTTTGATATCTATGTTACTTTGGATGAAATTTATCAAAAAAGTATTGAATATAGTTATATAAATACAAATAATCAAAAAATAGGCTATTTGAAGATAAATTCATTTATGGATAAAACTTATAGTGAATTAACTAGTGCAATGGAACATTTAGAAAATAAATTTATTACCGATTTAATTGTAGATGTTAGAGGGAATCCAGGTGGTTTGTTAAGTTCAGTTACTGATATATTAGATTATTTTATTAATACTAATGAAGCATTTATGTATTCTGAGGGAAGAAACGGGGAAGAAATTCCTTATTATATTGATAAAAATACTCATGAGGTCAATTATGATATAGTTGTTTTAATGGATGAATTTAGTGCATCGGCATCAGAAATCTTTGCATCAAGTATGAATGAATTAGGAGGTTATCCATTAATTGGTCAAACAACATATGGAAAAGGGACAATGCAGTCATTTTTTCCGCTGAATTTAACAGGAACCAGATGGGTTAAATTGACAACTAATATTTGGAAAACTTCTAAAAATGAATGGATTGGTAATGTTGGAGTTGAGCCGACAATACCTGCCTTACAGACTAATTTTATCGGACTAGGTTACATAAACCCAGAAAAAACTTATAAACTTGGTAATGTTAATCAAGAAATTAAGGAAGCGCAACTATTTTTATATAGAAAAGGTTATAATTTAAGAAGTGATGGCTATTTTGATAGCGATACTGAGAATGCGATAAAAACTTATCAAACATTAAAAAATATAAATGTATCAGGTGAATTAGATGCTAATACAATCTATTACCTCAATAAAGATATACTAAGTTACATAAATGAAATTAAAAATGATTCTCAATATCAAAAAGCTTTAGATTATATTAAAAACGATTAAACTAAAAAGTATAATGTCTTAGGATATTATACCTTTCTTTTTTGTATTCATTTACAACAGAACGTTTGTTTGATATAATTTAAACTTGAAAATGGATTATAATAAAACTATAATGGAAAATGAGGTGGTAAGTTGAAATTTAATAAATTTGAACTAATTTCTAAATATCAACCAACTGGAGATCAACCGAAAGCGATAAAAAAACTAGTTAAGGGAATAGAAAAGGGAGATAGAGAACAGGTACTATTAGGAGCAACGGGAACTGGTAAAACTTATACAATTTCCAATGTAATAAAAGAAATTAATAAACCTACCCTTATCCTAGCTCATAATAAAACCTTAGCAGGGCAATTATATTCTGAGTTTAAAGAATTCTTTCCCAATAATGCTGTGGAATATTTTGTTAGTTATTATGATTACTATCAACCAGAAGCATATGTTCCATCTAGTGATACTTAT
This sequence comes from Haloplasmatales bacterium 4B, assembly GCA_003586005.1. Taxonomy (GTDB): domain Bacteria; phylum Bacillota_I; class Bacilli_A; order Haloplasmatales; family Haloplasmataceae; genus NSKI01. Next base: position 2,669 of record NSKI01000017.1, on the reverse strand, counting down.
ATTGAAAAGGATGCTAGTATAAATGATGAAATAGATAAATTACGTCATAGTGCTACAAGTTCATTATTTGAAAGAAATGATGTAATTATAGTGGCTTCTGTTTCATGTATTTATGGATTAGGTGACCCTGAAGAATATCACAAAATGGTTGTCTCTGTTAGGGTAGGAATGCAAATGGATCGTAATATGTTGTTAAGTGAATTAGTACGAATTCAATATGAGAGAAATGATTTAGATTTTCATCGAGCTACCTTTCGTGTTCGTGGAGATGTAATAGAGATTATACCAGCTTCTCATGAAAACAACTGTATTCGTGTGGAGTTTTTTGGTGATGAAATCGATCGAATTAGAGAAATTGACATTGTAACTGGTGAAATTATTGGAGAAAGAAACCATGTAGCAATTTTTCCTGCTTCACACTTTGTGACGAGTGAAGAAAAGTTAGAAAGAGCCATTAAAGGAATCAAAGTTGAATTAAATGAAAGATTAAAAGAATTAAATGATAATAACCGATTACTTGAAGCACAGCGTCTTGAACAAAGAACAAATTATGATTTGGAAATGATGAAAGAGGTAGGTTTTTGTTCAGGGATTGAAAACTATTCACGACATCTAACAGGAAGAAATCCTGGGGACACACCATATACTCTGTTAGATTTCTTTCCTAAGGATGATTGGTTACTAGTTATAGATGAATCACATGTTTCAGTTCCTCAAGTACGGGGAATGTTCAATGGTGACCGCTCAAGGAAAACAACGCTTGTAGAATATGGTTTCAGACTTCCATCAGCTTTAGATAATAGACCTTTAAAGTTTGAAGAATTTGAAAAGAAAATTAATCAAGTTATTTATGTCTCGGCAACACCAGGAGATTACGAATTATCACATGTAAATGATGTTGTTGAACAGATAATAAGGCCAACAGGTTTATTAGATCCAGTTGTTGATGTCCGTCCTACAGAAAATCAAATTGATGATTTGATTGATGAAATTAGGGAGCGAATTGAGAAAAATGAGAGAGTCTTAGTAACAACTCTTACCATAAGGATGTCAGAAAAATTAACGGATTATTTTCAAGATGTTGGGTTTAAAGTAGCTTATTTACATTCGGAAATTAAGACTTTAGAAAGAATTGAGATACTAAGAGATTTAAGAATAGGTAAATATGATGTATTAGTTGGAATAAATCTACTACGTGAAGGTTTAGATATCCCTGAAGTCTCCCTTGTTGCGATTTTGGATGCTGATAAACAAGGTTTTCTAAGAAGCCAACGATCACTAATCCAAACTACAGGAAGAGCTGCACGTAATGTGAATGGGAAAGTTATAATGTATGCTGATAAAGTAACTGATTCAATGAGTTTTGCTATTGAAGAAACAAATAGGCGACGTGAGGTTCAAGAAGAATATAATACTTTACATAATATAACTCCGCAAACAATTAAAAAAGATATTCGTGATTTAATAAAAGCAACTTCAGAAAGTGATGAACCAGTTGCAAAAACTCGTTCCATTAAATCCATGAGTAAGGTTGAAAAATTAGAAATGATTGCAAAACTTGAAAAAGATATGCGAAAAGCCGCAAAAGATTTAGATTTTGAGCGCGCTGCATCACTTCGCGATGTTATTTTTGAATTAAAAGTTGATACAAAATAAATATATATTCATTTTTTACTAACAAAATTAATTTATATATAGTATAATAATCTTATATATAAGAGGAGGGATGATTATGAAATACGCAAAATTATTGTTAGTTACTATAATGTTTTCAACATTACTAATTTTAACAGGATGTACTAGTGAAAGCGATCAAGATGCTAAATTATTTAAAGAGACGTATGATAATATGTTGAAGCAATATAATTGTAATTTTGATATGTCATTATTTTTAAACATTAATGGAGTAGACTTATCATCTGAAACAAAAATGAAAATGGATATGGAATCGGACACTGTTGGCGAGATAGAGTTAGAATTAGAGGTGAGCAACACTGTTTTAACGGGTTATATTGACCTTGACGGACAAAATGCGATTACATATTTATATTTTGATTTTTTAGAAGTGTGGACAAAAACAAGTTTATTAATTTCTGAATTTTATGAAGAGGAAATTGGTACAGATGATTATGCATTGGTATTAACTGATTATTTATCTTATAAAGCAATAGATGATGATACTTTATCTGATGGAACTGATGTCAAAGTATTTGAGTTTACAATTAACGATTCTGATATTATAATTGATTCTTTGGGTGAAAACTATGATATAAGTGAGTTTGGATTGTCAGAAGAGGAATTGGATGGAATTTTTGAAAATGTAGTTTATATAATATCAATAGATGAAAAAGAAAAATTGATCAGAAAAATTGAAATAGACATGAAGCCAATTTTAAATGATATATTAGATTTAGCAAAATCAAAAGATTCTAGTATCACAGACACATTTGCAACTGCTAATGTAATTATGGAATTTTATAATTTCGGAAATGTTGAGGTAACTATTCCAGCAGATGTAAAATCACAAGCGATTAGCACAGATATATAAAAATAAAATCAGTAGAAATAATATTTATTTCTACTGATTTTAAAGGTTCTTTGTCAACTAGTGTTGGTGAAGAAAATCCAAAATTCTAATACTGTGAAGTCTAAGCAGAAATGCTTGGGCT
>NSKI01000016.1 GCA_003586005.1 Haloplasmatales bacterium 4B | reverse complement strand
GACTAAATCTATTAGAAAAAAACTTAAATAATTTTTTAATTGTAACTTTTATATTATTACCAATTGGGTATTTAATTGTTAAATCAATTTATGGTTTAATTATTTTGCAAGAAGGATATCATATTTTTCACTACCAACTTACTATTGAATATAGTATTTTATATATAATTGGGTATCACATCCTTTTAACAGCTCTTTTTAACCCTATATATCCATTTATATATATTTTTGAAAGTATTCTTATTTATCTATTTTCAATTCTTTTTAATAAAAATAAAATTAAAACATATTTTCTAACTGCCACTAGTTTTATTTTGATTTATCTATTTATTGTTGAAAAATATTATCTACTTAACTTTTATATAGGTTTTATTACTTATATATTTATGACTGCTATTACTATTTATTTTATTTTAGAACAAAGAACTTATTATCTTGTTAGTGAAGAGATTGAAATCTTGAATTTAGGTATTAAAAATAATCCTGATGGAATAGTTAAAAATTTCATAAATTAAAGATGAATGATTAAGGTTAACAAAATAGTTTTAATTATTCTTTTTTGTTTTTAATTTATAGTTGATATAATGTTGCAAAACGATATATAATAAAAGAAGTCTATTAAATTGGTGATATTTATGAAAAAAGAAATACAAATTAAAAATTTACAAGAAACAACCATTCTCGCAAAAAAAATTGGAAAGCAATTATTTCCCGGTGCGATAATTACTTTAGATGGCGATTTAGGTGCAGGAAAGACAACATTTACTCAAGGCTTAGCTAAAGCTCTCAATATAACAAAAGTCGTAAACAGTCCAACCTTTACGATCATAAAAGAATATGATGGTGACTTATCACTATATCATATGGATGCATATCGAATAGAAGATGAGTTAGAAGATATCGGAATTGATGAATATTTCTTTGGAGATGGTGTATGTGTTATTGAGTGGGCAAGTAAAATTATATCGCAAATTCCACAGGAACGGCTTCATATTAATATTAATGTTGAATCAGTTACTGGTCGTTTATTTGAAATAATTCCCTACGGGGAAAAATATGAACATATATGTGAGGAGCTATTCTATGTATAAATTATTTTTTGATACATCAACAAAAGCATTAACAATAATTTTAATCAGAGATAATGTAGCTATTGATTCTATTTTTGAAATAATTATTAGAGATCATTCTTCTTTATTAATGCCTAATGTCGATAAAATTCTAAAACGCAATTCTCTTAATATAAAAGATATTGATGAATATTATGTTACTGAAGGTCCAGGTAGTTATACAGGTGTTAGAATTGGTATAACTGTAGCGAAAACTTTAAGTTATGCCTTAAATAAACTGTTGTATAAGATATCGACCTTAAAGGTCATTAGTGCAAGTTATTTAAATGACAATAAATATATTGTCCCCCTAATTGATGCAAGACGTGGGAATGTATTTTCTACTTTATATAAAGTAGAAAATAATTGCCTAATAAATTTATTAGATGAAGGTTTATATCAGTTATCAGAACTGTTAAAAAAGGTATCTGAATTAACAGATGATTTAGTTTTATTTGTAGGACTAGATAATGAAAATTTCCGCGCTTTAATTGAAGGTAATCCTCAGTTTATTATTAGATCTTCATTTGAAAGTGATTTTTGTGCTCAATTAGTCATAAATTCCGATTTTGAAAAAGTCCAAAATGTTCATACGGTTATTCCTAACTATAGACGTTTAGCCGAGGCAGAAATAAATTTATTGTAAGATGAAAAATATAAGTGTGATAAGAAGCTTTGAACTTATTGATTTTGACGAAATCATGGAAATTGAAAAAGAAGCCTTTAATGACCCCTGTTCAAAAAATCTATATATATATGATTTTCAGAATAATCCATATAGTGAATATTATAAATTAATCCTTGAAGATAGAATTATTGGTTTTTTTGGACTTTGGATTATTTATGAAAATGCGCAGATTACAACGATAGCTGTAAGTCCAAAATACCAAGGGTTAGGTTATGGCAAAACAATGATGAATTTTATTATTAATCATGTAAAAGAAGCAAATTGCCTTAATATTACTTTAGAAGTAAGAGTAACTAATGAAATAGCGATAAAGATGTATAAAAGTTATGGCTTTTATGAAGTAGTTTCAAGAAAAAATTACTATGAAAATGGTGATGATGCTTATTTAATGAAATTTGATGTGTTATAAATATTTTAAGTAATTTTAATTCATAATGTGATTTTACTAGTATTTGTTAAAATGTTTACTTTTAAATTGAAAAAAAAGCAAATTTTGTGTAATATTATTATAGAGAGAAAAAGTAGGTGAAATAATGATTGATACAAAAAAATTTATGACTGATGAATTTAATAACCAATATTTTTATAGTGGCAATGATTTAGGAGCTGTTTATTCAAAAGGGAAAACAACTTTTAAATTGTGGAGTCCAACCGCAACAAAAGCAACTTTATTTTTATACGATAAAGGCTATAAAAGTAAACCATATGATAAAAATAAAATGACTAAAGATATTAAAGGAACATGGTATGTTGAGATTGAAGAAGATCTCCACGGTGTTTTTTATACCTATGAAATAGAAAATGGATCTGGAAAATTCGAAACTGTTGATATTTATGCTAAAGCTTGTGGCGTAAATGGCGAGAGAGGAATGGTTGTTGACCTTGAGAGAACTAATCCCGAAGGATTTATTGAAGATGTTCGTCCGAATCTAATAAATTCAACGGATTCAATAATATATGAGGCTCACGTTCGTGATTTAACTATTCATAAAACAGCAAGTGTTACTCATCCAGGGAAATTTTTAGGATTAACTCAACATAATACAAGAAGTCCAGAAGGATTAACAACAGGTTTAGATCATTTAATTGAATTAGGGATAACACATATTCACTTATTACCTGTATTTGATTTTGCTTCAATAGATGAAGCTCACGTAGATCAACCGCAATATAATTGGGGGTATGATCCATTAAATTATAATTGTATTGAAGGATCTTATTCTACAAATCCAATTGATGGAGAAACGAGAATAAAAGAGTTTAAAACTTTAGTTTATTCATTACATAAAAGTAATATACGTGTTATTATGGATGTTGTGTTTAATCATACATTCTATAATGAAAACTCTTATTTTCATAAGACATTTCCGCATTACTTTCATCGTCAAGATGAAGAAGGCAATTTTAGTAATGGATCAGGAATTGGTAACGAAGTCGCTTCAGAAAGATTAATGGTTAGAAAATATATTGTCGATTCTGTTTGCTATTTTGCAAGTGAATATCATATCGATGGATTCCGCTTTGATTTAATGGGATTACATGATGTTGAAACGATGAATGAAATCCGAGTAGCATTAGATAAAATTGATCCAACAATTATTATTTATGGTGAAGGATCTACAGCTGGTGATACCCCTCTTCCAATTAGTAATCAGGCGATAAAAGAAAATATTTCTAAAATGGCTCGAATCGCAGCTTTTAGTAATGATTGTCGGGATGGTGTCAAAGGTCATGTGATTTATGATGAGCAACCAGGATTTGTAAATGGCGGTATTGGGATGGAGGAAAGTGTTAAATTTGCGATTGTTGCAAGTTGTGAACACCCTCAAGTAGATTATGAAAAAGTCATTTATTCAAAAAAACCATGGGCAGTACAACCTAATCAAACGATTAACTATGTCTCTAGTCATAACAATTTGTGTTTGTATGATAAGATTGTTGAAACAACTGAAGGACTTGATATGACAACTCGAATTAAAATGGCGAAAATGGCTAACACTATTGTCTTAACAAGTCAAGGTATCCCTTTCTTGCTAGCTGGAGAAGAGATGTTAAGAACAAAAAATGGAGATCGTAATAGTTATAAATCACCTGATATAATTAATCAAATTGTTTGGCATAGTAAATATGATCATCTGGATTTATTTGAATACTATCGTGGTTTAATTGAACTTCGTAAAGCTCATCCAGCATTTAGGATGACTTCAACTGAAATGATTCAAAAACATTTATTGTTTTTAGATAACCCAGTTACTAATACTGTAGCTTATAATATTACGGGATCTGCTAACAATGATACTTACGCTGACATTGCCGTTATTTTTAATGCAAATACAAGTGAAGTTAAATTTAAATTACCACACTTTGGACTATGGAATATTATTGTTGATAAAGATAAAGCAGGAACAACAGTATTAAGAAAAATAACTGGTGATGAAATTGTTGTTCCAGAGTTAACTTCAATGGTTCTATACTCTAATGAAAAATTTGCTAATCAAGTAACTGTTGTTGAAAAAGCTAAACCTGATTACAAAAAATATTCAGGTTATGCTTTGGGAGCATTAGGATTATGGATGTTACTAAAAAGAAGAAAAAATCGAAAATAAAAAAAGGGGCAATTTGCCCCTTTACTATGTAAAGTGAGTGATTTTATGAATGATATCGTTGTATTAGCAATTGAATCTAGTTGTGACGAAACAAGTGCAGCAGTTATCAAAAATGGAACCGAAGTAATGTCTAATATTGTTTCATCACAAATTGATATACATAAAAAATTTGGTGGTGTGGTGCCAGAGGTAGCAAGTAGACATCATGTAGAAAATATTACACTAGTGTTAGATGCCGCAATTAAAGAAGCTAATTGTAATATCAACGATATTACTTGTGTAGCTGTTACAAAAGGACCAGGGTTAATTGGTTCACTACTCGTAGGAATAAACGCCGCAAAAGCCTTTGCTTTTAGTCATGATTTACCTATTGTAGGTGTGCACCATATTGCTGGGCATATTTATGCTAACAATTTAGTAGAAAATCTAGAGTTTCCTTCATTAGCTCTTGTTGTCTCAGGTGGTCACACTGAACTTGTATTAATGGAAGATCACAATAGTTTTAATATTATTGGTAAAACAAGAGATGATGCTGTAGGTGAGGCTTATGATAAAGTGGCCAGAGTTGTTAATCTTACTTATCCAGGAGGACCCCAGATTGACAGATTAGCTAAAAGTGGTAGAGAAACTTATAAGTTACCCCGAGTTATGTTAAATCAAGATAATTATGATTTCAGCTTTTCTGGATTAAAATCAGCTGTAATAAATCTTGTTCACAATGCCAATCAACGGAACGAGTCTATAAACATTGAAAATTTAGCTAAAAGTTTTCAAGAAAGTGTTGTTGATATTCTTGTTGGCAAAACGCTTAAAGCCTTAAAAAATTATAATGTAAAGCAATTACTCTTAGCAGGTGGTGTTGCTGCTAATTCAGATTTAAGAGCAAGACTACAAGTAGAAATGAAAAATTATTCTCATATAAAACTAATTATACCACCATTAAAGTATTGTACTGATAATGCAGCAATGATAGGCGTTGCCGGAACATTCGCTTATCTTAATGGTGTTAGAGATGATTTAAGCCTAAATGGGAAAGCAAGTCTTGAATTATAACAATATAAATTAATTTTTAAGAAAATAGCAAGTTATATAATAATTTGCTTTTTTTATTCTTTGCGTATAAATTTATGTAATCATTAATTTGTATTACTGGATATTATAATGTTAAAAATCCAAAAGATTTCGATGATTTGTATATATGATTTTTTGCGGATTAGCTTTTGTCATTTTACCTCAAATAATAATTGGTTTTGATAAAATCATTTAAAAAGATACATTATTTAATAAAAAAAGGGCGGATAAAGATTTATGAATTACACAATTTACTTAAATATAATTAGTTATCTCCTTGTATTAATAGACGGATAAAGGTATAATAATCTTAAATTAAATTTAGGAGGAGCTAACGTGAAAGGTAAATATGAATTAGATGGGTTAGGGAAAGCTGGAGTAATATTAAACGTTATTTTTGGTTCTGGTTTAGCCTTTTTCTCTATCGTCTATTTTTTTGTAGGAATAGTGAGATTGATTAATTTAGGAGATGGTATTAGTATTGTTATAATCTTATTATCGATTAGTGGAATTTCAATTTCTACTATTGGTTTAGTATACAACGCAAGAGTTTTATCTGGAGAGTTAGAATATAAGTATATAGCGTGTATTATAGGTTTTGTTTCATTATCTATATTAGGTTCTGTACTTTTAATAGTATCTCAAAATATAGAAATTGGATATGAATCTGGAAACTCATCTACAAACAATAATGATTTAGCAGATACTCTTATTAAATTTAAAGAATTACTCGATAATGATGCTATTACAGTTGAAGAATACAGCATGATAAAAAGGAAAATACTAAGTAGTTAAGGGGTTTTTATGAAGGAAAAATTAAAGTTAGATGTCTTTGGTTATGCCGGGGCAATTATAAATTTAATATTTGCTAGTTTTATAGAAGTTTTAGCAGTTAATACATTTTTATCTTTTAATGGTAAAGATATAATAAACATTATTCTTGTAGTTTTACTTTATTTATTTGTTGGTTTATTAGCGTTATACTCTATTATATTTAATATCAAAATATTAAAAGGAAATACTAAGGAAAAAACAACTGCTGTAGTTTTAGGTTTTCTTACTTTATCTATTTATGGTTCAATATTATTAATGATTTCTCGAGTAAAAACCATAAAAGATATAAATATGGATGAAATAAAAAAAGTTAAGATTGATTTTTTGCAAATAGCGAATGATATAGTTAAATTCAAATCTCTATATGATAATGATGTGATAAGTGAAGAAGAGTTTAAATCAATAAAACAAAAATTACTTAATTAATAATAAGAAACTGTATTTAAGGGTTCTTAAATACAGTTTCTTATTATATATATGATTAACCATAATTGGTTTTGTAATTTTTTATTATGTAAGAATATACTATATTATCCAATATTATTGCATTTATGCAATTATAATGTTATAATATACAAAACGCTGAATTCACTTATTGAAACGGAGGACCCATTTTTGGGGCGAATTTCTTTTAAAGAATAGGTTAACTCTTTCAAACCGAGCCCGGCAGCTAACTTCGTAAGCGTTGAGGGAGAAAAATGGTTTTCACAACAATTTATCACAACTTATTTGTGTCTTTTTTGATATTATTACTAACCATAGTCTCTCTATGGTTTTTTTATTTTTTTAGAAAGTAAAAAGGAGGTCATACAGTGTTAAATAGTTATTTGGAAAAACTGTCTCAGCAATTAATTATTTCTGTTGCTGAAAATGATAATATTAAAACATCCTTAAATGACTTGCAAAAAAAAATTAACAACCATTTAAGTGGTGTTTCTGAGCATTTTTGTTTTGGGTCTTATATGCGTAGTACATATCTACCACATGCAATCGATAAATTTTCTGATATTGATTATTTAATTGTTTTCAAACAAGGAAGTATTGAAAATTCAAGTTTGATTTTAAAAAAACTAACTGATTTTGTTGTTCAAAATTTTCAATCGGAAAATATCATTCAATCTCAGCCAACTTGTATTGTGGAATTGAACGGAATATATATTGAATTAATACCCGCTTACAAAGATGAGAAATATTTTATTAATTATAAGATTCCATCTATGTACAAAGAGCAAACTGAATGGGTGGCAACCGTACCAAACAATTTAAATGAATACTTAATAAAATTTAATTCTGATCATAATGAGAGTATAATTCCCTTGTTACGTGTTATTAAATATTGGAATGTTGTAAATAATTACCCATATAGTCCTTATCTTTTAGAAAATCATCTAACGTTTATTGATTATAAGGAATCGGAGACTCTGATTGATTATTTTTATTGTGCAGTTGAAAGCCTTCCAGTAAATGATCTTGATGAACAAGAAAAACTGAAAGTATTAAATTTGAAGTTAGAAATCGCTAAGATAAAAAATGAGCAGTCAATGGACCGAGCTTTGGCTAAATTATCTAAGTTAATACCCTTTGTTTAAATATGTATAATTTTGTATATTTATCAAATACTAATTTGAGGAGCTGATCAATGATGCTTATTGGAAAAACATTTGGATCATTAACAGTTATTGAATATACTGGTGAAAAACGTATTTCAAATGTAAGTAAACATGATACAAAACACTATCTGTGTTTGTGTGAATGTGGTAACACTATCGAGGTTAGCAAACCAAGTTTGGAATATAAATTAGTTAAAAACTGTGGTTGTAAAAGATTTAAGAAAATTAATTAAATTTTTAAAAAAGGTTTGAAATTTCTGAACCTTTTTTTTGAGTTTTTTGATATAAATAAACTAATAAAGACCACTGTTAATTTTATTAATGAGTTTTGGATAACAGGAATACTTATACAATTTGCTTTTATCTGTAAAAAAATATTTAAATAGCAATATTAATTACAGAGTTTTATTCTGTTTTTTTTGTTAACTATACGAAACATTTTATATAGTCGTTTATAACTTGGTTATATTTACAATTGTAAATATTTTATGCACTAGATTGCATCAATCAATTCATCTGGACCTAAAACTGTTGCTTCATTAATTTTAAATTTATAAACCTTTCTATAATAAAAATACTGTTTAAATTTAGCTCTTTTTTGGCATACTATTACCTAAGGAGGTTGCTATGAATTATAATGTATCAAAATTGAAATCCGATGAGCTAGAATTAATACAGCAATTAGAAGATAAATTAGGGAACAAGTATATTTTAATTGCCTATGAAAAAAAACTTGAAGGCGACACAAATTTGAAGGAGCATTAGGCTCCTTTTGTGATATTTTCTCTTTTATATAATGAAAAAAGATTTAATGGTTACCATAAGGACATTGAGGATTGGTTCCTCAGAAAAATAGTGAGTATGTTTACAGATTGGTAGAAAAATGAAATAGATTATGATATTTATATAAAAAGAACAGTTTTATAGTCATGTTCAGGACATTTTTCGAGTTATTTTAGGGTAACTTTTTAGGATTTATTATCCCAAATTAATTATAGCGAAAAAAGTTATAATTTGCTACTATTATATACGCAAAAAAGGTAGAATTATAAAATAATTTAAATATTTAATTTGCATATGGTATAATTGTCTTATATTGAGGTGATATAGTGTTTAAATTAATTAAAAATGCAACTGTTTATAATCCGAAATTAATTGGGAAACAAGATATATTAATTTGTAATAACAAAATAGTAAAAATCGCTGAACATATCGATTTTTCAGATGCATTAACACTTGATTTTGAAGGATATATAGCGATTCCAGGAATTATTGACCAACATATACATGTAACTGGTGGTGGAGGTGAAGGCGGTTTTCATACTAGAACACCTGAAGTTAAATTATCAGACTTGCTGATTGGTGGAGTTACAACAGTTGTTGGACTTTTAGGCACAGATTCTCTGACTCGTAGTGTTGAAAATTTAGTCGCAAAAACTAAAGCACTAAAAAACGAGGGGGTGTCAGCCTTTTGCCTTACAGGTGGTTATCATTATCCGTCACCAACTATTACAGGCCATGTCGATAAAGATATTGCCTTTATCGAAGAAGTTATAGGGGTTAAGCTGGCTATTTCAGACCATAGAGAATCACATATTACAAAGGCTGAGCTTAAAAAACTAGCATCAGAGGTTAGAGTTTCAAGTATGGTTGCATCTAAAGCAGGAATTATAGCTTTACATCTAGGTGATGACTTTCCAAGACTTAATATGATTTTTGATATTATTGATGAAACTAGCATTCCGATTAATCATTTCAGACCTACTCATGTTAATCGTAATCAAGAATTATTTGCACAGGCTCTATTATATCTAGAAAAAGGTGGGACTATTGATTTAACAGTGGGCTCTTCACTAGATAAACTAATAGTAGATATACAAAAAATTAAAGCGATGGAGCAAGCAATAGACCGTGTTACATTCAGTTCTGATGGAAATGGAAGTTGGTCCAAAAATGATGAATTTGGAAAACTGCTTGAACTAGGAGTCTCAAGAAGTGATGGAGTGCTAAATAGTATGAAGTTTTTAATAGAAAATGGCGAAAAAATTGAAGATGTAATTAAGTTTGGTACTAGTAACGTTGCTAATGCTTTAATGTTAAACAAGCAAAAGGGTTATTTAAACACAAATTATGATGCGGATATATTAATATTAGATAATGATTTTAACTTAAATTCAGTAATTTCACAAGGTAAAATAATGATGTTAAATAAAGAAATTGTTGTTAATGGGACTTTTGAAATATAAATTTATTAAAATGGGAGTTATGTTATGGCTTATGAGTTATCAAGTTATTTAGTTGTTGGTGTTTCATCAAGTGCTTTGTTTGATCTGGAACTTGAGGAAAAGATATTTAAAAATAAAGGACTAGATGAATATATTAAATACCAAATTGACCACGAAAAAGATATCTTAAATCCTGGTCCAGGGTTTAGATTAATAAAAAATTTATTGAATCTAAATCAGTTAATTCCTAACAAAAGGCTTGTAGATGTTATTATTATGAGTCGTAATAGTGCTGAAACTAGCATGCGTTTCTTTAATTCAATTGAACATCACGGTTTAAATATATCACGGGCAGCATTAACTAGCGGGATGCCTTTAAAGCCTTATGCCAAGGCCTTTAATGTTAATTTATTTTTATCAACTAATGTAATTGATGTTCAAGATGCAATAAATGGCAATATTGCTGCTGGCTTAATTTATAACCATAATTACGATAATGTTGAAAACAGCCAAATTAGAATTGCTTTTGATGGGGATGCTGTATTATTTTCAGATGAATCGGAGCGTATATATCAAAAAGAAGGATTAGAAGCTTTTACTATACATGAAAAAAGGAATGCTTTAAAACCACTTCCTGAAGGTCCATTTGCTAAATTTTTAAAATCAATCGCACAAATTCAAAAAGAATTTAATAAGGGAGAAGTTCCAATAAGAACAGCACTCGTAACCGCTAGATCGAGCCCAGCACATGAAAGAGTAATTAGGACTCTTCAAGCATGGGATGTAAAGATAGATGAGATGTTTTTTTTAGGTGGAATTAGGAAAGCTGAGATATTAAAAGCATTTGGAGCAGATATTTTCTTTGACGATCAAGATGCTCATTTAAAATATTCAGCTGATTTTGTTCCTTCTGCTAGAGTTCCATATAAAAACCTATCAAAGCAAATAAATTTATTTGAAGAAAAAGAAGAGTAGGAGGTAAATAGATAATGGATTTAAAAAAATATTTCATAATGGAAAATGAATATTCGCTACATTTTTGTGAAATAAGCAAAATAGAGAATTTAATCAGATATAAAGACGATAATCTTCCTGGTATGTATACCACTAACTTCACATTGATTAAGGAGGATTTTGAGCTTTATGAAAAAATTATTGCTGAGATTAATAAAAGAAAAAATGAAGGTAAGGCATTTTTGCGAATTGAAACAGAATTTCCAATTTCAAACAAAGTTATTGATAAATTTCCAATAAAACCGGACTATAATACCTTTCTTATTATGGATATAGCTACAAAAAATTATAAAAATATCAATGGAAATGATAAAGGAATTGTAAACATAGCAAATACAAAAACAATAATTGATGCTGGTATTGAAGCTGATATAGCTGCAAATATTTTTGGAATGGGAGATTTTGTATATGATAGAATAAAACGCAAAGTTGAAATATATCAACAAACTAATTCAAAAATTAATTTTTATGTTTGTTTCTTTGAAGGAAAAGCAGTAGGTACATGTGAAATGATGATCGACAAAAACTTAAATATGGCAAAAATTGAAGATTTTGATGTACTAAGTGATTATCAAAGAAAGGGATTTGGCAGTCAAATGTTGTTTCATTTCTTAAAAGAAGCAGAAATACAGAAAGTAGACACTGCATATGTTGTTACTGATGATAATGATACAGCAAAAGAAATGTACAAAAAATGTGGTTTTAAGGCTATTGGTAAAAAATATGAGTTATTTTTTAATTTATAGATAATAATTATAATCCTTTATTCATCTATTAATTCTGTCCATAAGTTGAGTTTTTTGTCTAATAAATGTTGTTTATCCTGAATTTTTTTTTCTAGTTCCTGAGCTTTTATATAATCAGTATAAACTGCTTCAGTATGTTGCAATGCTTTTAATTCATTAATTTCTGTTTCTAATTGATCAATGTCAGATTCAAGTTGAGAAATTTGCTTTTGTTGTTTTCTTTGTTCACTTTTTTGCATCTTTTGTTCTAAATAAGCGTTTGTTTGAGCTATTTTTTTCTCTTTATTTTTAATCGTCTTCTCTTGTTTTTTTTCTAAATAGTAGGCATAATCACCAATATATTCTGTAACTTCAGTTTCTGTAATTTCAATAATTCTTGAAGCAACTTTATTTATGAAATAACGATCATGTGACACAAATATAATGGTTCCATTGAAATTAATTAGAGCTCTTTCTAATACTTCTTTACTTGAAATATCTAAATGATTTGTAACCTCATCTAGAATAAGAAAATTAGCCTTTTCTAGCATTAATTTTGATAAAGCCAGTCTAACTTTTTCTCCACCTGATAATTCAGAGACAATTTTATAAACATCATCTCCTGTAAATAAAAATGAACCTAAGACATTTCGAGCATCTTTTTCAAGCATTTGTCTATTTTCATCCCATAGTTCATCTAAAACGGTTTTTTTCGAATTTAGCATTGCTAAGTCCTGATCAAAATAGGCGATATTAACTCCAGCACCATATTTAATATTTCCAGAAAATGGATTTATCAATTTATTAATTGTCTTTAAAAGTGTTGATTTTCCAATTCCATTTGGACCTAAAATTGCTACTTTTTCCTGCTTTTTTATTAAAAAATTAATATTTGCTAAAAATGGTTTATTATATCCTATTGCTAAGTCTTCGACATTTAAGACAATATTACCTGTGTTTTTGTTGAAACCAAAGTTAACATTTATACTTTTGTTATCTATTTTAGGATTTTCCAATATTTTTAATTTTTCTAACTTTTTTCTTCTAGATTTTGCCCTTGAAGAAGTAGCTGCACCTACAATGTTTTTATCAATAAACTCTTGTTCTTTTTTAATCTCTTTTTGTTGAATCTCATAATGTTTTAGCATTTCGTTATATCGATCTACTTTTTTACTTAAGTAATTATCATAATTACCTTTATACATAAATCCTTTACTAAATTCAATTTCGTAAACATTATTGACAATCTGGTTTAAAAAATAACGATCATGGGAAATAATAATTAACCCTTTCTTATACATTCTTAAGAAATTTTCTAAATATTCGATAGTTTCTAAGTCTAAGTGGTTTGTTGGTTCATCGAGAATTAGAATATCTGGTGCTTCTAAAAGTAATTTTGCTAGTGCTAGGCGTGTTCTTTGTCCACCACTTAAATTATTTATATTTTGTTGATAGTATTCTTTAAAACCAAATTTATTAAGCATTGTTTCAATAAGATACTCAAAGGTATATCCACCAATTTCTTCAAATATTTGTAAAATTTTGGTATATTTATCTAAAACCTGGTCATCATAATTAGTGTTAATTTTATTTGCGAGAATTTCCAATTCTTTTTGAATTTCGATTTGTTTTGCAAAAACTTTCTTCATTTCATTTAACACTGTATCAGTAGAATTTAAAAAACTGTCTTGAGAGAAATAGCCGATTTTTATATTTGATGAAATAGATATATTTCCATTATCATAAGGTTCATATCCACAGATTATTTTTGCTAGTGTCGATTTCCCTGCTCCATTACGTCCCACAATTGCAATTTTTTCATTACTATTTAAGCTAAATTGAATATTATCTAATATTGTTGTTGAGCTAAAACTCTTTGTTAAATTGTTGATTGAGATTAAATTCATTTAAATCACCTTTTAACATTTTAACATATATTATTAATATTTTAAATTAAACATTATTACAATATTAAGAAAAATGTCAAAAATAGTCTTTTTTTTAATTTACATTTAAAATGAATAATGTTATATTTAAAATAAAAAGAGGAAATATATTTAAATGGTGGTGAAAAAATGCAAAAAGTACCAAAAGCAACAGTAAAGAGATTACCTTTTTATCGACGCTGCTTCGAAAGTTTGCACGAACAAGGGATTCAAAGAATATTATCTTCGCAGCTTGGTGACATGTTAAAAATTGATCCCGCAACAATTAGACGTGATTTTTCCTATATTGGTGAATTAGGTAGACAAGGTTTTGGATATGAGGTTAATAAAGTATTACGTGCTCTTAACGATTTTTTAGACTTAAATAACGTTGAAGAGTGTATATTAATCGGAGTAGGGAACCTAGGTAAGGCGTTCTTACAATATAATGTTATGAAATCACAAATGCAAAACCATATGAATCCAATAAAAATTACACATGCGTTTGATATTTCAAATGATGTCATAGGAAAAACTTTTAGTGGAGTCGATGTAATTAATATAGATAAGCTAGAAGAAACTATTAAAAAAAACAATATTAGAATAGCAATTCTTTCAGTACCAGCTAAAAGTGCTAATGAAATTGCTGCAAGATTAGAAACATCGGGAATTAGAGGAATCTTTAATTTTTCTGCGATGAGTTTAAATGTCTCAAGAGGGGTATATGTTTACGATGTTGATCTATTAAATGAGTTACAATCGTTTTTATTTTTCGTTAAAAATAAATATGAATAGAAAGGAATTGATAATATGCGTGGTATAAAAAGATTTATTTTAGTACTTTTTTTGGCTATATTAGGTGCACCTTTAGCTATTGGTGGCGCTGCACTAATTAAAGACGCAACTCTACCAACATATTTAGAGAACTTTGATTATTCAACTCTTGATGAAATGGATTTTATTAATAAGAAAATTGAAACTGTGGCATTATCAAGTGCATTAGGAAATACAAGTATTTCCGTTGATGATGAGACAATTAATAAACTTATTAATAAAAGAGTTATGGAATTGCCTGGCTTACCAGTTTTTTCAGATGAAATAGAATTAACAGGGGTTTGGACTTATTTTAATGATAACGAACTAACTTTTTACTCAGCAATAAAATATCGTAAAATAGAAACTACTATGACTTTAAAATTAGAAATCATTGATATAGATGATTCAGTAAAATTATCATTTAAACAATTAAAAATCGGTAAACTACCACTTCCTAAATCAATGCTTACCTATTTTATAAAAAAAATGCCTGAATATATGGACGTAGAACTAGAAGAAGATTATGAATTTGGTGAAGTTAATTATGATAGTTTATCGGTAACTGTTGAAAATAGTTACATTAATGGGATTATAGAAAAAAACATGAATACAAATATTATATTATTTAAATCTGTAGAGCTTTCAGAAAGCAAGTTTACTTTAAATTATGAATTGAATGAGGCTAATGAAGAAGTCAAAGCGCTAAAAGACGCTATTACTGAAGTAAATAATCTCGTAAAAAATGAAGAGTTAGTAGAAGAAGTAAGCAGCATACTAGATGATAATGATGAAATCGAAAAAGTGTTCAAAACTGAATTTACTGACACAATGGAAAGTTTAAAGGAAAAAGTTGAAAATCCTGATGAGATAAAAGATTTGACAACTGAAGATGAAGAATTGTTAGAAAATTTATCTGAAAGTTTTTTAAATTTATCTGAAGAAAAACAAAATGAAGTAGTAGCTTCTATTGAGGATACTTTTGATGATTTAGAATCATTAAATAATGCCCTACAAACTCTTGGGCTTCCTGAAAATTCAAGTATTTCTGATTTGATATTTGGATTAAATAATAAATAAGTTTATAAAAGATTATAGATATTTTTAAGAAAAGGGGATATTTGTAATCTTTTTTACACTTTATGGGTAAAAATTACTAAAAAATGTATAAAAAGTTCTTGCAAAAATATAATAAATATGTATAATAATATATGTAATTAGCACTCGTTATATATGATTGCTAACAAAATATTAAAGGAGGGTACTATACAAATGATCAAACCTTTAGGACAAAGAGTTCTTCTTGAAAAAGTTGAAGTAGAAAAGAAAACTTTAAGTGGCATTATATTACCAGATAATGTTAATGATGAAAAAAACTTCGCGACTGTCATCGCAACCGGAACTGGTAAAAAATTAGAAAATGGAAACAGAGAAAATTTTGATGTAAAAGTAGGAGATAAAGTGATATACTCACAATATGCTGCTACCGAAACAAAAATTGATGGCAAGAAATACATGGTTGTTGATGAAAAAGATATTTTAGCAATCTTAGGTTAATCGAAAGGAGAGATTTTTAATGGCAAAAGAAATTAAATTTGGCGAAGACGCTCGCCGTAAAATGTTAGATGGCGTTGAAAAATTAGCTAATGTTGTTAGAGTAACCTTAGGCCCAAAAGGTCGTAATGTTGTTTTAGATCAAAGCTTTACAGCTCCTATGATCGTAAATGACGGTGTAACTATCGCAAAAGAAATTAAATTAGAAGATAAATATGAAAACATGGGTGCTCAATTAGTAGCTCAAGTTGCAAGCAAAACTAATGATGTTGCTGGTGATGGAACAACAACAGCTACAATACTTGCCCATGCTATGATTAAAGAAGGTTTAAAAAATATTACTGCAGGTGCTAATCCAATGCAAGTTCGTCATGGGATTGATAAAGCAATCAAAGTTGCAGTAGAAGAACTAAAAAAGATATCTCGACCTGTTCAAACTAAAGAGGAAATTGCTCAAGTAGCAGCAGTTTCAGCAAGTGATGAAGAAGTAGGGAAGTTAATAGCTGAGGCTATGGAAATGGTTGGAAATGAAGGTGTAATAACTCTAGAAGAGTCAAGAGGGCTTGAAACAGAGCTGGAAATTGTTGAAGGTATGCAATTTGATAGAGGTTATTTGTCACCATATATGGTAACAAACTCTGATAAAATGGAAGCTGTTTTAGAAAATCCTTATATCCTTGTGACAGATAGTAAAATTTCAAATTTACAGGAAATCCTACCACTATTGGAACAAATTATTCAAGAAGCAAAACCATTTTTACTTATAGCTGAAGATGTAGAACAAGAACCATTAACTACACTAGTTGTTAATAAATTACGTGGTAGTTTTGTTGGAGTTGCTGTTAAAGCTCCTGGATTTGGTGATAGACGTAAGCGACTACTTGAAGACATCGCAATTTTAACTGGCGCTGAATTTATAACAAATGATCTTGGATATGAATTAAAACAAACAAATCTTGCTCAATTAGGTAGAGCAAGTAAAGTAATAATCACAAAAGATAATACCACAATAGTTCAAGGTGTAGGAACTAAAGAGGCTATCGAAGATCGTATTAATCTAATTCGTTCGGAAATAAGTGAAACTACATCAGAATTTGATAAAGAAAAATTACAAGAACGTTTAGGTAAATTATCAGGAGGTGTAGCCCTAATAAAAGTTGGTGCTGCAACAGAAACAGAATTGAAAGACCGTAAACTAAGAATTGAAGATGCTTTAAACGCAACTCGTGCAGCTGTTGAAGAAGGTATGGTTGCCGGTGGTGGTACTGCTTTAATGAATGTTTATAATTTACTAAATAAAATTAAAGCAACAGACGATGAATTAACTGGTGTAAAAATTGTTTTAAACGCTTTAGAAGCACCGATTAGACAAATCGCAGAAAATGCTGGTCTTGATGGGTCTGTAGTTGTATATAAACTTAAACAGCTTGCTCCTGATGAAGGTTATGATGTTTTACAAGGAAAATATGTTAACATGTTTGAATCTGGACTTGTTGATCCAACTAAAGTAACGCGTTCAGCTCTTCAAAATGCAGCATCTATTGCTTCATTATTCTTGACTACAGAAGCAGCAGTTGTTGATTTACCAAAAGAAGAAAAACCAATGGCACCTAGTATGGGTGGCATGGACATGATGTAAAAAATATACCATATCGATTAAATCGATATGGTATATTTTTATCTAGCGTTTTTTATATACTTAAATAAAAAGTGACGATATAAGAAATTTAATAATAGAGAGCATAAGGTAATAATAATTAGAATGATAAGAGCTGAATGCATGAAGAATGTTTCTGGTAAAATATTAATGATTGGATCAGTATCTGGGTCTAATAACCAATAATCATTTCGAAAGAAAATCTTATGGAATGTAGTAAAAGCCCTATTAAAATTAATACCTATAATAAATAAAAGTATTAACGGTAATAGAAATAATAAGGCTGATGTATATCGCAAATATAGAAAGTTTTTCTTTTTGTGTAAAAAATAAATTCCAATAATTGATAAAATAAATGAAAAAATCATTAGATAATCTAGTTTTACAAAGATGTTTTTAACATCTTCAAAGTGAATTTCACCTTCTTCGCTCATCGGTAAAGTGGGAAATTTTAACTCGCTGTGATTTGATGTTTTTAAATAATCAATTAAGGCATTATAATTATTTATGATGTCTTTTTTTTCTAACTGTGTAGCTAAGGGAATTTTTAAATAATCAACATCAAAATAATATATTTGTCTGAAATTCAAGGTCAATTTTACCGCAAAAATTATTATAAAAATTGTTAGGAATAGGCTTGTTAAGATAGTAATTAAATTTTTGTTATTATTCATAATTATTTAGCTCCTTAAAAAGTTTGACATGTTTAGATTGTAAAACAAAAAGGATAGATATACAAGTCTTTAATAAAAACTAATGGATTAACTTTTATATTTTGTCAAATTTTGCTATAATAACTTTATCAAACAATATGGGGGAGTTTTATGGTTAGCGTTGGATTATTATTTATTATTATCATGTTTACAATAATTTTTATTGGCTATATTACCGGTGCAACAACAGAAATGATAAAATTATTAAAATTGTATCTACCCTTTATTGTTGTTTATTATTTGGGTGGTATTTTTTCTCGTTATGTTTATACTTCAAAACAATTTATTAATATTTTTAATAAAATTCCCTTTATTCATAATATTACCTATATTAATACTTATATTATATTATTATTATATTTTATTGTATTTATGGGAGCTTATTTAACTGTTGAAATAGTAATGAAATTACTTCATAAAAAAATAAATTCAGAAAAGTTTACATATAAACTTGGTGTATATAGTAATAGAATAGGTGGATTTATAGGAATAATAAGATTTTATATTATTGCCTCAGTATTAGTTATACCATTTTTTATGATGGGCTTTGTTTCAAGAAGTGATTCGCTTACTAATTTTGTTATTAAAAACTCACCACCATTTATACAATTTGCTCGCTATGCTAATGCCTCTGAAGAAGTCGTACAATTAGCTAATTCAGTAAGTGATTTTTTAGAGATAATAGATATAAATAATTTTCAAGATTTACAGCTTATAACTAATTTGGAAAATACATTAGCCGATTTCGAAACTCAAGTAAATAATAAGTGTGTTTATCAACTAGATAATTATCCATATCCTAACTTATATGCATATATTAATAATCCATGTGATGATACGGAATTAGAACTTATAAAAACTTATAAAGGACTTATTTTGTGGGTTAATGATAAAAACACTGATGAAATTGATTTTATTAATGAATTTTATAAAGATTATGATTACATATATGAATTGACTGAAGATTCAAACATGTTATCAAAACTTGAAAAAACAAAAATAGCAGCAATTATTTATCAGATTACTGAAAAATGGTTACAAAAACAACTAGGTGATAATTATGATAAATTCTACTTACAAAATGAAGAAAAAATGAATTTGATAATTGATGCCTTAATCGTTGATTTTGCCAACGAAAAGAGTAGTGGCTTAATCCATGACTTAAAGCAATTACAGATAAGTGAATTAAATAAAAAATTAGACGCTACTCATAAGTTTGTTTATAGATATGTTGAAGAATACAAATTATTAATGGAAAAAATGCCCGAAGAAATGTCTTTTAGTTATAAATTGTTAGCAGCTAAATTTAACCAAGTTGATTATCTATTAGAGCTTAAACAATCACCTTTATTTGCAACTTATGTTATTGATTCACTTAAAGTATTTTCTAAAAAGGAAGTTGAATTTATTCCAGGAGAAAATGGATATCAATCGCTTGTTAAAATAATAATACCTCAATATTTTATAAAAAATAATGAAGTTGATACTAAAACAATGAATGGTTATTTAGAAAATGTAGATTATGCAATCGCTAAAGGCATTATTACTGAAGATTTTTTTATTGAATTTATCTATGCATTAGTAACTGCACCTTATATGTTAGAGATTAACGAGGGCCCCTTTGTCAACGTTCAGGGAAGTAAGGAGTTATATATTAATTATTTAGTGAATGAATCTAGGTTTTCAGTCGAAGCTTTAAAGGTTTTAGCTGAAAGTTATTTACTTAGTGATGATAGTGATACTAGGGTTCAAATTATAAAGGGAACGCTTAAGGTGGGTGAAATAGATGGAAACAATTGATTATTTGGCTCAACAAGCTATAAGAGAGAATGCTAAAGTATATTCAGAATTTAGTCCATATTCTGATAGGGAGACACAAATTGGTGTTAGTACTATTGAACAAGTAACCTTTTATCATCACAAGTTGAAAAAACAGCGAGTATTGGGGGAATTTGTTAAGGATAATAAAGAAACAAGAAGAAAGAGAAAAAGGATTATTAAAGATTTACTAAAATTTTGGGAAAAAGATTTTAAAAGAAATATTGACTTACAAAAACAAATGATATTACATAATACACCAAAAATTAAGCTTAAAAAAATAAAAAAAATCCATTATGGATGGATATATGCATTTATAGGTATTTGTGTAGTAACAATTTTACTTAGCAAATCTTTATATATGTCTAATATCAATAATTATCTAGTAAATATTCTAATTTACTTTTCTTTAATAGGTGGTTTATACGTCATGGTTTTAAATAATTACTTTGATGTATTAATAAATTTAGGCCAAAATTCAGAAAAGTTAACCGAAAACGAATTTAAAGTAATATTTCGTAAATTTTCTTTTCAACAAAAAATCCTTAAAAGTCATCTAATGAAATCAATTAGAAAATCGTTCAAACTAAAATATGATGTCAAAAGTATAATTGAACCTGATACAGTAATTGAAAAGCTTAATAAATATTCATACTATGTAGATGCTAAGGTTGTTGAATTTCGAAAGAAATATCATCTATTATTGGTAATATTATTTTTGTTTAAGGTGATTGTATTATTGTTAACATGTTATTTAGGATTAATTTATTTATTAATTTAATAATTAGGTGATAAAATGAAAAAAATAAAAGTATCTGAAGACTTATTAAGTAAAATTCAAGGCTTTAAAATTGGTGTTGTATCATTTTCGGCTTCTATTGTTAAAGATATCGATTTAAAAATATTAATTAATAGTCTTGAACAAAACATTAGGGAAAGTTACGCTTTAGATGAAGTTCTTAAGATTCCTAATATTAAAGCTGCAAGAGATGGTTATAAGATTTTAGGTAAAGATCCCAGTAGATATCGTTTAGCAGTTGAATCTTTATTTAGACGAATTGTAAAGGGAAATTCATTAAACCAAATAAATAATTTGGTTGATTTAGGAAATATTTTATCATTAAAAACGATGCGGTCAGTAGCTGTTTTGGATGAAGACCAAATTCAAGGTGATATTTTTATTAGAATTGGTCGAAATGAGGAGTATGAGGGAATTGGACGAGGAAAGCTAAATATTGAGAAAATTCCTGTTTATTGCGACAACATTGGTCCATTTGGAAGTCCGACTAGCGATACATTGCGAACAATGGTTACTGAAAATACTACTAACATCTTATTGTTTGTAATTTCTTTTAATGGAGAAAAAGGATTACTTAAAGATATAGATTGCTGTATAGAATTATATAAGCAGTTTGCTTTAGGAAATAATTTTGAAACAATGATAATTTAAAAAAATATTACTTAATTTATATACAAATTATGTTATAATGAAAGACATAAATATTGGAGGCGATTATATGGAGAATACATATTCTTCAAATTTTATCTCAACTATCATTGAGAAAGATTTAAAAACAGGTAAATATAAAAATGTTATTACAAGGTTCCCTCCTGAACCAAATGGTTATTTGCATATTGGACATATTAGAGCAATTTCCGCAAATTTTGAAATGGCAAAAATGTTTAATGGGAAAACTAATTTACGATTTGATGATACAAACCCTATTAAAGAAGATATTGAATATGTTGATGCAATTAAAGAAGATATATCTTGGTTAGGTTATAAATGGGATATTTTATTATGGGCTTCAAGCTATTTTGAAGAAATGTACAACAAAGCAGTTCTTTTAATTAAAAAGGGTTTAGCTTATGTAGATGATCAAACAGCTAAAGAAATAAGCGAAAATCGTGGCACATTGACAGAAGCAGGAAAAGCATCTCCTTTTAGAAACCGAACAATTGAGGAAAACCTTGATTTATTTGAAAGAATGAAAAACCGAGAGTTTCCAGAAGGATCTAAAGTATTACGAGCTAAAATTGATATGGCTAGCGCTAACATTAATATGCGTGATCCGGTAATATATCGTATCGCCTATATTACGCATCATAATACAGGCAATAAATGGTGTTTATACCCAATGTATGATTTTGCTCACCCTATAGAGGATGCAATTGAAGGCATTACTCATTCACTATGTTCTTTAGAATTTGAAGACCACCGCCCATTATATGACTGGGTTGTAAGAGAATGCGTTATGGATTGTGTTCCAACTCAAATTGAATTTGCGAAATTATTATTATCAGACACTGTTTTGTCAAAACGTAATTTACGAAAACTCGTTGAAGATAAAATAGTTGATGGCTGGGATGATCCTCGGTTAGCAACTATTCGTGGTTTGCGTCGTCGAGGTTATACAGCTGAGGCGATTAAGAAATTTGTATTTGAAACTGGCCTATCAAAATCAAATGGAATAGTCGATTATCAACAATTAGAGTATTATATTCGCGAAGATTTAAAAATGAAAGCTCCAAGATCCATGGCTGTTTTGAAACCACTTAAAGTTGTAATAACAAATTATCCAGTCGGTCAAGTAGAGTGGTTAGATGAAGAAATAAATAAAGAAGTTCCCGAAATGGGTTGCCGGAAAATTCCTTTTTCAAGGGAAGTATATATTGAACAAGATGATTTCATGGAAGTACCAATTCCTAAATATCACAGACTTTTCCCTGGAAATGAAGTGAGATTAGCTCATGCTTATTTCATAAAATGCACCGAAGTAATTAAAGATGAAACTGGGAAAATTATTGAAGTACATGCAACCTACGATCCTGATACTAAGTCGGGAACAGGATTTACCGGAAGAAAAGTAAAGGGAACAATTCATTGGGTTGATGCCTTACATAATGTAAGTTGTGAATTTCATTTATTTGATCATTTAACAATAGAAAATGAAGAAACAAAAGAATTATCGTTTATTGAAAAACTAAACCCTAATTCAAAAGAGATCTTAACTGGATATTTAGAAGAAAACATGAAAGATGTAAAACCTTTTGATAAATATCAATTTACTCGCCATGGATATTTTAGTGTAGACCCTAAGTACACTAAAAATAATAAAATTGTGTTTAATAGGATAGTTTCTTTAAAAAGTTCATTTAAAATAAATAAATAAGCTGCTGCTTGCAATTTAATTAATTTCCCAAATTTGCAAAACCGACAGTAAAGCCGGGAAGTATTTCAAAGTCAACTAAATATAAAATTGTTTTAAGAACCTGATTTTAATCAGGTTTTTTTATATTTAATTAAAAGCGATAAAGTGGCAATAATATAATTTAGGAGTGTTGGTATTAATGGAACTAAAATATATGAGGCGGGCAATTGAATTAGCCAAAAAAGCCCAAGGCCTTACAAGACCTAATCCATTAGTCGGTGCTGTTATAGTGAAGAATGGAAAAATTATTGGTGAAGGTTATCATGAGTACTTTGGAGGAGCGCATGCTGAGGTAAATGCTTTTTTAGATGCAAAAGAGGATGTTACAGGAGCAACAATGTATGTCACTCTTGAGCCATGTTCTCATTATGGGAAAACACCACCTTGCGCAAATTTAATTATTGAAAAGAATATTAGAAAAGTAATTGTTGGATTGTTAGATCCAAACCCACTTGTTTCTGGAAAGGGGATTAAATTACTGAAAAATAACGGAATAGAAGTAGTATCGGGAGTTTTAGATGTTGAAATTCTTAAAATGAATGAAATCTTCTTAAAGTATATTATGACAAAAAAACCTTTTGTTATTTTAAAATCAGCTATGACCCTGGATGGAAAGATAGCTACTTATACTGGTGATTCAAAATGGATAACAAATAAAAAATCAAGAGAATTTATTCATACAATTCGAAATCAGGTTATGGCAATTATGGTGGGGATTAATACAGTGCTTGTGGATGATCCAAAGTTAACAACCAGATTAAAGAATGGTACAGGGAAAGATCCAATCAGAATAATTGTTGACAGCATGGCTCGTTTACCATTATGTGCTCAGGTGATTAATCCTAATTCAAATGCATATACAATTTTAGCTACGACTGATTTAGCTAATAAGAATAAACTAAAGGTACTAGTAGAACATGGTGTTGAAATCATTATAACTCAATCTAAAAATAACAAAGTTGATTTACAACAATTAATGGAAAAGTTAGGTAAAAGAGGAATTGATAGCATTTTACTTGAAGGTGGAAGTACATTAAATTTTTCTGCGTTGCAAGAGGGAATTGTTGATAAAGTTTATCAATTTATTGCACCTAAAATTATTGGCGGAAAAAATGCAAAATCCCCTATTGGTGGTGATGGTATAAAACAAATTACAAACGCATTTACGTTACACTCAATATCTTTTGAAAGGTTCGCTGAGGATATTATGATAGTCGGGTATATAGGAAAGGAGTAAAGTTAATGTTTACAGGATTAGTCGAAGAAATTGGAAGAATAAGTGGAATTAGTAGAGACAAAAAATCAGCTCAAATTTCAATAAACGCTCAAAAAATATTAAAACAGATTCAATTAGGTGATAGTATCGCCGTTAACGGAGTTTGCCTTACAGTAACCCATTATACACACCAACAATTTACTGTAGATGTCATGGCAGAGACTATGCGTCGGAGTAATTTAGGGTTGTTAAATATAGATGATGATGTTAACTTAGAACGAGCATTAAAATTAAGTGATCGACTAGGCGGGCATATAGTGAGTGGGCACATTGATGGTACAGGTATTATAGTTGATTTTTCGAAA
This sequence comes from Haloplasmatales bacterium 4B, assembly GCA_003586005.1. Lineage (GTDB taxonomy): Bacteria > Bacillota_I > Bacilli_A > Haloplasmatales > Haloplasmataceae > NSKI01. The sequence continues at coordinate 28,057 of NSKI01000016.1, read as the reverse complement.
GAAGAGAATGCATTTTGGTGTAGGATACATTCATCACAAGAGATATTAAAATATATTATTTATAAAGGTTCTATAGCTATAGATGGCATCAGTTTAACTGTTGTGGCAGTTGATGATAAACAATTTGATGTTTCAATAATACCACACACAAAACAAGTCACAACTTTACTAAGAAAAAAACCTGGTGATACCGTCAATTTAGAATGTGATATGATTGGAAAATATGTTGAGAAGCTCTTAGCGTATCCGAATAAAAAGGAACAAAAAAAAGAAATTAGTCAAGAATTCTTAAATAAACATGGTTTTATATAAATAGATAAAGGAGTAGTTGGAATGTTAAAATTTAATACGATTGAAGAAGCTATTAAAGATATTCAAGATGGAAAAATAATTGTTGTAGTCGATGATGAAAATAGAGAAAATGAAGGCGATCTTATAATGTCAGCAGAAAAGGTTACACCTGAAGCAATTAACTTTATGGCTAAATATGGGCGTGGTTTGATTTGTATGCCACTAGAAGATAAACGTTTAATGGAACTAGATATTAAACCTATGGTCGATATCAATACAGATCCAAACCAAACAGCATTTACTGTTTCAATCGATGCCTTTGAGACTACAACAGGAATATCAGCGTTCGAGCGTGCGTTAACAATTAAAAAAGTGTTAGATCCAAACACAAAAGGAACGGATTTTAAAAGGCCAGGCCATATTTTTCCTCTTCGTGCAAGAGATGGTGGGGTTTTAAAACGTGCTGGTCATACAGAAGCTGCGGTTGATTTAGCGAGGCTTGCAGGACAAATTCCAGCAGGCGTAATCTGTGAAATCATGAGTGAAGATGGAACAATGGCACGGGTGCCTGAGTTAATGGAATATGTAAAGAAACATTATTTAAAGATTATAACAATTGCTGATTTAATTTTCTATAGAAATCAAAAAGAGAAATTGGTAGAACGCGTTGCTGAATCTTCGCTGCCAACAAAATTTGGAGATTTCACAATGATAGGTTTTATTAACAAATTAAATGATGAGCATCATGTTGCACTAGTAAAAGGTGATATAAATGGAGACGAGCCTGTACTTGTTAGAGTTCATTCTGAGTGTTTAACAGGCGATGCATTTGGATCATTACGTTGTGATTGTGGCGAACAATTAGCATCCGCTATGGAAAAAATCGAGAAAGAAGGTAGGGGTATCATTCTTTATATGCGTCAAGAAGGCAGAGGAATTGGACTTATAAATAAAATAAAAACTTATGCCCTTCAAGATGCTGGAATGGATACAGTAGAAGCAAATATAGCGTTAGGATTCCCTGAAGACATGCGAGATTACGGAATTGGGGCTCAAATATTATCAAATTTAGGTGCTCATAAAATTAAACTAATGACAAATAATCCAAGAAAATTAAAGGGTTTATCTGGATATGGGATTGAGGTTGTAGATCGTATTCCAATTCAAATGAATCATAATGAATTTAATGAATATTATTTAAGGACTAAAAAACAAAAACTAGGACATATTTTAAAATTTAAGGAGGATAACTAATTGAGGAATATTGAAGGAAATGTAATATCACTAAATCAGAAATTTGCTATTATAGTTGGACGTTTTAACGAATTCATTGGTGGTAAATTGTTAGATGGAGCAATTGATGCTTTAAAACGACATGGTGTAGAAGAAAATCAGATTGAAGTTGCATGGGTGCCAGGAGCTTTCGAAATACCATTAGTTGCCAAAAAGCTGGCAAAATCTAATAATTATAACGCGGTAATTTGTTTAGGAGCAGTTATAAGAGGTTCAACACCACACTTTGATTTTGTAGCAAATGAAGTTTCTAAAGGAATTGCCCATGTATCATTAGAGACTGAATTGCCAGTGATCTTTGGTGTATTAACAACTGATACAATTGAACAAGCAATTGAACGTGCAGGAACTAAAGCAGGTAATAAAGGGTATGATGCAGCTGTTACAGCTATTGAGATGGTAAATTTAATAAAACAATTATAAGAAATTCATATGAATAAAAATGTCTAAGTATTTTTGCTTAGACATTTTATATATAAAATATAAGGTATTTATTTATATTGAAATATGTTCTTTAATAATAATTTGATTGATACCAATATTTATTTGGTTTTCTTTAAATGCTTTCATTAATTCGCCACGCATAAAACGTTGAACGGACCAATGCGTCTCTCTTACGGTTATACAAATAATCCTAATTTCATAACCTATTTCTTTTAATTTATTGACTCCTTGGATGATTGGTTCAGATAAAATATTGTTATTTTTAGGTTTGATTTTAATAAGGGTAGCTCTAATAGTTTCAAGTGCATTATCTAAATCAACTTCGTAGTCTACTAGGATGTCAACAAGTGCTTTTCCATCATCAAGAGAATAGTTTATGATATGACCAATTTTAGAATTAGGTATAATATGCACTTCGCCAGTATAACTTTTAATCTTGAGAGTTCTTAATCCTATATCAATTATATTACCTTCCACAGTATCAATTACTACATAATCACTAACAGATAAATTGTTTTCAAATATGTTGAAAAAGCCTTCTAAAAAGTCTTTCATTAAATTTTGACTTCCTACACCGATTACTACTCCTAAGATTCCAGCTCCAGCTAATATTGTTTGAATGTTAATTCCTACAACTGATAGAGAAATTAAAAATGTAACAAAGTAAACAAAATAACGCCACAAACTTAAAATTATTTTTTCCATGGTTTTTTGTCTTTTGCGCATTAAATCGTGATATCTAATTCTAAACTTTTTAAATGATAAAGAAAATATTCTTCTTATTATAAAACTAATTAGATAATAAATAATTATTGCAAAAGCAATTATTATAATTATTTGTGTTGTCTTTTGAATAATTTTATTATAATCAAATGATATCTTTAAAACTTCTTTAATATCCATGTGGTACTCCAATTTTTATTTCTTTATTTATTATTATTAGAAAGTTTGTTATAATTATCTAAGATTTATTTATAAAAAATAATGAAATACAAACTAATGTTTGTTATAATGAAGAATAGGTGATTATATGAAACAAATTTTAGAGAATCTAAATCCACAACAGCTTGAGGCTGTTAAGCATTTTGAAGGTCCTTTGTTAGTAATGGCTGGAGCAGGAAGTGGAAAAACAAAGGTATTGACGAATAGAATTGCTTATTTAATAAAAGAGAAGAATGTTTCAAATTATAATATTTTAGCGATTACATTTACAAATAAAGCGGCTAAAGAAATGAAAAGTCGTGTTATTGATTTAATAGGACCTATTGGTAGGGATATGTATATTTCAACCTTTCACTCACTAGGTGTTCATATTTTAAGACAAGATATTGATATTTTGGGGTATCGTTCTAATTTTATTATTTATGATGATGGTGATACATTTAGTTTAATAAAAAAAGTATTAACTGATTTAAATATTGATGCTAAACATTTTCCACCAAAAAGAATTAAAAATACGATATCAAACGCAAAGAATGATTATTTGTTTCCAGAAGATTTTAAGAAATTAATTGAAGATGAATACACAGATATTGTCTATCGTGTTTATAAAAGATATCAGGAAAGTTTAAGAAGAGCAAACGCTCTAGATTTTGATGACTTAATTATGCTTACTATCCGTTTATTTGAGCGTGATGAAACTGTTTTAAGTTTTTATCAAAAGAAGTTTCAATTTATATTAGTAGATGAATATCAAGATACAAATCAATCACAATTTAAAATTGTAAAGATGCTTTCGAAAATGCATTATAATATTTTTGCTGTTGGTGATTCGGATCAGTCAATATATAGTTGGCGTGGAGCTGATATTCGTAATATTATTGAATTTGAGAAGGATTTTGTAAATTCTAATAAATTAGTTAAAACCATTTATTTAGAGCAAAATTATCGCTCATATCAAAATATTTTAGATATCGCAAATTGTGTGATTCAAAATAATTATAGTAAAGGAAAATATGTTAAAAAATTATGGAGTCAAAAAAATGATGAAAAAAATCATGCGATATATTATCGTGCTTTAAATAGTGATGTTGAGACAGAATATATTGCTCAAAAAATAATTGAAAAATGTAAAAGCGGAGAGTATAAACTAAATGATATTGCAATTTTATATCGAACTAATGCGATGAGTTTAGCGCTTGAAAAGGTATTTATCCGTTATAAAATTGATTATTTTATTTATGGAAATGTTGGTTTTTTTGAACGTAGAGAAATTAAAGATTTAGTCGCATATTTGCGATTAATAGTTAATAAAGATGATGATATAGCTTTTTTAAGAGTAGTGAATGTACCAAAGAGGGGGGTGGGTAATGCGACCTTAGAATTATTAAAGCAGTATTCAACTCTTCATGATGTTTCTTTATTTACTGCTGTTGAAAAAGCTAGTACATTACCTAGTAGGGCGAAATCAAGTTTGATGGAGTTTACCAGAATAATTGAAAAACTTAAAACGGAATTAATTGATATTGATATTAATGATTATATTGATATGGTTTTAGAAAAGACAGGTTATCTAAGTGCTTTAAAACTAGAAAATAGTGATGAAGCAAACGCTAGAATAGAAAACTTAGCGGAGTTTAAAACATTAACCTTAGATGTTGAAGAAGACTTAAATGAATCAGGCGAAATTGGAAAGGAAGAAATTACAGCATATGATAAACTCTGTTTAATATTGAATAACATTACCCTATCTAGTGACAGAAAGGTTAATAAAGACAACGCAGTTAAATTAATGACGATTCATGCAGCGAAAGGTTTAGAATTCCCAGTAGTCTTTATCTATGGAGTTGAAGAAAATATCTTCCCATTAGGAAGAGATGATGTAATGCCTGAAGAATTAGAAGAAGAGCGAAGATTAATGTATGTGGCAATTACCCGGGCTGAAAATGAGCTGTTTATAACAAATTCAGAAATGCGTAAATTATATGGTAATTATCGAGTGAATTTGGAATCGAGGTTTATTTCTGAAATTGATCCGGATTTGCTAAGTTATCAAGGTGTAAAAAAAGTTAAGAAATTGGAAAAAATTAAAAAACAAATAAGTTCAGTCCCTACTTTTGATATTCCAGATAAAAAAAGTAATATAAATGAAAAACAAGTTAAATTAGGGGCTAAAATTATTCATTCTAGATTTGGTGAAGGTGTGGTTGTGAATATCGATAAAGATATTTGTACAATTGCTTTCTCAGCAGCCCATGGTATAAAAAAATTAGATATTAATCACCCGGCAATTACTTTAATTTCTTAAAAAATTAAGCAATTTAATTTACAAACATATTTATTATTGTTATAATATATGTGTACAATTTAATTTTGGGGAGCTTATAAGGCTGAGAGGTTATTAAATTAACGACCCGTTGAACCTGGTCTAGGTAATGCTAGCGTAGGGAAAGACAGATGACTCTAAATCTCTTGATCTTTTCAAGAGGTTTTTTATTTAATATTAGTCATCAGGGTATGCGCGAAGCTTCCTTGTTAAAGGGAGGAGAAATACATGAAAACAAATCAAGAAACATTAGTCATTGCCGAAATTTCAATTTTGGCAGCACTTGCTTTGGCGTTAGATTATTTAGCGCAAATAACAACAGGAACAATTTATCCTTATGGTGGATCTATTAGTATTGCTATGGTCCCAATTATGGTTATTTCATTTAGGAGAGGGATTATTGCTGGGGTTACAACAGGTCTTATTGTAGGAACCATTCAAATTATTTGGGGAGGACACTTTCTCCAATTTTTTCAATATATTTTGGATTATCCTGTTCCTTATGCTGTTGTAGGTTTTGCTGGAATTTTAACTACTTTTCATAAAAAACTAAGTTCTTTTCAGCTAATAATGGGAGCAATTATTGCAGGTTTGTTAAGATATTTCTCTCATTACTTAGCAGGAGTTATTTTTTGGAGTGCATACGTACCAGAGGAATTTAAGATTTTTGGTAAGACATTAAAAGGTTTTAATCCTCATACTTGGTCGATTTTTTATAATGGTCTTTATATGATTCCAACAATAATCGTATCGACAATTGTTTTAGTAGCTTTATTTAAATACGCAAAGCAATTATTTGCAGAATAATTATATTACTAATCACAAAGTTGTTGGTGAGCTATCTAGCCAACAGCTTTTTTTATTGACATATTATTGTTATGTATTATAATTTAAATATAGATTACTTAATATTCATGTTTAAATAAGTACGAGCTTGTAAAAATAAAAACTGGTGGTGAAATATGAATATTCAAAAAAGTTTTAAAAAAGAAAATTCCAAGTTATATTTAGTGGCAACACCTATTGGGAATTTAGGCGATATGACATTAAGAGGATTAGAAACTTTAAAAATGGTTGATTATATTGCGTGTGAAGATACCCGTGTGACCATAAAGTTATTAAATTATTATGAGATTAAAAAACCTTTAATTAGTTATCATGAACATAATAAATATGAAGCAGGAATCGGAATTATCAATAAAATATTGGAGGGTAAAAATGTAGCATTAGTAAGTGATGCCGGAACTCCATGTATTTCTGACCCTGGGTATGAAATTGTTTGTTTAGCAATTGAAAAAGATATAGATGTTGTACCCATTCCAGGAGCAAGTGCCTTAATATCTGGACTTATTTGTTCAGGGATTATGCCACATCCTTTTACCTTTTTTGGTTTCTTAGATCATAAAAAATCTAGTAAAAGGAAACAAATTGAAGAGATAAAATATCATCCATATACTATGATTTTTTATGAATCACCACATCGTTTTAAAGAAACTATCTCTATCATGAGTGAGATTTTTGGGGAGAGAAAATGCGCTATTGTTAGAGAGATTACAAAACGCTATGAGGAAGTTTATCGTGGATTAATTAACGATGTAAATTCTTATTATGAAGAGATCAAAGGTGAAATTGTAATAATTGTTGAGGCTAATACTCATCCACAAGAAATTGATGATTCACTATTAGAAATGGATGTAGTAGAACACGTAAATTATTATTTAGAGATTGGTATGTCGAAAAATGATGCGATTAGAAGAGTCGCTCTTGATAGAAAAGTAGCTAAAAGGGATATTTATAATGTTTATCATCAACAGAATTAATGCTTAGTATACCCTAGGCATTTTTTGTCTATTATAAATAAATGAGAAAAGGGAGTAAAATATGAACCAATTTTGTGAAACGTATATAAAAATTAGTAGGGAAAATCTAAAACACAATGCCAAATATTTTAAAGACTTAAGCAATAAAAAGTTAATTGCTGTTATTAAGAGTAATGCCTATGGACATGGATTACTTGAAGTTGCCTCAGTATTAAAAACAGAAGCTGATCTCTTTGCTGTTGCTTCACTAGATAGTGCAATTGCTTTAAGAAATGGTGATATTGATTTACCTATATTAGTGTTAAATCCGCTCAACATAGAATTTGTAGGGATAGCAGTAAATAATGATATCATGATTACAATTAGTAGTTTGAATGATGCACAATTAATTGAAGAAAGATACAAACATTTTGAAAAAAAAGTCTTAGTTCATATTAAAATTGATTCAGGTATGAATCGGATGGGGTTAAAATCGATTGAGGAATACCAAGCTATTTTAAAATTTATAAAAAAAAGTGAAGTTTTAAAAGCAGTAGGAGTTTATACTCATTTTCATTCCCCTCACAATATAATTTATAGTAAATCTCAACAAGAGAAATTTTTAGAAATATATCAATCTATACCTTATGAGTTTAAATATGTACATTTGTGTAGTACATCTGCTACGTTAAACAATTTAGATATTAAGCAATCTACACACGTAAGAATAGGGTTAGGACTATATGGTTTATGTGAAAGCAATTATGTTAAACCAGTTTTATCAATGTATTCTAAAGTTGTAATTGAAAAAGAAGTAAAAAAAGGAGAAACCGTTGGTTACAACGCTAATTTTAAGGCTTATCAAGATGCTATTATTGGGGTAATGCCTTTAGGATATAGTGACGGGATCATTCGTAAAAATACAGGGAGAAAAGTATATATAGATGGAAACTACTGCGATATAATTGGTAATATCTGTATGAATTCAATGATGATAAATTTGCCCCAAAAAGGACTTACTGCTGATGTTGAAATAATTGGACCACATATTAAAGCAATTTATATCGCAAAGCATTTACAAACTATAACTTATGAAGTAACAACAGTTTTACCTCCTCATATTAAAAGAATTGTAGAGTAGTTGGAAAAACTTAAATTTATTTACCTTATTTTCTCAATCGCTATTAAAAATGGAGCATCATTGATTTGATTGATGAATTTGTATGTTAACACTTGTTCTTCTTTTTGATCTAATGTTGATAAATATTCTAATAATTTTTCTTTTTCTAATTTTCCTTGTTTATGGCCAGGATAGACAATAATAACAATTACGCCATTGATTTTTATAATATTAAGTATCTGTTTTATTGCTTCAATTGTTGTTTCCCATTTTGTAGTTATTGCTTTGTTGCCTTTAGGTAAAAACCCTAGATTAAAAATAGCACTAGCTATATTTCCATGATATTTATTGGGAATATATTCTTGCAAATACTCGTGCCCAACTTGAAATAAATTTACATTTTTAATCTTGTAATTATCTAGTCGTTTTTTTGTATTTTCGATTGCTTGTTTTTGAATATCAAAACCAAACACAATACCTTTTTCTTTTACTACTTGAGCTAAAAAAATAGTATCAAAGCCATTTCCAACCGTGGCATCAATTGTTATATCCCCTGATTTTGTACACGCTTTAATTAATGTCTTAGCGTAGTTAATTACTTGTTCTAGATTCATCATATAACCTACCTTGATAAGTATCTCTTTTTTTAAATTCATCATCTATAGAATTTAATACTTCCCATTTTTTTAAACTCCACATAGGACCAATTAAATCTTCTCTTACTGCATCTCCTGTTAAACGATGGATTACGACATTTTTAGGTATTAATTCTAATTGTTTTATTACTGTGTCAACATATTCATCTTTTGTCATAAGTGGAAATGGATTTTTAATAAAATCTCTACCCATTCTAGTATTTTTAATAACATGAAGAAGATGGATTTTTATACCTTGAATATCTAGTTTAACAAGTTCTTTAACTGTCTCTAACATCATTTCTTGGGTTTCATAAGGTAATCCATTTATAATATGGACAATTACTTCAATGTTTTTATTTCGTAATTTATTAACCGCATCGATAAACACTTGTAAATTATGGCCTCTATTAATTAACTTTGCACTTTCTTCATGAATTGTTTGTAAACCTACTTCAACAAAGAGATTTGTCTTTTTATTTAATTCACATAAATAATCAACAATATCATCTTCTAAACAATCGGGTCTTGTTGAAATAGATAAACCGACAATATCATCACAGTAATTTAATACTCTCTCATATTTTTCTTTTAATACTTCTACTGGTGCATAAGTATTAGTATTTGCTTGAAAATAAGCAATGTATTTAGCTTTTGGCCATTTTTTATGCATCATTTCTTTAACTACATCAAATTGAGTTAAAAGATCATCTTGTTTATTGCCAGCAAAATCACCACTTCCTAGTGGCGAACAATATGTACAACCACCAAAACCTGATTTGCCGGTTTTATTAGGACATGTAAAATTTGCATTTAATGATACTTTAAATACCTTTTCATGGAATCTAAATTTATAATAATTGCTTAATGTATAATAACGTTTTTTGTTTAATTCACTAGAATTCATTTTATCACCTAAGATAATTTTAACATAAAAAAGTTAGTTTTTTGTTTATTTTTCCACTTTATGTTTAAAAAATGTTCAAAACGCGTTAAAATAGTAATAGTATAATTTGAGGTGATCAGTAATGACAGAAAAATTAAATAATATTTTATTTCACCCATCAACATTAATTGAATATAGAAAAACACATTTATTAAAAGTATTGCTTTATTTATTAATACTAACAATTTTTTCTTTAGTTGTTCCCATTATTGAGACTATTTCTAGTCCAGAATTAACTCTTTCAGATAAAGAAATAGTAGAATCGATGTCTGGTTTTGATTTTGATAATGCTAATAAATTGCCTAATTGTTCGTTAAGTAATAAAACATTAGCGTGCAAAGATGATGGATCTAAACAACAGGAAATTGGTGCTGGTCGGATGTTTGTCATAACAACTGATTTAGATGATTCACTTAAGATTGATAGTAATCTATTCTATCTGAAATTAACTGAAAAAGGTGTTAAGATAGTTGATAGAAATATTGTTTATATTGAATATACTTATGATGAATTGCCTACTAAATGGCAACAATTTAATTTTGAAACAATTAAAAATGCTAGTAATCCTGAAGAAGAATTTTATTATTTATTTACGGGTGGATTAAACCAATTAATGAAACCATTAGTTCCTGTAATTTTAGGTATTAATATTCTAATTACTTTTGTTATTAGTATTTTAGAAACTTTATTTTACGCCCTTTTATTTTTCATGTTTTATCGAAGATTTAATTTGAGATTTAAAGAAATATTTAAAATTGCGGTATTCGCACAAACATTCGCTATTACAATCGGTGTAATCTTAGATTTATTAAGAATAAATAGTTTTTCTTCATTTTTGATTACGACAATAACATTTATTTATATTTATATTGCTATTTTAGCATCAGTTACTGCTCATAAAGATCAAGAATTTTAAAAAAACATTTGCATTAAATGAAAAATAAACATATAATATATAATATAAAACGATGATTAGGAGTATTAGCAATTTTCTTTACATGTAGAGACTGGCTGTTTGGTGAAAATCCAGGGAAGAAATTGTGAACTAGCCTTTGAGTTATATGTGCGAACAGGTAATCTTAGTAGTATGTATCGTGAACTTGCGTTATAAGTATTTAAGTGGCAGGAATTATTTCTTGCAACTAGGGTGGTACCACGTATTTTAGCGTCCTTAGATTTAAGGGTGCTTTTTTTAATTAAAATTTATAATAGGAGGAAGTCATGTATAATCACAAAAAAGTTGAAAAAAAATGGCAAGAATATTGGTTGAAAAACAAAACATTTAAAACAACAAACAATCTTGATAAACCTAAATTTTATGGACTATCAATGTTTCCGTATCCTTCTGCCTCAGGGCTTCATGTAGGGCATCCAGAAAGTTACACTGCAGTTGATATTATGACAAGAATGAAAAGAATGCAAGGTTATAATGTTTTACATCCGATGGGATGGGATGCTTTTGGTTTACCCGCTGAACAATATGCTATCCAAACAGGAAATGATCCAAGAGATTTCACGGTTAAAAATATAAACACTTTCCGTAAGCAAATTCAAGAGTTAGGGTTGTCTTATGATTGGGATAAGGAGTTAAATACAACTAATCCTCACTATTTCAGGACTACACAATATATCTTTACCCGCTTATTTCAAATGGGATTAGCAGAAATTAAAGAAATTGATGTAAATTGGTGTAGCGAGTTAGGTACGGTTTTAGCCAATGAAGAGGTTCTTAATATTGATGGGAAAATGGTTTCTGAACGAGGTAATTATCCAGTAATAAAACGACCAATGAAACAATGGGTTTTAAAGATTACGGAATATGCTGATCGTTTATTAGAAGACCTTGACTCGTTAGATTGGACAGAAGGTCTTAAAGATATGCAAAAAAACTGGATAGGTCGCAGTGAAGGGGCTAAAGTTACTTTTAATATTGAAAATTCTGATGATAGTTTTGATGTTTTTACTACAAGACCAGACACATTATTTGGGGTAACTTATTTAGTGCTTTCTCCAGAACATCCATTAGTTGAAAAAATTACTACAAATGAACAAATTAAATCTGTTTTAACTTATATTGAAAATTCAAAAACTAAAACAGAATTAGAAAGAACTGAATTAAATAAAGTTAAAACAGGTGTTTTTACAGGTGGTTACGGAATAAATCCAATCACAAAAGAAAAACTACCAATTTGGATTGGTGATTATGTCTTAATCAGCTATGGTACAGGTGCGGTTATGGCAGTTCCTGGTCATGATGAACGTGATTATGAATTTGCAAAAAAATACGATTTACCAATTAGACAAGTAGTTGAGGGGGACATCTCTAAAACAGCCTATACAGGAGATGGGTTGCATATTTTTTCCGATTTCATTAATGGCCTAAAAAATGAAGAAGCTAAAAGCAAAGTCATAGAATATTTAGAAAAACATGAACTAGGTAAAAAAACAGTAAATTATAAAATTCGTGATTGGCTATTTTCCCGTCAACGTTATTGGGGAGAACCATTCCCAGTTATTCATTGGGAAGATGGGGAAATAACAGTATTAGATGAATCTGAGTTGCCACTTGAATTACCACATGTTGAAAAATTTAAACCAACAGGAACTGGTGAGAGTCCATTAGCACATGAGACAGATTGGCTCGAAGTTACAAGAGCTGATGGTGTTAAAGGAAGACGCGAGACAAACACTATGCCACAATGGGCAGGTAGTTGTTGGTATTACATTGGTTATATATTAAACCAAGGAAATAACGAATTCACGCCTATAAATAGTCAAGAAGCAAAAGAATTGTTAGATACTTGGCTACCTGTTGATTTATATATTGGTGGGGCAGAACATGCTGTGCTACACTTACTTTACGCGAGATTTTGGCATAAAGTATTGTATGATTGCGGATTAGTATCTACAAAAGAACCATTCCAAAGACTATTTAACCAAGGCATGATTCTTGATGAAAATAATGAAAAAATGTCGAAGTCAAAAGGGAATGTAGTTAATCCAGACGATATTGTAAAATCACATGGTGCAGATGCCCTACGTTTGTATGAAATGTTTATGGGTCCATTAGAAGCTTCAAAACCATGGAGTACAACTGGTCTTGATGGAGCAAAAAGGTTCTTAGAACGAGTGTGGCGGTTGTTTGTGACAGAAGAAGATACTATATCTCCAAAAATTCAAAATAAAATTGATGATAGTTTAACAAAAGTTTATCATCAAACTGTAAAAAAAGTTTCAGAAGATTATGAAAAATTATCTTTTAACACCGCTATTTCGCAAATGATGATTTTCACCAATGAAGCATATAAAGCAAATGTATTACCAGTTGAATATGTAGAAGGATTTATAAAATTGCTTAATCCTATCGCTCCACATTTAACAGAAGAAGTATGGCAGATTTTAGGTCATAATGACACGATAACTTATGAAACATGGCCAGCTTATGATGAATCTAAAACAATAGATGAAGAAGTAGAAATTGCTGTACAAGTAAATGGTAAATTACGTGATCGAATCAATGTAAAAATGGGCGAGGATGGAGAGGTAGTCAAAAATCTTGCCTTAAAAGCTGAAAATGTAGTAAGACATACAGAAAATAAACAAATAAGAAAAGTAATTTATGTTCCAAATAAAATAGTGAATATTGTTGTAAGTTAATTATTTAAAAGGAAAAGAGGTGTACTGAAATTATATTGATTTTAATACACCTCTTTTGTTTACTATTTATTATTTTTAAGCATTTTATATTTATATATTAAATAAAGTGTAGAAATTACAACCACTAATTGTAGTAATGTCATGTGATCTTTGTTTGTTATTGATTCAAATGTAAACAAAGATTGGGAATTTTGGCTATCTATAGGTTATTACTATAACATTTATAAGCCCAATATTACATTTTTATAACATGCAATATCTTGTCAAATAATAAAAAAACATCTTATTATTAATTAAACTAATAATAAGGTGTTTTATAATTTTTTTACAAATTGGCTATACTATAAGTGCATTGTGAATGATATTTTTGATTTAGAAAGTCTTCAGATACATCAATATCATTGTGCTCTACAATATAGCCGTTAAACACTTCAATCTTTTCATTACCTTTACCTGTTATAATAACTGTTTCACCATTTTGTGCTTTTTCTAGAGCTCTAACAATTGCATTTTTACGATCAGGAATTATACTTACTTTAAATGTGTTTTTTATTCCTTTTAGAATATCATTAATAATCTCTAGTGAATCTTCACTTTTTGGATCTTCACTAGTTAAAATGATTTGTGATGCGTATTTTTCAACCACTTCACCCATTATTGAACGTTTTGATTTATCTCTCTCTCCTGCTGAACCAAAAACAATTATTATTTTACTATCCAACTTTGACAAGTTTTTTAATAAACAATTTAATGCATTTGGTGTATGTGCGAAGTCGACAATCACATTAAAGGGTTGTCCGTAATCTATTATATGCATTCTTCCATCAATTTCTTCTAATGTATCAAGAGTGTTAATTAGATCATCTATTTTGTAGCCTAAAGCATAACAACTACAAATTGCTGCCGTAGCGTTAAAAACATTATAATCTCCAAACATGTTAAGACTAATTTTTTTATAAACACCCTCTGGTGTAAATAAATCGAATATTGTTTTGACTAATGATGTTTTAATGTTCGCTATTTTAAACATAGAATTAATATTTGTTCCATACGTTATCAAATTTGCCTTTGTTGATTTAATAATCCTTGAAGCGTAAGGCTCACTATCTAGATTAATGACGGCATGACTTTCTTTATTTAACATTTGAAACAATTTTAATTTAGAAAGAAAATAATTTTCAATTGTTTTATGATAATCAAGATGTTCATGGCTTAAATTAGTGAATACTGCAACTTTGAAGTTTAAATAATCAACTCTATGTGCATCTATCCCTTGACTAGATACCTCTATAGTAACATTTTTTATAAACTCACGGTTAATATTTGTTAAAAAACGATTTAAGATTATTGGCTTCGGAGTCGTTAAATGTGTACTGATTTTTTTTTCTCCAAACATAAAGCCATTAGTACCAATATAAGCACAACTATTAACTCTATCAAGAAGTTGTTTTGTGATTTGCGATGTAGTTGTTTTTCCATCAGTTCCCGTAACCCCAATCAAATTCAGTTCACTTGATGGATTTTTAAAAAAATTTGCGCAAATTAAAGGTAAACTTTTTGTAGTGTTTTTAATGATAACATAGGGCGTATTAGTTTTAATTTCTCTGTTTGCGATAATTAATTTAGGTGTAATTGCTGCTTTATCTATTAAATCATGACTATCAAATTTATTTCCTTTTACGCAAACGAAACAAGAGTTAAAGTCTATATCACTAGTGTTATCTGTTAAATGATCAATTGTTATCATATCAGTGTAATTATCACTTTTATAAAGAATTTCAATATTTTTTAATACATCTTTACTAAGCATTTTCTCTCCCTCCAATGTGACATCCTCGCAATATTATTATGTTGAATCTTGTCGAAATTAAAAGTGAAAGAAATTGCCAAAAAAAATTAAAATTGGCAATAAAAAAAATAACAAATGATATCTGCTTAATTTAAACAGTACATTCATTATTATTTAAAAAATGGGTTTTATTGCTTTTTTAAAGAATGGATAAAGTCTTCATCGGGATCAATGTAAATTGTCTTCTGAGAATCATAAGTTACAAATCCTGGTTTAGCCCCAGAAATTTTCTTTACGTATTTAATTTTAGTATAATCTATCGGAACGCTTGAGGATAATTTTCCTTTTGAATAATAAGCTGCAAGTTGAGCTGCAGTTCGTAATACATTTTCTGACAATTCATTGTCACTACGAATAATCACGTGTGATCCAGGCATATCTTTAGCATGCAACCATGTGTCATTTTTGCTTGCTAATTTATGAGTTAAATAATCATTTTGTAAATTATTTTTACCGACTAATATTTCAGTATCATCAACAATAAATGTTTCATATAATGGTTTTTTGTTTTTCTTTTGTTTTATTGAACGACTTCTTTTTAAATATCGCCCTTCTACAAGTTCTTGCCTAATTTCAAGAGCATCATTTAGAGTAGCGTTTTGTATTTGTTCATAAAGAGTTTCAAAATAAATTAATTCTTGAATTGATAATTTAATTTGTTCAGTGATGTGACCAACAGCTTTTTTTGCCTTTTGATATTTCGCAAAATATTTCTGTGAGTTTTCAATTGGTGTTAGTAAACTATCTAATTCAATTTCAATATACTTGTTAGATTCATAAAAATTTGGGATTTTACAACTTGCCATTCCTTTAGTTAAGTGATATGAATTAGCCATTATTAGTTCTCCATAAATTCGATATTTATCAGAATCTTTAGCTATTAATAAATCAGTTTCTAAATTTGTAAGTTTATGTTTGTATTTCTCTATTTCATTTTTAATAAATTTTTCTAAGCCTTCGGTATGTTGCTTAATTCGTACTTGTTCGTCTTTTTTAAAATAGAATCTATCAAGCATTTCTCCAATGGTCTTATAATACTTTCTTTCTCCATGCAATGATTTTAGTGGTGTTATATAGAAATATGCTTTTTTTTCTGTATTTATAATAGTAGGTGTTATATTGTTTTCTAAATAATTAACCCATTCTAGATAAGTACAATATACAGCAAAAGCATTTAAATAAGGGGAATTATAGATAAGTTCATTAGCTGATAAAGGCGACATTCCTTCAAAATATTGTACTAATTGTTTACTTAAATTACTATCTTCATAATTAAAGGTTTCAAAGTCTGATTTTTCAGCTTTGAAAAAGTTTATTTTATCATTTGTTGGGGGATAGATATATAAAGCACCTGGTTGCAAGGTGCGATAACTATTAAGAAATGGAGATATATGCTTAACACTATCGATAATAATGTTAGTTTTCTGATTTAGTAAAATAATGTTTGAATGTTTTCCCATAATTTCAACAATGAGTAGTTTTATATCCTTGTCACCAATCTCATTCAGATGTTCAATACTAAAAATAAAGACTCGATCATTGTCCTTTTGAGTAATATCAACAATAATACCACCTTCTAAATGCTTTCTTAACAACATACAAAACATTGGGGGTTCTTTTGGATATGAATAATCATTCTTTGAGACATGGCAGCGAGCATAGTTTGGGTTAATGGAAATTAGTAATTTTTGGGTTTGGTTATTAGCTCTAATCACAAAAATTAATTCATAACTTGATATTTGATAAATTTTATTTATTCTCCCGTTTAATAAATTCTGATTTAGTTCCTTTATTATATAGTGACTGAATATTCCATCAAAAGCCATTTTAATCACTCTTTCTTCTTTATGATATTATTTTAACATGAAATTAAATGAAAATTCAAAGCTATTGTCGATAAAATAAAAAATATAAAATAAATAAATAAAAGTACTTAAAAAAAAACTTAAAAAATGGTATTATTAAATAATGAATGTACAGAGACACCTAATCTGAAGGGATGAAAATTTATGAAGCTAGACGATAGAGGACTGTTGATTGTAATCTCTGGACCATCAGGAGTAGGAAAAGGAACAGTCCGAAAAGCATTATTCGCACGAGAAAAACATAATTTGGAATATTCTGTATCAATGACCACTAGACTTCCAAGAGTTGGAGAATTTGATGGTACTGATTATTTCTTTGTGACTCGAAAACAATTTGAAAATCGTATTAAGGAAGAAAAGCTTTTAGAATATTCAGAATTTGTAGGAAATTATTATGGAACTCCAATTGATTATGTTGAAGATAGGTTAAATGAAGGTAAAGAGGTAGTCTTAGAGATTGAGGTACAAGGTGCAATGCAAGTACGTGAAAAAATGCCAGATGCTGTTTTTGTTTTTATTGTACCACCTAGTAAAGGAGCTTTGAGAGATCGTATTACAAAGCGAGCTACTGAAACCGAGGATATTATTAATAAGCGAATGGATAAGGCAGAACGTGAATTTGGACTAGCTCATAAATATGATTATATCGTAGTTAATGATAATGTTGAAAATGCAGCTGACAGAATAATGGCGATTATTAGAGCGGAGCATGCAAAAACGGAAAGAACCATTCATAAATATATGAAAATACTGGAGGTGGAATAGTGAGGTATCCATCAATTGATCGATTATTAAGTAAAGTGGATTCAAAATACAAATTAGTTTTATTATCAGCAAAAAGAGCTAAAGAAATAGAACAAGGTTCACTAGCACAATTTGAAGAACACGTTTGTTTTAAACCAGTAGGAATTGCTTTAGAAGAAATACTTGAAGATAAAATTGACATAAAATATTAAAACCTTGAATTTTTTCTAATATGAAAAACCTTCAAGGTTTTTTTATAGACAAGGAGAGATAAGATGATAGCTGAAGTTATTGTGGATATAAAAGTGAAAAATGTAAATAGACCATTCAGTTATATTGTTCCTCATTATTTAGAAGAAGTCATCGAAAAAGGGATGAGAGTAAAGGTTCCTTTTGGACATCGAGAAATTTTAGGGTTTGTGGTAAATCTCATCGATAAAAATGGAGAAGTAGATCAACTTAAACCAATATCAGAACTTTTAGATATAATTCCTTCCTTAACAGATGAGCTGTTATCACTTGCTTATAAAATGAGTGATGAGACATCAAGTTTTTTAATTAATTGTATTCAAGCCATGTTACCAACCGCAATAAAAGCAAAGTATGTAAAAAAAATTATGAAGATAGGTGATATCGACTCTTCTTTAACTCATTATTTTAATCGTAATAATGAGGTAGAGTTTGATAAAATTGAACAAATTGATTTAAAATTAGTTAAGCAAGGAATTAATGATAATCAATTAGAACTGAAATATGAAGTTAAAAATAAATTAAATATTAAATATGAAACGATAATTGAGTTAATTAGTAATAAAAAAGTTACTGGTAAAAAGCAACAAGCTGTAATTAATTATTTATCGGTTCAAAACAAGGTATCAAAAAGTACTTTGGTAAATGATCTTCACCTAAAAAATAGTACAATAAAATCTCTAGTTGATAAATTAATTATTAAAGAGACAATTACTGAAGTTTACAGAGATCCATATCAAGTACATGATGAGGATAAACTTGTAAAGCATAAATTTAATGATGAACAACAGCATGCATTTGATGAGATTCTTGAAAGTATAAATACAGAAAACAAAAAAATATTTTTACTTCATGGGATAACGGGTTCTGGGAAAACTGAAGTATATTTAAATGTTATTGAAAAAGTTATAAATAATGGACAAGATGCGATTATGTTAGTACCAGAAATATCATTAACTCCGCAAATTGTCAGAATTTTTAAACTTCGTTTTGGACAAAAAGTTGCAGTTTTACATAGTGGACTTTCACTTGGTGAAAAATATGATGAATGGCGGAAAATTCGGAAGCGAGAAGTAAAGATAGTTGTAGGAGCCCGTTCAGCAATTTTTGCCCCTTTTACTAACATCGGGGTGATAATTATAGATGAAGAACATGAATCAACATATAAACAGGATGAAATGCCTAAGTATCATGCTGTTGAAATCGCAAAAATAAGGGCTAAATACCATGGAGCGACAGTTGTTCTTGGAAGTGCCACCCCTTCACTTGAATCTTATGCTCGGGCTATTAAAAATGTCTATCAATTACTTGAATTGACTAAAAGGGCTACATCTATGGATTTACCAAGTACAACGATTGTTAATATGGCAGAAGAATTTAAAACTGGGAATATGACTATTATCTCAAAAGCTTTATCAATTGCCTTAACAAAACGTTTAAATAAAAATGAACAAGCAATTCTATTGCTAAATCGTCGAGGGTATGATAACTTTTTGATGTGTAGAAGTTGTGGTCAAACTTTAATGTGTCCTAATTGTGATATAACTTTAACTTATCATAAATATAACAATCGTTTGAAGTGTCATTATTGTGGCTTTGAACAAAGTAGTATAAAACAATGTCCTAATTGTAAAAGTGAACATCTAAAAGGTTTTGGCTATGGTACTCAAAAAGTTGAAGAAGAATTATTAAAGCAATTTCCTCAACTAAGAATAATCCGTATGGATAATGATACAACAAGCAATAAAGGTGATTATGAAAAACACTTTAATGCCTTTAGAAATAAGCAAGCTGATGTTTTGTTAGGTACACAAATGATAGCTAAGGGCCTAGATTTTGAAGATGTTACCCTAGTAGGGGTTCTAAGTGCTGATACAATTTTAAAATTACCGGATTATAAGGCTAGTGAAAAGACATTTCAACTTATAACTCAGGTATCAGGTCGAGCCGGACGTCATAAAAGTGACAGCGAAGTAATCATCCAAACTTTTAATCCAACTCATTATGCAATTACTTTAGCAGCTCAAAATAATTATAAAGCTTTTTTTAGTCAAGATATGCGATTAAGAAGACTGGGAAAATATACACCTTATTATTTTATGACACAAATAGTTATAACTGATGATGTTTTTCAGGAGACTTTAAAAGAGGCAAATAAAATCTATTTGTTTTTAAAAGAAAAATTGTCAAATGATGTAATTTTATTGGGGCCGGTTGTACCTCAAATTAAACGAATCAAAAACAATTATTTTTCGCAAATAATTGTTAAGTATCGAAAAGAGCCATTACTTAAAAAGACTTTAGAAAGTATTTTAATGTCTTATCAAGAAAATAAAGTTAATGTTACAATTGATATGTACCCTAATTTTCTATTGTGATAAAAAGGAGAAAATAATGAAAATAGTATTTATGGGAACACCAGATTTTTCACTTAATATATTACAGGCTTTAATTGATAGCAATTATGAAGTTGTAGGTGTTGTAACCCAACCAGATAAATTAGTTGGGCGTAAGCAAATTAAAACTGCTCCTCCAGTTAAAAAATTGGCTAATAAATATCAAATACCAGTTTTTCAACCGGAAAAAATTAAACAAGATTATAAACAGGTTTTGTTATGGGAACCAGATCTAATTATTACATGTGCATATGGGCAAATTATCCCTAAAATATTACTTGAAACCCCACCTTATAAAGCAATAAATGTTCATGCCTCATTGCTTCCTAAATATCGCGGAGGCGCTCCGATTCATCAAGCGATTATCGATGGGTGTAAAACATCAGGTATTAGTATCATGTATATGAGTGAAAAAATGGATGAGGGAGATATTATTTCCCAAAAAGCAATTGAAATTGACCATAAGGACAATGTTTTAGACTTGCATAAGTTGTTAAGTCAACTTGGTGCTAAGCTCCTAATAGAAATATTACCTAGTATTTTTAATAAGACTAATGAGAGAATAGAACAAAATCATCTCCAAGCAACTTATGCTTATAATATTAAACCGATTAATGAGTTAATTAAATGGAACAAATCTGGTGAAGATATTTATAATCAAATTAGAGGGCTGGATCCATGGCCAGGAGCTCATACATTTTTAAATGGTAAAAGAGTTAAAATTTATAAAAGTGAAGAAGTAACTTATATTCATAAGCATAAACCAGGAGAAATTATACGTATAGATAAAGATGGTATTTTAGTTGCTACGAGAAATTCAACTTGTATTAAAGTTTTAGAAGTTCAACTAGAAGGTAAGAAAAGACAATTACTAAAAAATGTCTTTAATGGGAAGCATCCATTTGCAATCGGTTTAAAATTTGAATAAATATAATTTTATTTAAATAGTCATTGAATTATACCCCATAAATTTATTATAATATAAATATGTAAATTATTACAAAAAAATATAGTAGGTGAAGAAAATGAGCAATCCCTTAGTAACAATTGAAATGGAAAATGGAAAGAAGATTCAGTTAGAGTTATATCCAGATATTGCCCCAAATACGGTTAATAATTTTATAAGTTTAATAAACAAAGGTTTTTATAATGACTTAATTTTCCATCGTGTAATTGAAGGTTTTATGATTCAAGGTGGATGTCCCCAAAAAAATGGGACCGGTGGACCTGGATATGGTATTAAAGGCGAATTTAAGTCAAATGGATTTGAAAACAATTTAAATCATAGTCGTGGTGTAATTTCTATGGCAAGGGCATTTGATCCTAATTCAGCAGGAAGTCAATTTTTTATCATGCATCATGATTCTCCGCATTTAAACGGGGAATATGCAGCGTTTGGAAAAGTGCTTAACGGTCTTGATGTTGTTGATGAAATAGCAAAAGTCCAAACAAATGCCTCTGATAAACCAATCACTCCTCAAGTAATAAAAAAAGTTATAGTAGATACTCTTGGAACTAATTATCCAGAACCTGTTACAATATAATGTTAAAAAATCACTTCCTAAGTTAGTAAACTTAAGAGGTGATTTTTTATATAAATAATAAAAGTCCATAAACTACTATAAATAAAATACTTGACGACCTTTATTTATAGTATTATTATATAAATACCCCCCTACCCAGGGGGTGAACGGAGGTCAGTTATGAATAGTCATCGAAAAAAAGCACTACAATCACTACAAACTGCAAGAGGTCAGATTGAAGCAGTTATAAAAATGTTAAATGATAACAGGTATTGTGTTGATATATCAAATCAAATTATGGCAGCGCAATCTCTTTTGAAAAAGGCTAACTTGTTGATATTAGAACAGCATATGAATAGCTGTGTTAAAGAAGCTTTTGAACATGGTAATGGCAATGAAAAAATTATTGAAATAATGGAAATATTATCTAGGCTAGCTGATAAATAATAAGAAGGAGTAAGAAATGGATAAAAAAGTTTTTAAACTAGAAGGAATGACTTGCGCATCTTGTGCAAAAGCAATTGAAAGAGCAACAAAAAAACTAGATGGAGTCACAGAAGTAAATGTTAATTTCGCTACAGAGAAGTTAAATATTAATTTTGATGAAACTAAAATTTCTAGTAGAGAAATACAATCAGCTGTTGAAAAAGCTGGATATAAAGCCACAACGGAGGCTGTTAGTAAAAAATTTACTATTGAAGGAATGACTTGTGCTTCATGCGTAAAAGCGGTAGAAAGAGCAACTAAAAAACTCGATGGAGTTACAGCTGTAAATGTTAACTTCGCAACAGAGAAGTTAAATATTAGCTATGAACCAACTTTAGTAAATGTCGTAAACATTAAAAACGCTGTAGAAAAGGCTGGCTATAAAGCAGTAGAAGTAGAAACAACTATAGACGCTGATAAAGCGAAAAAAGAAAAAGAAATACAACTTTTATTAAAAAAGTTTATTGTATCAGCTGTTTTTACAATTCCCCTACTTTATATAGCAATGGGACACATGCTTGGTGATTTAATTGGTTTAAATTTACCTGGTTTTATTGACCCAATGATAAATCCTAGGATTTTTGCGATAACTCAACTTCTTTTAACTATACCAGTGATGATTGCTGGTTATAAGTTCTTTACAGTTGGATTTAAGACATTAATTAAACGGAGCCCTAATATGGATTCACTTATTGCTATAGGTAGCTCAGCTGCTTTTTTATATGGCTTATATGCTATTGTGCAGATATATAATGGAAATGTTGAGTATACAGGCGAATTGTATTTTGAAGCTGCTGGCGTAATTATAACATTGATATTGCTTGGAAAATATTTAGAAGCAGTAACAAAAGGAAAAACATCAGAAGCAATAAAAAAATTAATGGGTTTAGCACCTAAAACAGCAATCATTCTTAAAGATGGTAAAGAAATAGATTTATCTATTGAAGAAGTTGAAGTTGGAGATATTATTATCGTAAAACCAGGAGAAAAAATGCCTGTTGATGGAGAAGTTGTGGAGGGTAATACATCAGTCGATGAGTCGATGCTTACAGGTGAAAGCATTCCTGTAGAAAAAACTTCTGGCGATAATATTATTGGAGCTAGTATCAATAAAAATGGTACGATAAAATATAGAGCTACAAAAGTTGGTAAAGATACAGCTTTAGCGCAAATTATTAAACTAGTAGAAGATGCTCAAGGTTCTAAGGCTCCTATAGCTAAATTAGCTGATATAATTTCTGGGTATTTTGTTCCTGTTGTTTTAGTAATTGCTGCAGTATCCGCACTTGCTTGGTATTTTATTGGTGATAAATCAACTATATTTTCATTAACAATATTTATTTCCGTTTTAGTAATTGCATGTCCTTGTGCTTTGGGATTAGCAACGCCAACGGCTATTATGGTTGGAACTGGTAAAGGTGCAGAGTATGGAGTCTTGATTAAAAGTGGAGGAGCACTAGAAACTACGCATAAGATAAAAACAATTGTATTTGATAAAACAGGTACGATTACAGAGGGTAAACCAAAGGTAACAGATATAATTGTTAACAATAATATAACACAAAATGAATTATTGCAATACGCCGCATCAGCAGAAAAAGGTTCGGAACATCCACTTGGAGAAGCAATTGTGATAGGTGCAGAAGATCTAGGGTTAGAATTAATTTCTCATGAGTCATTTAAAGCAATACCAGGTCATGGAATTGAAGTTAGAATTAATGGTAATGATATATTACTCGGAAATAGAAAATTAATAATTGAAAATAATATCGATTTAGAAAATCTAGAAGATATCTCAGATAAACTTGCTAGCGAAGGCAAAACGCCAATGTATGTAGCCATTAACAAAAAATTATCCGGAATTATCGCAGTTGCTGATGTCGTTAAAGAGCATAGTAAGTTAGCTGTTGAAAAGCTTCATCAAATGGGTATCCAAGTAGCGATGATTACTGGTGATAATAAAAGAACTGCCAAAGCGATTGCTAAACAAGTTGGTATCGATATAGTTTTAGCTGAGGTTCTTCCTGAAGATAAGGCTAACGAAGTAAGAAAACTTCAGGAAAAAGGGGAGAAAGTAGCAATGGTTGGTGATGGAATAAATGATGCACCAGCATTAGCTCAAGCTGATATTGGTATCGCAATCGGCTCAGGAACTGATGTTGCTATAGAATCAGCAGATATAGTGCTTATGAGAAGTAATTTAATGGATGTTCCTACAGCAATAAGTTTAAGTAAAAGTACTATAAGAAATATTAAAGAAAATTTATTTTGGGCATTTGCTTATAATTCTTTGGGTATACCAATTGCTATGGGGCTGTTATATATCTTTGATGGTCCACTTTTGAAACCGATGATTGCAGCTTTAGCGATGAGTTTTAGTTCTGTTTCAGTATTACTAAATGCATTAAGATTAAAAAGATTTAAACCAGCAAAATAAAAAAATATATAGGAGGAATATATAATGAAAAAGAAAATTTTAATTGAAGGAATGAGCTGCGGACACTGTGTTATGCATGTTACAGAGGCGTTATCTGAATTGAGTGGAATAACAAATGTAAATGTATCTTTAGAAGGGAAATATGCTTTATTAAATGCAAATGATAATGTTAAAGATGAAGATATTAAATTGGCAATTGATGAAGTAGGGTACGAGGTTGTTGGAATAGATTTATTATAATTTGTTAAGTGAAGAATTTTAAAAGATACAGTTAGTTTACATTCTCAAAGAATTTAACTAACTGTATTTTCTTGTTTGTATATTTCCATGGTAATGTAATCGAGTTAATATTATATTGATTAAGTGTAAATCCTAAGTTAGTTTTAAATGGGGATTTACATATCATTTGTGTGTTAGTTAAATTTTAAAAAGACAGAGCCTAAGTCAATATGATTCTCTAAGTAGATAGTACATAAAAATTAATAGTACTATTTGCAAAAAGGTGATCATATTAAACGCTCTGTCTTTCCTTTATTTCCTAGATAGAAATAACTTTGATGGCTTTTTTTGTGTCTTATCCTTCATTTTTTTATAAAAGTTTTTTAAATTCTCAGGAATTTTATATTCTTGCTTTATATCTGATTTTTTATTAGCATAGACTATTTTTAATATTGATTCAATAATCAATGCTTTTGGTGGAGTAGAATATTCATTCCCTTGGTAAACCCACGTACGACAATCGACTTTGTCTCCACATAAACTACCGCAAGAATCACAATTATCTTCCTTTATTACCATTTGGATATCTTGCCCATTTACTCTAATAGTTGGAGAACTCATGAATTTATAAGTAATTGCCAAAACTTCGCTATTAACATTAATTTTATTGACAATTACTTCTTTACCTGATGCCTTTAAGACGCTTGCTACGTCATTTAATGCATCATCTAATGCTAAATCTGTACCTTTACAACGTTCACATATATTTAGGTCTAAATATAAGAAATCAATCACAACTGATTCATCAAAACAAATATTGCTATTAACCAAATATATTCCTCCAAATCGTACGAATTAGTTACAAATATTTTTTAATTTCTTCTGTTGATGGTACTCTACCAGTTAGTTTAACTTTACCATCTACTACTAAACCAGGTGTTTTCATAACACCATAAGAAACAATGTCTTTGTAGTCAGTAACTTTTTCGAATGTAGCAACAAGTCCTAATTCAGCTACAGCCTTTTTCGTATTTTCTTCAAGTTTTTTACAATTTGTACAACCTGAACCTAAAATTTTAATATTCATCATTTTTCCTCCTAAATAAAAATATATGAAAAAGCGTTAAATAAATAGCCAATAATTATAATACCCATTGAAACTATGGAAACAAATATAATTAAAAGTTTCTTTTTAACTACTTTACTCAACAAAATGATTGATGGTAATGATAATGCTGTTACTCCCATCATGAATGTTAATATAGTTCCAATACCCACACCTTTATTAAACAGCGCTTCAGCAATAGGTAGTGTTCCAAATATGTCAGCATACATTGGAATGGCTACTATTGCAGCAATAAGCACAGAAAAAGGATTGTTTTTACCAATAATGTTATTTATTATATCCGTAGGTATCCAATTGTGAATTAGAGCACCTATTCCTACTCCAATTAATATATATAACCATACCTTTTTAATAATGTCTTTCACTTGTTGTTTTGAATAATTAATTCTTTCCTTCCTATTTAAAACAAAAATATCATTTTCATTATCATTATTATTTTCCTTTGCTAATTCAACATCTCTTATATCTAATACATAACCTTCAATGTATTTCTCTAGTTTTAATTTGTCAATTATTGTACCACCAAAAACCGCAAGAACTAGGCCAACTATAACATATGCAGTGGCAATTTCCCAACCAAAGAATGACAATAGTAATAAAAATGACGCTAAATCAACCAAAGGCGAAGAAATTAAAAACGAAAATGTTACACCTAGAGGTAGTCCTGCAGAAGTAAAACCAATAAATATCGGAATACTTGAACATGAGCAAAAAGGTGTAATAGTTCCAAGTAAGGCACCTAATAAATTTCCCTTTATTCCTTTTACTCTACTTAAGATTTTTCTTGTTCTTTCAGGTGGAAAATAACTTTGAATATATGAAATCATAAATATTAATACTGATAACAATATAAATATTTTAATTGTATCATATATAAAGAAATGGGTGCTTTCCCCAATTTTGGTTTTCATAGATAGCCCAAAAACTTTTTCAACTAATAGTTTTATTATATCATAAAGCCAGTCCATTTTTAGTAATTGATTGCTCAACCAATTAAAGATTTGCTGTAAAAAATTCATTTAGAATCACCTTCCATTATATTTCAATATCCAATTAACCTTTACTTATTTAGATTCAATATATTTTTCAGCATCTTTGCTTTTTTCTAAATCTTTTTTTATAAGAGGGTAATCGTCTATAGCTTCAACTAAAATATTTAATGTATCTAAATATAATTTGTTATCTTTTCGCAAGGAATAAAAAACAAACTGTTGGTGACGCTCATCAATAATGAGCCCTATGTCTCTTAACTTCGCTAAATGTTTAGAAATTTTAGGTTGCGATTCTTCCATGATTCCACAAAGCTCACAAACACATAATTTTTTTTGCTTTAGAAGCATAAGAATTCTTATTCTAGTTTCATCGGATAGTATTTTATAAAAATTTGTTAAATTGTTCAAATTTGCACCTCCTATTATCATATGCCTTTATACGCATATAAGTATTATACTATCAAGTAATTTAATTTGTCAATTAAAAAAATATTTTATAATTTTACTTTAAAAAAATAATTAAAATACATCTGGTATATTGTTAAAAATTAATATATAATTATTTGGAAAAATGTTATAATAATGAAAGTTATTGTAGAGAATTATTTTGACATAATTATTGGTAGTTATTAAATAATAAATTGGATAAACTATTAATAATCTAAATAAGTAAAGGTTAATTGGATATTGAAATATAATGGAAGGTGATTCTAAATGAATT
>NSKI01000015.1 GCA_003586005.1 Haloplasmatales bacterium 4B | reverse complement strand
TCTTTCCAGATTTATTATCTAGAATTTAGTTCCTTTTTTATATTAGGGGCAATTTATTTTTTTACAGCCCCTTTTTTTCTTTTATTACTGCTGGTATTCCGACAGCTAATGAGTTTGGAGGTACATCATGTAAAACTACAGCGTTAGCACCTATTTTACTATTTTCACCAACTGTAACTGGACCTAATATTTTAGCTCCAGATCCAATCATTACATTGTCTTTTATTGTAGGATGTCTTTTCCCATGATGTTTACCTGTTCCTCCCAATGTTACTCCATGAAAAATGAGAACATCATTTCCAATATAAGCTGTCTCACCTATCACTACTCCTGTACCGTGGTCTATGAATAATCGCTTGCCAATTTTCGCAGCTGGATGAATCTCGATATTTATAACATTTCTTACAGTATACATTATTAATTGGGCTAAAAACTTTAATTTAAATTTATATAAAAAATGAGCAATCCTAAACCAAAAAACTGCTTGAACTCCTGGGTATAAAAAGATTATTTGCATAAAATTTCTTGCTGATGGATCACGTTCTTTAACAGAAGCTATGAATGACTTCACACTCTTAAGCATTTCCCCTATTCTCCTAAATCAAATAATGGGGTACTTAAATACCTCTCACCGTTATCAGGAGCAATAACTACAACACTTTTTCCCTTTCCTAAGCGCTTTGCAACTTGAAATGCGGCATAAATTGCAGCTCCAGATGAACCGCCAATTAATATACCATATTCACGCGCTAGATGTTTTGCCATATCAAATGCATCATCTGTAGCAACTTGGATAATTTCATTATAAATTTGCGTATTTAATATTTTTGGGATAAATCCCGCCCCAATTCCTTGAATTTTATGTGGACCTGATTTTCCACCTGATAATACTGGTGAATCTACTGGTTCTACAGCCACAAGGTAAGTATCAGGATATTGTTTTTTTAAGACATTTCCAACACCTGTAATTGTTCCTCCTGTTCCAACACCGGCGACAAAGGCATCAAAACCATTTGGAAAATCACTTAATAATTCTTTCGCTGTTGTTTCTTCATGAGCTTTTTTATTATTATCATTTTCAAATTGTTTAAGCATATAATAGCCATTTTCGTCTGCTAACTCCTGAGCTTTTTCGACAGCCCCATTCATGCCTTTAGCACCCTCAGTTAAGACAATAAACGCATTAAAGGCTGTCATAATTTTACGACGTTCAATACTCATTGTCTCTGGCATCACAATTACAACATTATATCCTCTAGCTGCACCTACCATCGCTATGCCAATTCCTGTATTACCACTAGTAGGCTCCACAATTGTATCTCCTGGTTTTAACTCACCACTATCCTCCGCTGCATCAATCATTTTCAAAGCTATCCGATCTTTAACAGAGCCTCCTGGATTAAAGTACTCTAGCTTAACATAAATATCAGCATATTCTTCCGGTAACATATCTAATTTTATAACTGGGGTATTGCCAATTAATTCATCTATGCTTTTGTAGATCATTTTTATCATCCTTTCTCTATAAATTATAATTTTTATCTTATAAATTGTAAAAGAATATGACTTATATTCTTTAAAATTAGCGTATTTTATTATATGTTACTTTATTATCTTTGATAATTAATAATAAAGAGTAATTTGTAATTTATTAACAATATAAAAATCTATTAGCTATTATTTATTTATATACATGTGGATTATATTGGTTATAGAGTTACTGTATAAAATATGTTATAGTCTTTATGCAACAGACAATTGATTAGGGAGGATTAAGAAAATGGGAAAAAAACTATCACTAATTATGGTAATGTTATTAATCTCTTTCATTATCGTTTTAACAAATAGAATAGATAAAAACAATCTTGAAAACATAGAGGCTGATAATAAACAAAAAATAGTTGATATAATTGAAAATCAAGATATACCAGATGATTTAGAAAATCTTGATAAGGAAACTATTGATGAAGAGTCAAATGAAGATCCATTATCAAACCTAGTATTTGAAAATGGTATAAAGGTTAATGACATTATGTTAATTAATAATCAATATATTGCTTTAGGTGAAAAAGATAATGTACCTTACATGCAAACTTTCGCAGTTGAAAATAATTCTATCAAAAATTATGGTACACCTTACCTATTTACAAGAATGTCTGGTTCAATTACAGACTTAACATTAAATTCATATTATTTAATAGCTGAAATTGAAAATGATAGTTCTGTATATACACAAAAATTCATTGAATCAAAAACAGGATTTATTCCTTTTTATAAAGAACAAATCCAATACAATTATTATAAAGATTCAAACATTAAACCAATTTATGTAGTAATTCATGAAACAGCCAATACTGCTATTGGTGCCGACGCATTTGCCCATTATAGTTATTGGAATCGTGACCCAAAGGCTTACGCTTCAACTCACTTTGTAGTTGATAATACACAGATTTACCAGATGCTTAAGTTAAGCCAAGCGGGTTGGCACGTTGGCGATAATGACAATGGGTATTCTGACATCACAAACTTCAATTCAGTCGGAATCGAAATTGCTGTAAATGCTGATGGCGATTATACTGTTGCTCGTCAAAACGCGATTGATTTAACAATTAAATTAATGAAAGAGCTAGATTTAGATATTTCTGCCCTGAAAAGTCATAATGATGCAAGTGGCAAGAATTGCCCTACTATCATGTTACAAACCGATGGACTATGGGATGATTTTGTAAATCAAGTTAAATTAGGACTAAGATAGGTAAAAAGGATTAACTATTTAATTACTAGTTAATCCTTTTTCGTATTTAAATTTCTTTCTTGATATCGTTTATATTGATCAAATAGTAATATTGCTAAAACACTACATAAATTTCCAATTATAAATCCAAAAAAGACATCTGATGCAAAATGAACATATAAATATAATCTTGAAAATGAGATTAATATTGCTAAAATATAAGTTAATATTGAATATTTATTATTAAAGTATTTACCAAAAACAAATGCAAACGCAAATGATGCAGCGGTATGACCAGATGGAAATGAGTAAGATTCTAGTTTACCTATCAGCAATTCCATATCTGGGAAGGCTGCGAAGGGTCTCGCTCTATGAAAAAGGTCCTTAAGAATAAAATTTACTGATATATGTGAAAGTAATAGTGAAAAGAGAGCAACAAAACCAACATATCTTGTTTTCTTGCTGATTAAAAGCAATGCACAAATAATAACCCATATTAAACCTGAATCACCAAGATGAGTAAAAAAGACCATCAACTTATCCATAAAAGGGGAACGTAAATTACCATTAATCCAATCTAAAATCGCATAATCTAATTTGTTATTCATATTCACCTCCAAGTTTTATATATATTGTTATTTTAAAATAAATATTAAACTTAATCAAGTTTATTCATTTATTAATTTTTGTGCTAAATGTTTTACTATTACTGTAAATGAATATTTACAAGATTTGGTTAAAAAATAAAGATGGTGATTAGATGAAAAAAAGAGAATTGTTTAGGGAAAAGATTAAAGTTAACAAAGAACTTAGTTTCCAAATTGATGAGAATAATGATGAATATATAAATATATATATAAAGAATAAATTAGTAGAAAAATTTAAATTAAATCGAAAGATTTATACCTTTTTCAAAATAATTCAAGATTATACAAAAGACGATGATTATATAATCATCGAGGATAACGGGGTAAAAATTTTTGGAAAGGAAATTTATATATCTGAAGATGTATTTATGAAAATTAATGCCTTTCGGGCATGCCTTACATTAGATTTTTATCAAAAAAAAAGCGATAATGAAATTAAACTTGTTTATTTAACAAAATTAATTTATACATCTCAAAAGCTATTTTATATGATGCTAATACCTGAAAAATTAGAAACTAAACCAAGTTATTACGTTACTAACGTTTTTAAATTTATAGATATGATTGAAATCCTAAGGTATGAAGAACCTAAAAATAACATGAATAAACTAAATGAAATCATATAAAAATAATAAAGGTGATTGCAATGAAAAAAAGAGAACTATTTTTGAATAGAATTCAAATTGATGATACATATTCAATGCAAGTTGACGAGCTTGAAGAAAATTTAATCATTTATGAAAATGATGTAGAAATAGAGCAATTTTCACTAAGAAGACGAATCTATACTCTATTTAAAGTACTACAAGAATATACTAATTCTATTGATTATATTGAAGATAAAGAAAAAAAACATAATTTATATGGAAAAGAAATACAAATAAATAATGATGTTTACATGCAACTTAACGATGAATATGGAGTACTAGCAATTGAATTCTATCAAAAAATTCCTGATGGGGAAGACGAATTACTTTACTTAACGAAATTAGATTACATGACACAAAAGTTATTTACGATGATGTTAATCCCTAATAAAGTAATCGAGGATCCAAAATATCAAATTTTAAATCCGAAAGAGTTTAAAGATTTAATTGAAATATTAAGTTTAATAAAAGTTTAAAGAAGTCCTAATTTAAAAATACATCTTTTTCATATTCTAATAAACAAAAAAACAGGATAAAGTAAAATTTGTCCTGTTTGTATTATGAAATCTTTTATTTAAAACGTCTTCTAAAGAAAGCAGGTACTTCTAAATCATCATCTTCGCTTTCATCTTTTTCTTTAATGTCTTCATCTTTTTTGTTAAATAATTTTTCCTCTGGTTCAGTATCTTTAATCACAGTGTTTGTTCTTAATGATTTTAAATCAGCAGGTTTAGTGTTACTATAATCAAAACCTGTTGCGATTACTGTGACAATAATTTCATCATCTAAATCTGTGTTAATAGCTGCCCCATGGATTATATTTATATCAGTGTTAGCAGCGTTTTGAATGGCATTAACAGCATCGTTTATTTCATATAAAGTTAGTGATGTGCCACCAGTTATATTAATTATTGCGTCTGTAGCGCCATCAATATCAGTTTCTAGTAATGGGCTGTTAATTGCTCTCATTGCTGCTTCAACTGCTCTATTTTCTCCACTGGCAATACCAATTCCCATTAAAGCAGTCCCTTTATTAGCCATAACAGTTTTAATATCGGCAAAGTCGAGATTTATTAACCCTGGAATCGCTACAATTTCTGATATTCCTTGGACACCTTGGCGCAATACATTATCAGCCTCTCGGAATGCTTCTAACATTGGTGTATTTCTTTCCACAATTTGTAATAACCGATCATTAGGAATTACGATCATAGTATCAACGTTCACACGCAATTCTTCTAAGCCAACGTTAGCATGCGTATAACGCTTTTTTCCTTCAAATGTAAAAGGTTTTGTAACTATCCCAACAGTTAAAGCCCCTGAATCTTTTGCAATTTTTGCGATAATTGGTGCTGCGCCTGTTCCTGTTCCTCCACCTAAACCAGCTGTTAAAAAGACCATATCTGCTCCATCAATCATTTTTTCTAATTCTTCATAACTTTCTTCAGCAGCTTTTTTACCTATTTCAGGATTTGCACCTGCTCCTAATCCCCTAGTTAATTCTTTTCCTAATTGAACTCTCGTCTCTGCTTTTGATAAGCGCAATACTTGCGCATCTGTATTACAAACGATAAATTCAACTCCTTGAACTTCATTTTCTATCATACGATCAACAGCGTTAGATCCCCCACCGCCGATACCAATTACTTTTATTTTAGGCATTTGATCAAAGTCGTTATCAAAACCAAACATCGTAGTTTCCTCCTTAAACAATCTTAGTATAATTATAAATTAAAAACATAAATTTTTCATCATTTATTTATAAATAGTTCCTATATTTCTGAATTTTTAAACGAAACCATCTGATATTTTACTTCAAATAACCTTTCAAAATGTAGAATATTGTATTGTCCACTTATTATTGAAGAATATTTAGGGTGTCTTGTCCCAATTAAATTTGGGGTTCTAATTGTCGCATTTTCACCAAAATTATTTTTAAATAATTTCTCGAAACCTTCTATTGCAACTCCCCCGCCAATAAGAACATATTTATCAATCTTATTCTTTAATCCTGTTTCAAATAAATATCTTCTAATAATTCTGATTATTTCTAAATATTTTTTTTCAATTAGTTTAGCTAGATATTCGTTTGTTATATAGGTAATAGACCCATCAGCATATCTTTCTTCAAAAACAACTTCTTCAGTAGCCACTTTAGATAAACAAAATCCATGAGTTATTTTGAAGTCTTCTGCATCTTCATAAGATAATTTAAATCGTTCTTGTATTGCCTCTGTAACCATTTTGGTGCCAATTTTAAATGAATCACTTCGACTAATTAACTGATCATTAAAAATAGTAATAGTAGTTGTCTGTGCGCCGATATTAATAACACAAGTACAATTTTTAATCTCCTCTGGAGTAAGTAACGACTTCTTATAACCAACAACATTAGGCATAATCTCTATAACTTCAATTCCTAATTGTTCGATAACAGAAATATAATCAATAATCATTTGCTGATTCTCATATACTATCTCCAAATTTGCATAAAGTTGCCTTGTAATTTCTCCAACTGGATTATCAATGCTTTTATTCGTTTTTAATGATGTAAAACTGTTAGGATAAATGTAAGCAATTTCCCCTAATTTATCAGTCTCTTTCGCTTTTTCTGCATAGATTTTGTTAAACAAGTTTTTAATATGTTGCCCTTTAACTTTGTTTTCAGGGATTGTTATATCATAACTTACTTCTTTAGTGGTTAATTCTACACTAGGTAACATCAATACGATTGATTCTATTTTTATTGAAAGGAAGTCCTCACATTTTGCTATTAATTTTTTGGCATCATTATAAATTAACGTTTTATCAAAAATAATTCCTGCTTTAATTCCTTTGCAAACCATTTCATCAATAAATAAAATATTTTGTTTCTCTTCATAAAATTCTGAAACTAATAATTTAATTGAATGTGATCCATATTCAATTGATGCATAAATATTTCGTTTCATCTTTCCACCATCTTTCAATATCCACATCTTAGTATATTTTACACTATTTTCCTATTTAAAAAAAGATTTTTTAAGATAAACATAAAATATATTTTTATTATAACATTTATTATTGTTTAAACAATTAAAAAAAACTTATATTTTTATTTAAAAATATAAGTTTTTTTGCATCTACCAATTAAATAACTCGATTTCAGTTCTTAACCGCTTTCCTGCTTTTAGATAAACTGTTTTCTTGATATGATCAATTAATTTTTTAACATCAAGACTATTTGCTTTGTTATAGTTGATAATAAAATTACAATGTTTATCACTTACCATAGCCCCACCAATTTTGTATCCCCGCAGACCAGCTTTGTCGATTAAAATATATGCTTGGGTATCTTTGGGGTTTCTAAATGTACTTCCTCCGTTAGGGTATTCTAGTGGTTGGGTTTCACTTCTTCTTTTTTGTCTTTTTTTTAAAATCTCTAATATATCTTGCTTTTTACCTTTTTCTAAGAGCAATTTTGCTTCAATAATTAACAACGGTTTTTCCTTTTGTAATATTGATTTACGATAACTGTATTTCAAATCTTTATTTTTATATGTAACTAATTTTCCTTGATTATTAATTAAGGTTACCTCAGATACGATATCCTTCATCTCTTTTTTATAAGCCCCAGCATTCATATAGGCCGCTCCACCAATACTTCCGGGTATGCCTCCTAAAAACTCTAGTCCAGTTAATTGATATTCTGCCATTTCATAAGCTAATTTCACAAGCGAATACCCACTTCCGACAATTATTTCATTGTTATTGACTTTTAAATTACCTAATGCCAAATGGGACTTAATCACTACACCTTCATATAATTTGTCGGAAGCTAAGATATTAGATCCCTTCCCGATAACTTTAAAAGGGATATTATTCTCTTTTAAAAATAGTATTAAGTCAATTATTTTTTTTTTACTAGATGGTGTAACTACTACTTTAGCAATCCCTCCTACTTTAAATGATGTATGAATTGATAAAGGCTCGTCATATTTTATGTTTTGATAATGATTTTCTTTTAAATACTTCTCCACTTCAATCATATAATCACCTATAAATAAATTAACCGATAATTAATTCAATGAATTTATCACATGCATTAGGAATACCTTTCTTTTTACAATTTATTTTCAAATTCATGAGCGCAACTGGATCATCAAGTAATTCTGTTACTTCATTAACTAATTTCACCTCTGTTAAATCTTTTTCATAAATCATTCGCGCAGCATTTGCGCGCACATAGTCAAGCGCATTTTTTTCTTGATGATTGTTGGTAACATATGGTGATGGAATTAAGATACTTGGCAAACCAAGCGCAGATGTTTCTGCCAAACTAGTTGCTCCAGCTCGACAAATCACCAGATCACAAATTTTATATAGTTCTGGCATGTTGTCAACATAAGGTTTGATAAAGACATTTTGATTAATATTTAGTTTATGGGCCTCACTTACTATATTATTGTAATGATTCTTACCCGTGACAAAAATCACTTGAATATCATTTCTTTTTGTTAAAATAGGTAAAGCTTTTAAAATCGTTTCATTTACATATTTGGCACCTAGAGACCCCATAAAAAATAAAATTATTTTTTTATCCTCAGAAATTCCTAATTTCAGTTTAGATATTTTTTTTGTCTCAACTACTTCTTGGGCTCGGGGATTACCAGTTAGTACAACTTTTTTTTCATCAAAATATTTTTTGCTAGTAATAAAACTTATCGCAACAACATTAGCGTAACGAGATAAAAATTTATTAGTTAAACCAGGAACACTATTCTGTTCATGAATAATTATTTTAATTTTCTTTTTTGACCCTGCATACACAACTGGAGCACTAACATAGCCTCCTGTTCCAATGATAAAATTAGGCTTAAATTTTTTAATTAGTTTCTTTACAGAGCGATAAGCTTTAATAAATTCATACATTGTCAATATGTTTTTATAAATTAATTTACGATAAAAGTATCTTACATTAATTCCGAAAAAGGGGATGTTTTCTTGTCGACAAATTTTCTCTTCCTGTGCCCCTATTTTACCAATATATAATATTTCAATTGATTCATCGCTTTTATTAAGTGCCTTTATTAAAGCGATAGCAGGATAAATATGCCCTCCTGTACCGCCACCACTAAAAATTATTTTCATTTAATCACCTCTTCATATGTTTGTCAAATTTATCATAAACATACTTAATCATCATGTTGATATTTACTTACGTTTAAAATGATACCTACTCCTAATAATGTGACTGCTAAACTCGATCCGCCATAACTTAAAAATGGTAATGTGACTCCTGTAACTGGAAGTAAGCCTATTACAACGCCAATATTTATAAAAAATTGAATAAAAATAGTTAAGGTTATGCCTAGAGCCAAAAACTTCCCAAACAAATCAACTGCATGATAACTAATCTTTAAACTAGTAAGTAAAAAAATTAGGTACAGAATGATTATTGCAACTCCTCCAATAAAACCTAATTCTTCTAAAATAATTGCAAAAATAAAATCAGTTTGTGGTTCTGGCAAATAAAAAGATTTTTGAATACTATTTCCAAAACCAACCCCAAAAACACCACCAGGAGCAATCGCATATAAAGATTGGATAATTTGAAATCCCGCTCCTAAAGGATCACTCCACGGATCTAAATAGGCAAAAATTCGTTGTAAGCGATAAGGGGCAGAAATAATAAGTAATACTATACCTCCTGCTCCAGCTAAACCTAAATATAAAAAATAACTTAAATTAACTCCCGACACAAACAAAATAAGAATTGCGGTAGCAATTATTATCATTCCTGTACCGAAATCCGGTTGTAACATTATAACCCCAAATACTAAGATAATCACTCCTAATAACATTATTATATATTTTGGTTTTTTCATATCTTTGTAATAATCTGATAAATATTTACTAAGCAAAATTATACAAGCAATTTTCATGAATTCAGATGGTTGTAAAGAAAAACTGCCTATTCCAATCCAACTTCTTGCTCCTCCTCTAATTATTCCAATGCCTGGAATTAAAACAATTATTAACAAAAAAAAGACAAATAAAAAAATTTTTGATGCGTTATTCCTATAAAGATGATAATCAATTTTAGAAATAAATATCATGCCTATAATTCCAATTCCCGCAAATATCAATTGTCTCCATAAATAATAATATTCATTATTATATTTAAATTGCGCCCAAACTTGACTAGCACTATAAACCATTACGACACCAATAAATGTTAGTAATAGTGTTGTCACAAATAAAAGAGTATTTATTTTCCCACTTTCTCCCATTTAAAACACCTCACTATATAATATATTGAACAGATTGTATAATTATTATTAATCTTTTTATTTACTACAAAAAATTGAAGGCTTATTTAATTGCCTTCAATTCTTCAATACTTTCAACACATTCAATAAACTGATTTCCCCGTTCTTCATAATCTTTAAATTGATCCCAACTAGCACTTGCAGGAGAAAATAAAACGATTTCCTCAACATCTTCTCTACCCTTAATTAGGGTTATCGCATCGGCCAAATTATTACTTACTAAACATTCTTTATTATATTCTTTGGCGAGTTTTTCGATTCTCGCCATTGTTTCTCCATAAGCAATAATTGTTTTCACATTTTTATGGGTTATAATATCAGTGAAATTTTGTAATCTATCTAATCCCCCTATTATTAAATTAACAGGAGTTTTAAATACATTAATTGCGCATATTGTCGATAAAACATTAGTTGATTTTGAATCATTATAGTAGGTAACATTATTTACTTTTCTTACATACTGAATCCGATGAGGTAAATTTTCAAAATATTTTATTGAATTTTTAATATTTTCTGCTTCAATATAAAACACTTTTGCGATACTTACAGCAGCTAAAATATTATATAAATTGTGTTCTCCAATAAGTTTAACATCAGTTTTATTTAATACTACTCTACCACTATGAATTATTTGCTCATTTTCAATAAAAGTATCAGCCAATCTATTTCTTAAAGAAAAGGTGTATTTATTGCATTTAAACTTTTTGATCCTTTTTTTAATTAAAGGATCATCTACGTTATAAATTAAGAAGTCACCATATTTCATGTTTTTAAACAAATTCATTTTTGCATTAATATATTCTCCATAGCTCTTATGATAATCAAGATGAGCTACGGATAAATTTAAAATAGCCCCAATATGTGGACGGAAATGAACGATATCCAACAATTGAAATGATGATAATTCAACAACAAATACATCTGCATCATTATTGTCAAGTATGGCATCACTAAAACTATATCCATAATTACCTACAGCTACCGCCAAAATATTACTATCAATTAAAATTTTGGTAATTAATTTAGCTGTTGTGGTTTTGCCATTTGTTCCCGTAATTCCCACTATAACTTTACTTTTATCAATATAATGGTAAGCTAACTCAATTTCAGAAATAATAACTATTTTTTTATTTTTAGCTTTTTTTAATATTTCAATATCTGATTTAATACCTGGGCTTTTAACAATGATATCAATTTTTCCTAACTCATTTACTACATCATTATAGGGAATAAATGTTGTATTTTGGAAAAGCTCTTCACAATTTTTTTCTTGGGCAATATCAGTTATAAAAATTTTAACATTTAATTTTTTAAGTAAACGAATCGCCGCTCTTCCACTCTTTTTTAGACCTAAAACTAAAACTCTTTTATTATTAAACTCAATCATTTTTCCCCCTAGTCACATGACATAATTATTTCGCAATTAAAACAATTGCGATACTTAACAAACTGAAGAATAAACCAAATGAATAAAACAACAAAACAACTGTAGACTCTCTGAGTCCACTTAATTCAAAGTGGTGATGTAGTGGCGCCATTTTAAATAACCTTTTACCTTTAGTCCTTTTGAAATAAAAAACTTGTAAAATAACTGACATTGTTTCAATAACAAATACCCCACCAACTATAATTAATAATAGTTCATGTTTAGTTATTATTGCCATTGAAGCAATTGCTGCACCTAAAGCTAATGATCCAGCATCCCCCATGAATATTTTAGCGGGATGTGAATTAAAGATTAAAAAACCTAATACCGTGCCTAAAATGGCAGAGCCAAATAAGACGACATCATATTGTTTAGTTATAAAAGCAACAAATGTAAAAGTTGAGAGTGCAAATGTGCATAGACCGGCTGCTAATCCATCTAATCCATCAGTTAAATTAACCGCGTTAGTTCCTCCTACTAACATAAAAAAGATTAAAATACCATAAAACCATTTGAAATCGAGTGAAAAATTATTTGTAAAAATTACTTCTGTTGAGAAGCCTTGGATTAGATAAATTGCAAAGAAAACAACAGCGATTAAAATTTGCAGTAAAAATTTATAGAATGGTCTTAACCCTTCGTTATTTTTTTTGACAACAATTAGATAGTCATCAATAAATCCAATGATACTAAAACCAAATAACGGAATAAATAAGAGAATCCAAGTTTTAATATTAATATCTATTAAATCATGATTATAAAATTGAAAAAATAAAATTACGGTAAAAAGTGTAACAATACTGAAAGTTACTCCCCCCATTGTTGGTGTCCCGCCTTTAGCAAGGTGCGATTGAGGTCCTTCTTTTCGGATTATTTGACCAAATTTTATTCTTTTCATGTATGGAATAATGATAGGTATTAATATAATCGAGATAATAAACGAGACTAACATCCCAAAATAAATGATTTTAAGTACCATCGTGCATCTCCTTTTCTATTTGCTTTTATAACGCAAATCAATGCAGTTCATCACTTCTTCATAATCACTAAAATATTTTTTTTCATTTTTAATTGTTTGATAATTTTCATGCCCTTTCCCAAGAATTACAACTATATCTGAATTTGTTGATATATCAACAGCATACTTTATTGCTAAACTTCGATTTTCAATTGTAATGTAATTATTATTACATGCACCTCTCACAATATCACTAATTATTTGAAAAGCATCTTCCCACCTTGGGTTATCTGATGTGAAAATAACGTAACCAGCTAAATTAGTGGCTATTTTACCAATAATCGGTCTTTTTAACGCATCTCTATCACCTCCACAACCTATTATACAAATTATATTTTTTTTCGAAATCATTTTAATCTCATTAAGTACTCGATATACACTATCTGGAGTATGAGCATAATCAATAAAGATATTTAACCCATGCTCATTTTCTACTTTTTCCATTCTTCCAACTACACCATTTAATTTACTTAAGCAAGAAAACACTAAATCCATTTTATAATTATTAATATAAAAATAGGTTGTAATTGCAAGCAAATTATAAATATTAAAAAAGCCAAAGATATTATTAGTATTCACCGTACCAATGAATTCATTAAAACTATAAAAATCAAATACAATTTTATCAACATCACAAATGATGTTTCTTGCTTGAAAATCATTTTCGATATCAAGACCATATGTATAGTGTTCCACATTTGTTAATCTTAAAAAGCGCTTGTAATATTTATCATCACCATTTAATAATACTTTTTTTTCATTTAAATAATTACCTAAACTAGCAAAAAGTAATCCTTTTGAATAAAAATAATCATCAAAAGTTTTATGATAATCAAGATGGTCATGAGTAAAATTAGTGAAAATAACTGTATTAAAATCTAATTGAGATACTCTTTGTTGTTTAATAGCATGACTAGATACTTCCATAATCAGATTCTTAATGCCTAAATTTATCGAATCATTTATAACCTTACCGATAACTATTGTAGATGGTGTTGTATTATCACTAACAATATCAATTCCCGCTAAATTAATTCCTGTAGTACCAATTAAACTACTTTTAATATCCATTAATTTATACATTTGTTGTATCAAAGAGGTAATAGTTGTTTTACCATTAGTGCCAGTAACACCAACTAAATTTATTTTTTTAGAAGGCTCATTATAAAAATAATTTATAAGTATTGCTAAAACTTTTTTAGAGTCATGAACTTTAATCATGTTTACATTGTTAAAATTTTGATAATTATAATATTTATCTTCGTAAATTATTGTTTTTGCGTGGTTTTCAATTGCTTCAGGGATAAATTCATGACCATCAATATCTTCACCTTTAATAGCGACAAATATATCATCACTACTAATATTTTTCGAATTGTTTTCTATGTTATTTATGACATGGTTAACTATTTTTGCTTTATCAAAATGGATACGAGCTTTTGTTAGCAGCATATATAACTCCATTAAATCACTCCTTTCCTAAATATACAAGAATCATTCCTCCCTCAACAACTTTTTCACCCGGGCTAGGACTTTGATACTTTACAACCTCACCTTCTCCAAAAAACTCATATTTATAATAAATTTGATAAGGTAACTTATTTTTTTTCTTACCAATTAAATCGGGAACAGGATGATATCTTAAATCCATGCCCCAGCGATATACTTTTTCGATTTGATTATCTTGTCGATTAATACCTAAAATTGGTAATGCTTCCTTTAAAATTTCTTTAACAATTGGTGCTGCAACAACACCACCATACTGAATAGTATCTTTAGGATTATCAATTGCGAAATAAAC
Source organism: Haloplasmatales bacterium 4B (assembly GCA_003586005.1). GTDB lineage: Bacteria > Bacillota_I > Bacilli_A > Haloplasmatales > Haloplasmataceae > NSKI01. The sequence continues at coordinate 40,214 of NSKI01000015.1, read as the reverse complement.
AACTAGTTCTGGATCGTTCATTGGTGCTGCCCCGATAAAAGAAACGATATAGTTATTTTCTAAATATACTCCGTTAACAGCCTTTTGGGCAGTTCCAGTCTTACCTCCGACTCTATACCCGTCAATAAAAGCATTTCTACCTGTCCCTCTAGCTACAACACTCTCAAGCGCATAACGCATTACATCTGAGGTTTCTTCACTAATAACCCTTCTTACTTCTTTTGGTGTTGATTCATAGATTAATTCATTTGTTATAGGCATTCTAATGTCTTTTAACACATAGGGTTGATAAAGTAACCCCCCATTAATTGCGGCACTTGTTGCCGTCACTAATTGTATTGGAGTCACTGAATTTCCTTGACCAAAAGAACTAGTCGCAAGTTCAACAGGGCCTACATCTTCAACATCAAAAACAATACCTGATGACTCACCCAATAAATCAACTCCCGTTTTTTTCCCGAATCCATATCTATCAATATAATCAAAAAGTCTTTCAGTACCTAAACGTCTGCCAATTTCCATAAATCCTGGATTACATGAATTTTGAATAACTTCAAGAAAAGTCTGATCACCATGACCTCCCGCTTTCCAATCCTTAATTCTAGTACCATCGACCATTGTATAACCTGGGTCATAAAAATGTTCATCTAGTTTAAAAACCCCTTCTTCAATTCCCGCTGAATAAGTTATTATTTTAAAAGTTGAACCAGGTTCATAACTCATCCAAATTGGTAAATTACGATTATAAATTTCTTGGTCATAGTTTTGATATTCAGCAGGGTTATAAGATGGATAGCTAGCCATGGCATAAATTTCTCCATTTTTAGGATTCATAATGAGACCCAACATTTGATCAGGACGATATCTCGCATTAGCGTTTTCTAATACCCTTTCTAATAAAATTTGCAACTCTATATCGATTGTTAAATAAATGTCCATCCCCTTTGAAGGTGCATCATATATACCATATAAATTTGATAAACTATAACCTTTAGCATCTGTAAAATATTTGCTTGCTCCACCTTCTCCCATTAAATAATCTTCATACATATATTCAATGCCTGTAATTCCTTGATTATCAATACCAACAAACCCTAAAACATGAGCTAAATACGAATCATAGAGATAGTTTCTTACTGTGTCACCAACTAAATAAACACCTTTATAATTCTTATTAATAATTTGTTTAGCTTGATCTAGTGTGATTTTTTTACCTTTAGGTTTAATTAATTCTACATTTACATTTTTTGTAACATGTTTATAACTATCTTCATAACTAATACTAAGTACCTCACTAAGAAATTTAGCAACCTCTTCTTTTTTCTCTACTTGCCTGGGTATAAGTGCCACACTAGGGGCTAATTTATTATTGACAATTGGTTTACCATTACGGTCATATATAGTGCCTCTTTGACCTTCAACAGGAATATTTCTGCTCCATAAGTTAATTGCTCTATTTGTGATGTCACTTCCATTTACAAATTGGATAAATGACAACCTAAAGATTAAGACAATCACTAATGCTGAAAACAAAATCATTAAAAACTTTAATCTCTTTTGCATAATAAATATAAAATCATTCATAAAATCACCATCATTTTCCTTACTATCTTTTATATAAATATTCGAATATTGCCAAAATTATTATAGTTTAAAAGAAGATAGTCAAAATAAATAATATATTTATAAAATTAAATTTTTTTGACAATTTATTGAAGAAACTGAAAGAAAACAAGATGAAGTTGGAGAAATTCTTGAAGAAATCGAAGAAGTAACAAATGAATTTGAAACACATACAGACTAGTTTATCAAAAAATTAACTCCTTAAAAAAAGATTTATTTATTCATATATATTTAAAAAACAGTGTCTTATTTAAAATGTTTTAATAAAAAATGCATAGTAATTTTAAAAATTACTATGCATTTTCAATAAATATAATTTATAATGAAATAGAAGGAAACTTGTCGAGGTATATATGAAGAAAAATCTATCAGCAACACAAATCTATTTAATTTATACGGGTGTATCAGCACTTTTATTCCAAGGAATGAGAAATGTAAGGGAATTTTATCGAATCGATATCGCTCATTTAAATCCATTTCAACTAGTATTAATAGGAACAACTTTAGAATTAACTAGTTTTATTTTTGAAATACCAACAGGTATTGTGGCTGATCGATATAGTCGAAAGTTATCAGTAATTATTGGTTTATGTTTAGTTAGTATTGCTTTTATTTTAGAAGGTGTTGTCCCACTTTTTTCCGCTATTTTAATTAGTCAATTTATTTTAGGACTTGGAGATACCTTCACAAGTGGAGCAGATGAGGCTTGGATAGCTGATGAATTAAATGAAGGAGAATTAGATCTTGTTTTATTAAAAGGAACTCAAATTGGCCAAATCTTTTCGATATTAGGTATTATCATAAGTACTTTTTTAGGATTAGTAATCATAAATTTACCATTTTTAATAAGTGGCGTTCTCTTTTCAATGCTAGCTATATTTTTAATCTTCTTTATGGAAGAAAATTATTTTAAATCCTCAAGTGAGATAAACTCTTATAAACAAATGTTTAATTCAATTAAATTAGTGAAAAATAATATTAAAGCTAAACCTGTATTAGTATTAATGGTCTGGATAACTTTATTTTATGGATTATATAGTGAAGGTCCAGATCGAATGTATACCTTGCATTTACTAGAAAATATAGACAAAATTAACATAAATCCCTTTTTATCAATAAGTATATTTGTTAATTTAGTTGCCCTATTTCTTAGTATTATAGCTGTAGAATATATTAAAAGACAACTTAAAAGAACTAAACAAATGAATAAAGTTTGGTTATTATTTATTATAAACATCTTAATGTTTATTACTTTATTATTATTTTCATTAGCAGGTCAATTTTATATTTCAGCAAGTCTTTATATCTCATTTTATATTGTAAGAAAAATTAATCAACCTGTTTATAGAGCTTGGATTAATCAAAATATTGAACCCAATATTAGAGCTACTGTTCTATCTACTTATGGACAATTAGATTCTTTAGGTCAAATAATAGGTGGACCAATTATTGGCTATATCGCTCTTAAAACGAGTACTTCTATTGGGCTTTTAGTTTCAGCCATAATATTTGCACCTGTTATAGTAATCTATTTATATTTCATCAAAAAAACTAGAGTTAAAATAGCGTAGTGATAAATTACTACGCTATTTTAACTACATTTTATTTTCTTTTAAAGTTTCTACAATTGGTAATTTGGTAATATTCCTAATTGGAATAAAACTAGATATATAAATTAGTAATAATCCAGCCAAGATAACCATTGAATATGAAGAAATATCCGGGTAAATAACCTCATTTTTGAAATGCAAACTATTTGTGGAAAATAATTTATTGGTAACTATTGAAAATAGATTAATAAATAATAAAGCAATTGGATAGCAAAAAATGCAAGAAATAATAGCTAACATAGTAATTTCATAAGTAAACATTCGTTTTATATTTTTGGAACTTGTACCAATTGATTTATAAATGCCTATTTCTTTCATCCGTGTATATATATTAAAATTAATTAAGGCAATAATCGAAATAATTGTAATTATTATAAAAATAATTAATATAACTTTCACTACCGAAATCGTTGACATTATTTTATCATATTCTGAATTTACATTATTTTCAATGTCCAGATTTAGAAGAAAATTATTATTAATTGATAAAATAGGGGTTTTCACTTTTTCTCTTGAATCTTTGTTGATATCACTTATATAGATAAATATATCATTAACTTCTGTATTTTCGATGACTTAAAAAAATACTTGGTCGAAAATATTCCATAATATCATAATCAGCTGAATAATCAATATATTGGTTCCTAATTTCATAATATAATTCAGGTAAAACAAATATAATTGGATAATATCCTACATCTCCTATTTTGTTATTACTTTTAAAATAAGAAGATATTATTTTATCATCAACAATACCAGCAGTAACTATTTTAGTAGATAAAGGTTTTAAGTAACCATAATTATATATTGTTTCATATCGATTTTCACCATCTTCACTATGTTCTGTAAAGAAGGTAATATCTTTATTCTTTAAAAAACTAAATATTTCTTCATCAGTTAATTCAAACACTTGATTAGTGTCCAATTCATTTTTTAAATAATATTCGTATACTAAATTTCTAGCTGTCGTTTTGTCAATTAATATTTCATTTTTATATTTTAAATCTGTCCCATATAATATATTAATTGAAGAATTAATATCTAGCATATATGTAGGTATTTCAAAAGGGGTATTCTTCCCATCCATTATAATTTGACTTTCGATGTCTACATTTTTATCAAACTCGATACATGGGAAAACAACTGTACTAAGGTATATATTTTTAACATTAGGGATGCTTTTTTATATGATATCAATTAAATTATTACTTTTTGTCGAATTATAAGTGATTTTGTCGATTTAATAAAAAACCTAGTGAACAAATCACTACGTTTTAAAATTTTCTATATATTAATCTTCAAAAGTTAATAATGAAATACTATCAATTAATTCTACTTGATTGAATTTGTCTAAAGTTTGTTGATATTTGTTGTTAACTTCTAAAGTTAATTCTACATTTTCTTTTTTGATATATTTTGATTTAACTTTAATTCTTCTCATTTTAGTAATATTATTTACTTTATGATCAATAGATAATGGATAGTTTACAACAATTATATAAGATTTAAATTTGATTCTAAAATTAGATAAACAAAAAATTACAATTCCAATAATTAATGACCCCAATGAGGCAATTAAATATTGATTTGCACCAATTGCAAATCCTACAGTTGATGCCCATAATACATAGATAATATCGAGTGGTTCTTTAAGTGATGACCTAAATCGAACTACCCCTAATGTCCCTAACATCCCAAGTGTAACAATTAAATTATTACTGCTTACTGTTAAGATAATCAATGTAGTAATAATAGTAATTAACACCAATGACAAATTAAAGGTATAACTATATACTGTTGATCTAAAAGTTATCTTATAAATTATAAAAATATATAAACCAATAATAATTGCGGCTATTAATGCGACAACTAAATCAGCTATAGAAATTGAATTTAATATTATCCGATTAAAGGAATCTCTTAATATATTCCCTATCATAAAATTCATTAAAATATTTTTCATCATAATAATCCCTCTCCAATTGAATGTTTATAACATATTAAATATTTAGATATTGACATTTTTTGTATTGAATCAACGTGAAATAATTTTTTTATATGGTATGGTAAAAAACCATTGTATTTTATTTCTAAAACAATCATATCAAGAATTGATTCCTGATTTATTCGTTTTTCACTAAATAGATTCTTAGTTGAATAAGTTATATTTTTGTCAAAAGTAATCCTAGTATCATTAAATGGCAGTGTAAAGGGTTCACGTTGATACTCTATTAAAATCAATGGCTTTAATAATCTTATCTTCATACTTAAAACAAACTCTTTAGCTAGTGGTTCTTGTCTCCTTTCTAAAAGATCGAACTTGCCATTTGTTAATTCCTTATACTCTTCTTTGCTTAAATTTATTACCTGTTTATAACCTTGTTCATTGTTTTTAATTTTTTTTTCTAATTTGATTACGTTTGTATTTGAATTATAATATCTAATTCGATATTTATATCGTTCTTTAAGTCCTTGAATATTATCTCTCACAGATTTCTTTATATAATCATCAAAATAGACACTTCTAATTAAATATTCATTATCTTCATTTGTAAATTTATCTACAGAAAATAATTTTTCAATTCTTTTTTTAATAATTTCATATTGTCTTTTATTAATTAAATGTTTCTCTTCATTTCGATATATAATTTGCACCTTATCCTCCTAATACCATTGATTTACAAGTTTATATTTGTTGTTTAATGTATTCGGAATAGTAAATACAGGTACTGAAGTTGAAATATTATTACTATCTTCATATATTGCCGAAATCGTCGTATCACCATCTAACATAACTGTTAGTGTCAATTCATTAGCACCATTTATTTTTTCATTATTACTAACCCAATGGACAAATTGTTTACCCTCTTTAGCTTTTGCGGTTATTTTTACTGGTACATCTTTAAAATAAGTACCAGTCCAACTAAAGGCTTGTTTATTTTTAAACATTTCTTCATTTATATTTAATGTATTAACTTCAATCGTTCCACTAGACGAATCATCCATTACTGTTAAGTCATAATCTCCAGATAATCCAAAATAATCAATAATATGCTGCCTCATATAAGCAGGCCGCTCTTTTGCGAAAAGTTTTATTTTATCTATATTATTTTCCCATACTTCGATGCTTACAGGTCTTTTCCACCTGTTAATATGTTCTTCCATATATGGTAAATATAATTGTTTCATTGTTTCTGTTTTTTCAATTATTAATTCTGATTGAAATGCTGTGTTTAATAAATCAGCAAATCTATTTATAAAATAAATTCTAAATTCATCACTTTTTAACATTGCTCGTAACGGAAATGTAGCCTCTGGTCTATTACCAGACCATGATGGCCAGGTAGATTTTGGATTAACTGTAGGAGCTCCGTGATAGTCCAAGTTAGTACTAAAAATCAAACCATTTCGGTCATAATTAGAAAAATCACCAAACAAATAACCTTGATCAGTGTCATAAAGCATCCACCGCCATCTTCCATCGGTTTGTTCATAACCAGTTTCAAAGGCTTCTACTGTTTTCCAAACTTTCACATTTCTACTTGGTTGGTCAATATTCATTGAAAATATGTGGGTGATGTGAAGGTCAGCAAAATTTTTAATATCAATCAATTTTTTAACATATTCATAATTAATCTTACTATTTAGATCTTTTAGTAAAAATTGGAGCAATCTATCATAATCATCATACGATCCATATTCTACTTTATTTATATCAGATATCATATCAATTTCTCTTGTACCATAATGGTTATATATATAATCGTCATCAAAACGATCTCTTATATTATGGATACCCCAGTATTCACCATTAATAAAAACAATCGATGGTTGTGAATATTGGATATCTAAATTACCAACATCTTTAATAATACTTTGTGAAAGTGAATCCCTAAATGGTACATTTGCCCAATTAGATCCTCCATTTCTTAAAATAAAGGAATTAAATTCATCTATTGATTTATCAGGAAACAACTGATAATTAAAATACCCTTTATAACCCCTAGAATATATTCTAAGTGATTTGATTGGGTAAGCACGGGATGAATTACCATGTATTCTTATCCCGATTTTTTGCGAAAAACCTAATTGCTTTGTTTTATCAAAAAACTCAATATTTCCCTCTCTTTCCCAATCACTACCTCTATTAAAATAATTATCATTTGCGAATAAACCAGTTTCATCATCAAATAAATTCTTAGTATCAGTTGATATAGATATGACCGGTAATTGATATTTGTCATCAATTTCCTCATCAATAAAATAAGTATGAGTAACAATATCACTACTGATTTCATTTTTTACCGCAATGGCTCTTACAACAGTTCCCATAAATACTTCTTCATTAGGAGGGCCATACCAGTGAGTTAATGATGTTGGTAATTTAGATAATTGATTACCATCGCCTTTTTTTGACTTAATCAAGATATCTTCTTGATACACCAATGAATCTTTTGTTGGTATAGAACCATCTAGAGTATAATAGATAGTTGTTTCAGGATCTGAATTTAAGGAAAGTCTAAAATCATTTTTGTAAAAACCACCTAGATGTGAGAAAGTAGGTGTCTGAGTTAGATCATTTGAATGCATATTAGATTGTCCAGGTGTAGTAGCTGAAGAAGTAAAAGTCTTCCAAGTACTTGTCCCATCTGGTAATCTTCCAAAAGATACATCAGCACCAATTCGAGTGGTTTTCAAAGAATCAATAATAGTTTTTCCGTCTCGAGCTACCAATATTATTGATTCACCATCTGAACTAATATTAAAATTTGTATGTATCTCATTGTTAGGGAAAATTTTATTTTCACCTGTTGCCCATACTAATAAAAATCCCTTAGAGGGTACCTTTACGTTTTTAGTAAATTTCCACTTAACTAAATTATTTTCATTATCTGTTAGATAATAATCAGCTAAATTAACAACAGTATCTGAGTCATTATATATTTCAATCCAGTCTGAATATTTTCCATTAACATCTTTAATTGTCTTTTTATTCGCGGGCATAACTTCATTAATATAAACATGATTAAAAGGGTCATCATCAGACAAATTTATTTTTAACAGAACAAAAATTATAATTATTATATTTAATAATATAGAGACACTTAAAAATATTTTCTTTTTCACATTACCCCACCTAATTTAGTAACTTATTATAAATTTCACAATAATATTATGATATCATAAATTGTAAAATTATTGAAGTTATATATTTATATTTAATATTAAAAAGCCTATTGATTAAATCAATAAACTATTAATATGACTTTTAGAACAAATAAACACTTTTTTCATATCATCGCTTATTTTTCTTTTCTTTTTTCGGCTATTCTTAATTTTGCTGAATGTGAACGATTATTTTCATTAAGTTCTTCTAAACTAGCAGTAATCACCTTTCGATTGATGATTTTTAAAACAGTCTCTTCATTACTTGGTAAAACAGGTAGTCCCCTTGGAACGACTGGTGGTGTTGAATACTTTTTAAAGATATCCTTCGTTAATTTATCTTCTAATGAATGAAAACTAATTACACAAATCCTTCCTCCTATTTCAAGCATATTTATAGCCTGTTCTAAAGCCTTTGGTAATACAACTAATTCCTTGTTTGTTTCAATTCTCAAAGCTTGAAATGTTCTTTTTGCTGGATGTTTTTCTCTTCTCGCTCTTGCTGGTACTGCTCTTTTAATTACTTCAACTAATTCAAACGTTGTTTCAATTGGTTTTTTTAACCTCGTTCTTTCAATTTCTCTGGCGATACCTTTAGCATAAAATTCTTCACCATATCGACTAATAATATAATATAAATCGTTAAAAGAATATTCATTAACAATTTCATAAGCAGATAAACTTTGAGATAAATCCATTCGCATATCAAGCCTTGAATCAAAGTTATAACTAAAACCTCGTTCACCAATGTCAAATTGCGGGGACGAAACACCCAAGTCAAAAATAATACCATTTATCCTAAATATAGATCTGTTTTCTAATTCTTCTTTTAAATTAACAAAATTACTTTTTATTATTTCATAACGGTTACTAATAGCTTCTAAACGCTTATTAGCAGCTTCAATCGCCTGTTCATCTTGATCAAATGCATATAAGAATCCTTTTTTAAGTTTTTTTAGAATTTCACTACTGTGTCCCCCACCGCCTAATGTACAATCAACATAAATTCCATCTGGGTTTATGTTCAAACCATCTATTGATTCTTTTAACAAAACACTAAAATGTTTAAATTTCATACTTTTCACACTCCTGGTAAATTATAACATAATTACCAATTAAAAGATATTTATAACATATTTATTTCTTAAGAGAGTTATTAATTTTCTAAGTTTAAATTCTTTTCCTAAAATTATATCAAGTAATCCTGTTACATAGCTTATGGTAAAATAAATAAATAAATATAAGCCTGTATTAATTAATAAAAACACAAAACAGTTAAAGCGATCTAAATAATCCAAGTTTATCTTTAAAATTGTGAAATTGAGCAAATACAATATTGCTCCAATTAATACATTTAATGTAAATATAATCACTAACCTTCTGACAATATAGAAATGACTAAACTTAGTTGTTTTTATTATTTCAAATAAGTTAATAATTAAAGATATTAAAATACATATTGATGTTGCCAAAATAGCTCCATTAAATCCCATTTTAGAAATTAAGTATTCATTATATAGATATTTTAAACTTACACCAATTACTAATGAAATCATTAAGAAACGTTGTCTATTTATCCCCTGCATAACCGAATTTATTATATGTCCAAAACTTAAAATTATCGCAAGTGGAGCAAATGATAATAGTATTTGTGGTCCATAAATGTTGTTAGCCTGATAAAACAAACTATAAACTGCCTTTGGGAAAATCATCATTAAAACAACAATTGGTAAAATAATAAAGCTACAAGTTTGTAAGGCTTTATATATATGATTATTTATACTATTATAATCTTTTTTAGTAAAAGCTTCTGAAATGTAAATCAATAAAGATACAGCAAGACCCATCCCTAAGCTGACAGGAATCATAATTAATTTATTAATTTCAAAAGCATAAGTTCCATAGATAATCTCTGATAAGTTATCACCTTTTAGTAAATAACCTTTATTAAATGTTAATGTATCAATAAATATATATAGACTAGTTGCTAAACCAACCATCGCAATCGGAATTGCGTATTTAAATAATTCCACAAATAGTTGTTTTGTCGTTTTATTGTGACTTTTTACACTAAGTTTAAGAAGTGGTTTTAATTTTCGGAAAAAAGTGTGTAATTGCACTCTTAGTAATATATAAGCTGAAAGAGCTGCAATTGTTGCACTTAATACCGCAAAAAATATTGCATAAGTATAATTTAATTTTAAAACTTTTACAATTATAAATGCTGAAACTAAAATAAACAATACACGGGTAAATTGTTCAATAATTTGACTTAAGGCGCTAGGTCTAGCTAGTTTAAAACCTTGAAAAAAGCCTCTTAATATTGCAATTGATGGCACAATAATTAAAGCTGAACTGATAAATCTAATCACAAGTGTGACATCATTAACATTATTAATTAATTTACTTTGTCCTCCTAAGACTTGATATGCAATTGGTTTAGACAATAAAAACATGATAACAAACATGATAATACCAATTATAAGCATCAATATTGATGCTTTTTTGAAAATTTTATAACTCGTTTCATAATCATTTTGAGCATTATAGATGGAAACAAATTTTGAAACTCCTAATGGAATACCTAGTGTAGCTAGGTCAATAAATATTACATAGGGCACATAAGCATAAGAAAATAAAGCTTGTCCTTCTTGACCAACTAACCAAGCAAATGGAAATACATATATTAATCCTAAAAAGCGGGAGATTATATTTCCTGATGTAAGGATAAATGCTTGTTTTAACATTGTTTTCTGACTCATAATTTTACCTACTTTTAAATTTGTTTTATATTACTCTATTTATATTATTGGTAATATTTTACAAATTATTAAAGGCATAAGCACTTTTTCTTAAATGATGAGTAAAAATATTTATTCAATTTCTTATAGGGCAAAAATTTGTCTGAATTGTCTTAAAGCTGTAGAGAACTAGGAAAAATGTAAAAAAAAAGAGGAACAAGTTTGTTCCTCTAAATATTAGTCTCTAAGGTAATGTGAAAGAATTATTAATAAACGCAATACTTCAATATATAGCCACACTAATGATACTAATAAACCAAGTGATAAGAACCATTCATGTTTACTAGGTACCCCACTTTGAACCGATAATTTACAATTATCAAAATCTATTAGTAGATTAAATGATGCAAGTATTACCATCGCAATTGTTAATACCAGTAATACACCCATACTAGCTTGACCTAAGATATCAATTCCAAATAGTCTTAAGATAAAGTTAAATAAGTAAAAGATTACTATACTAAACATTGCTGTATAAACTATTTTACGGAATCTAAATCCTACTTTAAAAATTCCTGTTGAATAAGCAATTAATAAGAAGGAAAAGATTACAAATGTGATTAACACAGCGTTAGCAACAATACCAGGAAGCATTGTATCAACTATTGCTGATATAGTTCCTAACACAACTCCTTCACTTATAGCGTATAAAATAGTGAAAAAAGGTACAGCTCTTCTCGAAAATCCAGAAGCAATCACTGAGATAAATCCAACAATCATTGCCGGAATCAATAATGCTCCTAAATAAGGATCTAATGTTTCTAAATTAGTCCAGATGACTAATGAAATACCAAGAATAATTGAAAGCAGAATTCCTGTTTTTACAGCTATTCCAGTAAAAGTAGCTGTTTTACCTGTAACATATGGCTGACTACCACTTTCAACTCTTTGATTAATTTTATTTAATACTGGGTTTTTTGATTTAAATTCCAATTTATAACCTCCAATAATTTATATTTACATTATTATAACACTATTAGTATAATTCCTCAAGTATATTAATTTTTGAAGAATTGATTTATTTTCTAGTTTATGCAATTACTAATAGTTTAATGCTTTATGCTTAATTTATTAATTATAAATCAAATAAGCTAATTTGGTTTGATTCTGATAAATGATCAAGAACTCCTAAGTCAGATAAACGTTCCATTAGTGTTTTTGATAAACTTGTTCGGTTTGATAAATCTTCTTTTGACATAAATGGTTTAGTGTCTCTAGCGACAATAATTGAATTAGCGACATTATCACCTAGCCCATCTATGGCTTTAAACGGTATAATAAGTCCTAATTTATCTTCTGTTATCACAAATTCATTGGCCAGTGATTTATCTATGTCTACCTGCTTAAAATAATAACCGCGTTCTGTCATTTCTAAAGCTAATTCTAATACAGTTATTAGCGATTTCTCTTTTTCCGTTGCACTATAGCCTTTTTGATTTATCTCTTCAATTTTATTTCTAATCGTATCATTTCCTCTTACTAAAACTGTAACATCAAATGAATTTGCTCGTTTAGAAAAATATGCAGCGTAGTAGTAAATTGGCATATTCACTTTAAACCAGGCAATCCTAACTGCCATTAATACATATGCAGTTGCATGGGCTTTAGGGAACATATATTTTATTTGGCTACAAGACCAAATAAACCAATCAGGAACATTATTTTGACGCATTATATCACTATACTTTTCCCATTTTTCTTTATCTAAACTAGCTTTACCCTTTCGAACAAATTCCATAATGTCAAAGGCATCTTTAGGTTTTAGTCCATAATACATTAAACGGACCATAATATCATCACGACAGCCAATAAGAGATTTAAAATCAATATCCCCATATTGTTCATATTTTTTATTTACTAAATCTTGCGCATTATTAGACCATACGTCAGTACCATGTGATAACCCTGATATTTTTACTAATTCCGCAAATGTTTGCGGGTTAATTTCTTCTAACATCCTACGTGTTAATAGCGTCCCAAATTCAGGGATACCATAGCTTCCTGTATTTGCTTTGATTCGTTCGGGACTAACTCCTAAACTAATCGTTGAGTTAAACAATTGATAAACCTTTGGGTCATCAATGGGAATATTCTTAGGTGACATACCAGTAATATCTTCTAAATACCTTAACATAGTTGGATCATCATGACCTAAAATATCAAGCTTCAGTAAATTATCATGGATAGAATGGAAATCAAAATGGGTAGTTCTAAATGGACTATCGGTATTATCTGCAGGGTATTGAATTGGGGTAATATCATAAATATCTATATAATCTGGTACAACAATTATTCCCCCTGGGTGTTGCCCTGTTGTTCGTTTTGCACCTTCACACATATGGGCGATTCTTCTAATCTCTGGTGCTCTTTTTAAAATATTATGCTTTTCAAAATAACCTAAAACATAACCGATTGCTGTCTTTTCAGCTACTGTACCAATAGTTCCTGCCCGAAATGCATTATCGATTCCAAACACTTCTTGGCAATAGGCATGAGCAACTGGTTGATATTCACCTGAAAAGTTTAAATCGATATCGGGTACCTTATCCCCTTCGAAACCAAGAAAGGTTTCAAAAGGTATATCATGTCCATCTTTTTTAAGGGGTGTGTGACAGACAGGACATACAGCATCAGGTAAATCATATCCTGAATCGTAGTTGTCTAGCGTTTTCTGTAATTCTATTTCCTCAGGTTTTACTGAATAATTTTTCTTATCTTCATCATTCATTTTAAATGTTGAAAATTTGCAACTAGGACATCTATAATGTGGTGATAATGGATTTACTTCAGTAATATCCATCAATGTAGCTACAAAACTTGAGCCGACAGACCCTCGTGATCCTACAACATATCCATCATCTAGGGATTTCTTAACAAGCATATGGGAAATATAATAGATTACTCCAAATCCATGCTTTATAATACTATTCAATTCTTTATCCAAACGATCTTGAACAATTTGTGGTAAGACATCTCCATATAATGCTTTCGCTTTTTCTATACATTGAGTAGTTATTTGTTTATCTATACTTGGAATACCTTTTTCTTTAAGAAAATCATCATTTGGCGTATATAAATCATCTTTAAGAGCTTTAATATTCTCAATTTGACTAGCGATATCTTTAGGATTATCAATAATAATTTCTTTTGCAAGGTCTATTGGTAAAAAGTTGAAATCTTGAAACATTTCTTCAGTTGTTCGAAAATGCATAGAAGGTACTTCTTTAATTGATGAATCTGATAAAGGATGTAGTCCGCCACCTACCTGTGGAGTACTTATATAAATTTCTCTGTATAATTTGTCTTCTCGATCTAAATGATGAACATCCCCTGTTGCGACAACAGGAATTTTTAACTCATTTCCCGCTCTAATAATTGTTTTTAAAGTTTCTATAATGTGATCTTTAGTATTTTCATTACCATTAATGGTGATTAAATGTGAATAAACCTCCGGTGGCTGAACTTCTAAATAATCATAATATTTTGCTTTAGTCAGTAACTCATCATAGCTTTTTTCAAATGCAGTTTTAAATATTTCCCCTTCAACACAAGAACTACCTATTAATATATTGTCCCTATGAGCATCTAAAAAAGTCCTTGTAACTCGTGGTTCTCTATAAAAATGAACAGTATGACTATCTGAAATAATCTTAAAGATGTTTTTTAAGCCTAATTTATTTTTAGCTAACAATGTTACATGTTTAGGGATTTGAAATTTATAAGCTTCATTTTCACCAACTAGAGAGTTTATTTCATCATGATAATTAATATCTTGCTTAGACATATCTCGTAATATATGTAAAAAAATCTCAGCGGTAGCTTTTGCATCATAAATTGCCCGATGATGTTGAGTTAATTCAACCTTAAAAAATTTACTTAAAGCTTTTAAATTAAAGCGTTTTAAGCCTTCACCAAAACGGTTCCGAGCATATTCTAATGTGTCAATTACAGGGTTATCACAATTTCCTAGCCCGTATTTGTCATAACTATTAACAATGTGTGACATATCAAAATTGGCATTATGAGCAACTAAAATAGCATCTCCACAAAAAGCTTTAAAATCAGCTAATACTTCTGGAATTTCTGGAGCATTTAAAACATCACTATCAGTTATATTTGTTAATTCCATCGTCTTTGAACTTAATTTCCGATGCGGGTTACAAAATGAGCTAAACTCACCGATAGTTTGACCTTTATTAATTTTTACAGCTGAAACTTCAATAATATCATCGAAATTAACAGAAAATCCAGTTGTTTCCAAATCAAAAACAACATAAGTTGCATCATTTAATAATACATGTGAATCATTCCAAGCAATATTGGCTTTGTCTTCAACTAAATTAACTTCAACTCCGTAAATTGGTTTAATTAATTTGTTTTTTGCCGCATGAAACAATTCAGGTAATGCATATATTCCATTATGGTCAGTAAGGGCAATTGCTTCATGTTGATACTTCAAAGCTCTCTCTACATATTTACCTATTGGTGTAACACTATCTAAATTAGACATATTACTATGAACATGTAGCTCAATGCGTCTTTCTCCTTGATAACCATTATCACAAATTAATTTTTTATTTACTTTATTATCTAGGACTTCACCTGAATTAGAAAACAAAATAACTTCTTTTTTATATTCATCATATTTAGGGTTACCTTTTAATTTTACGTAATTTCCCTTCTTAAAAACAGAATTATAAAAATTAACATGTTCTGGATTTTTAACGAATACTTTTACGGAAATGGAATCATTATAGTCAGTAATCGCAAAGTCAATCATATGCGTACCTTTAGATGTTTTTTTAGCATCACATTCAAAAATATAGCCCTCTATAACATACTCAATTTTCGCAACTTGTAATTCTTCTTGAGTTACAGGGATATTTGAAATTGGTTCACTAACTGTCTTTATGGAGCTACCGACACTATTTTCAGTGTAATTAGCACTTTTATTTCGGTAAACAAAGGGTTCCTTAACTTTTTCAACTTTAGCTTCTTCTACAAACTCTTTTTTTAATTCATTAAGTTGTTGTTGAAACAACCGGTCTTGTTCTGCTTTTCTTTTATCAATTTCTTCCATAGTACAATGACCTAGCTCATTTAAATGAACATTAAATACGACCTTCATCCCTAAATCCAAATACATTTGTTCAATAATTTTTTTAAATTGTTTCTCTAATAAATTCTTTTCCGATTCAGTTTTAATGTTAATATATAATTCATTACCATCGTACTTAACATCATAATCATTTATTGCTTTAATTGCAGAATTATTAATGCATAATAAATCTATTACAACCTCAAAATAATCATAAACAGATATATCAAATTGTTTTTTTAATGTTGTTGTAAATTTAATTTTTTTTACACCTTTTATATTAGAAAATCGAATTATTAATTGTTGATAAAAGCGAAAACAAAGATTTTTTTCTAAAATTTGCGGAAAGGTAAAATAAAAATGATATTCCCCCTCATCCTTAGTTATAACTAGTCTATCTAAACTACATTCATTAAATGAATCTATTTCATTAATCATATTAATTTGTTTTAAAAGTATTATAAAATTATTATTCACAATATTCACACTCCTAAAAAACCTACCAAATTTTTATCCAAATCATGTTATATTATATCATAAATTGGCAATAATTTTTAATTATTTTAAAATAAACATTTTTATGATATAATTTGCGAAGAGGTGAAATCATGTTTTCAAAATATGCCGCATTGTTTTTCTTAGGTGTTTTTATTGTTAAATTATTTAATCCTAATTTCTTTCCTAATATTAGTAAGGCAATTAATACAACCTTAGCTTTTTTTCGTTATACCTTAAAATTATTGATTGAGAGTTCATTATACACATTTTATTTATTGTTAACAAAAACTGTTTATATTATCGGGCTAGACATCATCTTTGCGTTATTAATTAATATAATAATCATCATATATGTAAGCCCTAGTTATGATATAGAACTTTGGTTTTTTCTATTTAAAAACAATTTACTCTCAAGTTATGTTTTTTCTTTTATTACTTTTACATATTTAATTGGATTTTATCAATATCTAAAAGTTAAAACTAATGTTAAACCTAATTTGTTTAATGTTTTTAATATACGATTCAAAACTAATAATCCTAAAAAAGGCCATTATACATATAATGAAGATACGAATGATTATACATATTATGAATGATAAAAGAAAGGATTGCGATATATGTATTTATTTGGAATACCCGAAGCTATATTAGTAATTTTCGTTATATTAATTCCTTTATTTGTATTAATACTAATTAGCTACTCAATTGTAAAGCTTTTATTACATCGTAATAAAACGAAACAACCTGTTCAAGATTTTTTTCAATTTGAAGAAAATAATATGAATAAAAAAAAGTAGTCATTAATTAATAACTACCTAGTTAAATTTTTTATTGGCACGGATGATAGGACTCGAACCTACAACCTACAGTTTAGGAAACTGTTGCTCTATCCATTGAGCTACAACCGTATATAGTTATTATAACATTTAGAAATTAATTTTTCAAATAAAACGTAAGGATTGTCATTGTTTTCCTTACGTTTTTTTTCTTTATGTTTGAACTAAAAATTTCTTGCCAAATGCTTCACCAAATTCGACACAAGCCATCATGTCTTCTTCATTTGGGTTATATTTTACCGTAATTGGATCTTGGATAATTTGAACACGTGCTTTTTTCAAATATTCCTCTAATACTTTCGGTGAATCAGGACTCCAACCAAAGTGTAGTTCCATATTTATTTACATATTTCAAACCAATTAGCTAATCAAGAACAGGAGCCATTGAAGGCAAGATTCCATTATTAACTGTTGATGAACCACAAATTAACCCTTTAGCTTTAAAAATTTCAATGGCGCTTAACTGATTCTACACCTTTAGGTGAGACAATTACCGGAACTTCTGGAATTTCAGCCATAATTTGTGGCAAAGCACCTGAATGGTCTGGCTCTGCATGATTAACTACAACATAATCTATCTTCTTTAAATCAATTAAAAATTTTACCTTTTCTAAAAAAATATTACTTGTGGTGCCCAAACACTATCAATTAAAACATTTTTTTGTCCATAATTAAATAGGCATTATAGCTTGTCCCACGATGTGTTGATAATTCATAACCATGAAAATATCGGGATTCCCAATCACTAACACCTACCCAATAAACGTTATCTTTTAACTTTTTCATAAAGACATCCTATCTTATAATATATACATAGTTTGTATCTTGTAATAGATTTAATTCACTTAATCATAAAAAAAGGGATTGTAATAATCCCAAATTTCTATAGTAACAATTGTTTTTCAAATTTCTCTAATGAGACATTGCTTCCAACCAATATTAACAAGTCCTCATTTTTTATGGTTTCATCAGCATCAGGTATAATTAGTTTATTGTCTCTTTGAATCGCGACAATATTAATCCCCATTTTATTTCTTAAATTTAATTCAAGTAATGTTTTATTAATAATTCTGCCAGTTGCTCTAAGTTCTAATAAACTATGATCTTTAGACAGTTCTAATCTTTCAGAAACAAAACTAGAAGAAATTCTTCGAGCTATTTTTTTACCCATATCTTGTTCAGGGTGAATAATATCAGTTATACCAATTTTTTTCAAAACTCTTTCATGATAACTGTTTTGTGATTTGACTGTAATTTCTGATACATTAAGTTCTTTTATAATAAGCGAGGTTAGGATACTAGCTTGAACATTATCACCGATTGCAACTACTACATGATCAATGTTTTTAATTCCGATGTTTACTAACGCCTCTTCATCTGTTGAATCACAAATAATAGCATGACTCGCTATATTTGCAACCGCATTTATTCTTTCTTCATTTATATCAATCGCAAGAACTTCATAATCAAATTTAATTAATTCCTTTAAAACACTACTTCCAAATCGACCTAAACCAATAACCGCAAATGTCTTTTTGCGTGGCATAATATCAATCCTTTCCATACTTAATATTTATATAATATTCCAAATTGCTACTTTTAGTCAAGTAATATTTAACTCTTAAAAAATTTATTTAAATATGGTTTACTATTTCAAGTTTATAATTTCTCAACTCATTGACTAAAAAAATATAACTGATAAAATAAAATGTGAAAGGATTTTTAGAGATAGTTTTATGAAGAATTTTATTAAAATCATGGGCTTTTTAAAGCCTTATTGGCTTATCGCCGCCATGGCACCTATTTTTTTATTAGCCGAAGTCAGTGTAACATTATTAATTCCAAAAACTAGTGGTGAGCTTATTGATTATGGAATTAAACAAGGAGATTTAGAACAAGTTAAATACCTAAGTCTCATGATGCTTTTATATACATTATTAAGCGTCGTTTTTGCCTTTCTTAGTAACTTTTTTGCTAATTGGTCAAGTGCTGAGATGTCAAATGACTTAAGAATCGCCACTTTTTCTAAATCACTAAATATGTCTTTTGTTAATTTAGATGAGTTTGGAATTGGTAAAGTAATTACAAGAGTAACATCGGATTCAAACTCACTCCGCTATATGACAAGAAATTTTCTCCGAACTATTTTTAAAGCACCATATATGCTTTTTGGAGCTATTTTTATTGTTGTTGGCTTAAGTCCTAAACTTGCGATGTTACTTATTTTAATTGTGCCTATCCTCTTTTTATCCAATTATATTATTGTTAAAAAAGCTTATCCAAAATATCGTCAAGTTCAAGAGGATTTAGAGGCCATTAATATCTTTACCCAAGAAAATCTTGAAAACATTAGAGTCATTAAAGCGTTTAATAGAAGCGAATATGCTAATGCTAAATTTGATGAACATATAGAAGCGCTTTCTAATTCAACCATTAAAGCTAACGTTATCTCATCATTTAATAATCCCATATTTATGTTTATCATGAACATGTGTATTGTCGCTGTTTTATGGTTTGGTGGTATGGATGTTATTAGTGATGACCTTGAAGTTGGAAATATTGTTGCCTTTTTAGGTTATTTAGGACAAATATCTGGAGCCTTATCAATGATTACTAGCATGATTAATATTATTCCCAGGGCAGCTACATCATCTACAAGAATTTTAGAACTCTTAAATGTTGATTCAGAATTACAAAAAGATCAAAACCCAATAAATGATAAAGCAATCAAGGGAAAAATTGAATTTAAAAATGTTTCATTTAATTATCCTTCCCAAAAACCATCACTTAAAAACCTCTCGTTTGTCGTTAATCCTGGTGAAAAACTTGGGGTTTTAGGAACTACTGGTTCTGGCAAAACAACACTAATTAATTTAATCCCCCGCTTTTATGATATTAGTGAGGGTGAAATTTTAATTGATGATATAAATGTTAAAAAATATGATTTATATACACTACGCTCACAAATTAGTACAGTAATGCAAAGAGCCCTTCTTTTTGCAGGTACAATAGAAGATAATATTAAATTTGGTAGGATGGATAGTGAAGAAGCTGATGTTCTAGATGCTACTAATAACGCTGAAGCAATTGATTTTATTACTAATTTTAATGAGGGATATCAAACTATTTTAGGAGAAAGAGGGATAAATCTCTCTGGTGGACAAAAACAACGTCTTAGCATGGCGAGGTCACTACTACCTAAACCAAAGATTTTAATCTTTGATGATAGTACTAGTGCCGTAGACATGACTACAGAAAGTAAAATTTTAAAATCCCTTAAAAATAATGTGACTAATACAACGATTATTATTATTGCTCAAAGAATTCGTTCAGTAATGAAATGTGATAAAATATTAATTTTAGAAAATGGTAAAATAACTGGTTTTGGCACACATCAAGAATTATTAAATACAAACCAATTCTACCAAAACATTTATGTAAAACAAATGGGGGTGGCAATTGATGAGTAAACAAAAAGAGATGCCATCTAACACAGAAAATTACAAATCAAGAATAGAATTATACAAACGATCAACTTTTAGAAGACGCAATGAGAAGCCCCAAAGGGCATTAAAAACAACATTAAGGGTTGTTAAATACATTTTTGCCGAAAAGAAAAAACTGTATTTAGTTATCTTTTTCATCATGGCAGCAATTTTACTATCTTTAGCCAGTCAAACTGTTAACCGTTACATATTTGATAATTTTTTGGATAAACAGACTTCTAATGGCTTCTCATTATTTATAGTCATTTTAATGGCTTTATTTATTTTTGAAATATTAATGTCTTTTTCAGGAAATTTACTTATGATCGGTATCACGCAAAGAACTTTAAAAAATATGCGAAAAAACCTATTTGCAAAACTACAATCATTATCTATTAGCTTCTTTGATAGGAATCGAGATGGCGATTTAATGCTCAGAATTACTAATGACGTTGATAATATTAGTACTACGATGACACAAACATTTATATCCTTTATCACTAGTATGATGACTTTGATTTTTACAATCTCAGTTATGATTTGGATGAGTTGGAAATTAACAATTGTTGCTATGATAACCATTCCCTTAATTTATTACACTGCTAAAACTATCTCGAAGTTCTCAAGAAAAAGATTTAGAAGAATGCGCTATGAAATGGGAGCTTTAAATGGATTTGTAGCTGAACAAATTAATGGAGCTAAAGTAATCCAATCATTTTGCCAAGAAGAAGAAATTATAAACGAATTTATTATCGAAAGCAAAAGGGTAAAACGGATTACTGTTAGAGCAATGACATGGGCAAGTTTAATGAATCCCGTTATTGGTTTATTAAATAAAATGCGCTATATAATCATTATTACTGCAGGTGCAATTCTTGCGATAAATGGTGATAAAAGTGCAAGTATTGGTACTATTGCGGTATTTATTACATTGGCTGAAAGGTTTGGCCAACAAATTAATAATTTAGCTAACATGTATACAGAGATTCAAAACGCCTTATCAGGAGCTGAACGTGTCTTTGATATTCTAGATGATACAACTTTTATTAATGATAGCCCAGATGCCATAAAATTAGATTACATCTCAGGTCATGTTGAATTAAAAAATGTTAATTTTAGTTATTTAGAGGATACCCCCATCTTAAAAGATGTTTCTATTGATGCTAAACCTGGAATGAAGATTGCTATAGTTGGTCATACTGGTGCTGGTAAAACAACAATTATTAACCTAATTACACGTTTTTATGATATCGATAAAGGCGAAATATTAGTTGATGGCATAAATATTAAAAATGTCACACAAGCAAATTTACTTAATAAAATTGGCATTGTTTTACAAGACACTAATCTTTTTTCTGACACTATTTACAACAATATTCGCTTTGGAAAACTTGAGGCAACAGATGAAGAAATTATTGAAGCATGTAAATTAGCTAATTGTCATAAATTTATAATGGAATTACCACTAAAGTATAATACTGTACTTGCTAGAAATGGAGCAAATATTAGTTTTGGACAAAGGCAATTATTATCTATTGCCAGAACTATCCTTAAAAACCCTGATATTTTGATTTTAGATGAAGCTACAAGTAGCGTTGATACTTTAACTGAAATTAAGATACAAAAAGCTATAGAAAACTTAACAACAGATAAAACAAGTTTTATTATAGCTCATCGTTTATCGACAATCAGAAATGCTGATTTAATCATCGTTATGGAAAACGGAAAAATAGTTGAACAAGGTAATCACAATGAATTATTAGATTTAAAAGGCATTTATTATCAATTACATAACGCTAAAGATGATAATGACTTAAAGAACTTTGATTTAGTAAGTGCTTAACAAAGTTAAAAACTAGCATCAATAATTGATGCTAGTTTTTTATATAGCTCTTTAAATTTCGCTTTCTTCATCTTCTTCATCATCTTTGTCTATTTCTTTATTTCTACCATTTTCTTCGATTTTATACTTATATGTTACATTTCCAAATTCATCAATAATTTCTAATATTTTTACCTTACCTTTTACACCATTAACTTCATATTCAAATTTATAAACTGTTTGGTCATCCTCAATTTCTTTTTTAAATTTATATTTACTTTCTTGATCGTCATTTTGAAGTTTAAGTTCCACTTTTGTTTCATCATTTTCATTTTCAAACTTAATTTCTGCCTTTTTTTCAACATTATTAATTAAAGTAAAAATTTTGAATTTTTGTTCTTCATTTTCGTTTTTAATTTCAATTTTTACTTCATTACCAGTGTTATTTGAATCAATTGTCTTAAACCACATAACTTGTTCTTCATCATCAATTTCATTAGCTCCAGTTAATTGATATTCTACTTCATCAATAATCATTAAACCTTCTAATTTGAATTCTTGTTCTTCCTCATTTTCTTCATTTTCAAAATATTCAGTTTCTATTAATTCATCGACAAATGAATAATAAATTGTATAAGTTACCTCTTCTATAGTGTATGTTAAAACTGTATCATACCCTTCTCTAGTTGACGATTGTTCAGAAATATCTAATGCTGAATCAATACCTTCATCCATAAATACTTTTAATTTATCAAAATAGATGTTTACTTCATCTAATTCAGATTCAATTTGTAATGCTTCATTATTTGTTGATAATAAACTCATTTTATATTGATTTTCATTAAGTGTACCTAAATTCACCTCATTTGTAGTACTAGGCATTAAACCACTTGCTAAATAAGCAGAAAGAGCCAATGATTGATCACTAGATAAAGAAACTGTTTGATTAGTAGAATCATTTTCAATAGTTGAACAACCCACTAGTAAACCAAATGCGAAAATCAAAAATAACATAGATAATTTTTTCATTATTTTCATCACCTTTCTTCTTCTTTTATTTTTATAATACATTACAAATGTGATAATCAGGTGATATTTTTTTAAAATAGTTACAACTTGCCATTTAACGTTACTGTGTATAAAGGTGTATAAGTTAAGATATTTTGTTTATTTCTATTACTTAGCATAAGCGATACACTTTCAATCATAATTTCATGAGCAAAAGGAGTAATTTGACTTGTAGCTGAAATGTCTGAAAATAATGCATTGCGGATAATAGTAATATGAGGTTTAAACTTCTGTTCACGTTTACTTCCTATTTTTTCATCGATAATTTTATCTAATTCACTAGCTAAATTTACAACTAAATTTTTATTCTTTATAACCTCAACATACACTAAATGTCGATTATTTTTTTTAAATGAAGAGATATCACCAATTTTAATTGGAAATGATTTTTGATTCCTTAATTCATCTAAGATATCATAGTAAAAATCTACTTCGCTTTCTTTTACTTCACCTATAAAGCGTAATGTAATATGAAAATTATTATTTAATGTATAATTACCACTATTTGCACAATGTTTAATTTTCGATTGTACATCCTGCAAATAGTTTTTTACATCTGTATTAAATTGAATTCCAATAAATAAACGCATATTATCACCTAGTTCCCAGTTTTTGACTATTTTATTAAAATATGCGTATAAAACAATCTATTTTTTTCAATAATTATAACATACCACAGAAAATATAAAATTGATTTTTTTAGGTTTTTTGAAAAATTACTATTTTTTACCTAAAATATAATATATAATGTGTTTATAGGTATATTGATAATACCTTTTGAAAGCGCTTTAATAATTTAGGAGGGTTGATAAAATGAACAAATTTGAAGCGAAAGACATTCGTAACATAGCTATATTAGGACATCAAAGCTCTGGAAAAACCACTTTGACAGAAGCAATCCTAAACATCGCCGGAGTGATAGTGAAGAAAGGAGAAGTTGAGAAAGGGGCAACTGTTTCTGATTATACAAAAGAAGAAAAAGCACGTCATATTTCTATTTCAACATCTATATTACCAGTTGAATATAGCAACCATAAATACAACTTTTTAGATACTCCAGGTTACAGTGATTTTGTAGGTGAAGTAAATAGTGCATTAAGAGTAGCCCGAGGAGTAATTATTGTCATTGATGCAACAAAAGGTATTGAAGTTGGAACCGAGGCAGCGTGGCGATATGTACGACGCAAAGAAATTCCAGCGATAATTTTTATCAATAAGATGGATAAAGAAAATATAAAATACGAGAATTTATTAAAAGAAATTAGAGAAAAATTAGGAAAACGAGCAGTGCCATTTGCAACTCCAATTGGTCGTAGTGAAGATTTTGAAGGGTTTGTTAATGTTGTAGATATGAAAGCTCGAATTTATGATGGCGAAAAATGTGTAGATGCAGAAATTTGGGAGGAAAAGAAAGAAAAAGTAGATCAACTACATGAACTAATTGTTGAGTCTGTAGCTGAAACTAATGAAGAAATGATGGAAAAATACTTTGCAGGTGAAACTTTCTCGGAAGAAGAAGTTCACCAGGGTCTTCGTCAAGGTGTAGTTAATGGTGAATTAACTCCAATAATTGTGGGTTCATCTCTAAAAAATATTGGTATAAATACATTACTTGATATGATTTGGGAGTACATGCCAGGAGCTGAAGAAATTAAGAAGCCTATTGGTATTAACCCTGAAACTAATGAAGAAGTTTCAAGAGAAGTTAGTAATAGTGAACCATTTTCAGCAATTATTTTTAAAACAATAATGGACCCGTTTCTAGGGCAAATTAGTTTATTTAAAGTTAGATCTGGTAAAGTAATAAGAGATCAAGAAATAGTAATCGCTAATAATGGAAAAAAATTGAAAATGGGACAAATTTTCTTCTTAAGAGGTAAGGAACAAATTCAAACTGATGAAATTACAGCTGGTGATATTGGAATTGTCGTAAAAATGTCAGATTTATTTACAAGCTGTACGATTTGTGACCCAAGCTCACTAATACAATACAGAGAAATTCCAAATCCAGGACCCTCTTTCTATTTAGCGATAAATCCAAAAAATAAAAATGATGAAGATAAATTATCTGAATCATTAAATAAATTAAATAAGGAAGATGTAACATTTGAACTTATCCGAAACCGTGAGACAGCACAATTTTTACTTGGTGGACAAGGATTAATGCATCTTGAAGTATTGATTGATAAATTAAAAAGTAATTTTAATGTTGAAGTAACAACTGAAGATCCAAAAGTTGTTTATCGTGAAACAATTAAAGGAAAAGCAGAAGCTCAAGGAAAACATAAAAAACAATCAGGTGGAGCTGGACAATACGGTGATGTACATATTCGTTTTGAACATTGCGAGGAAGATTTTATTTTTGAAGAAGATATCTTTGGTGGAGCTGTACCTAGAAACTATTTCCCAGCTGTAGAAAAAGGGCTTAGAGAAGCTTGTGAACATGGTATATTAGCTGGTTTCCCTGTTATTGGTTTAAAAGCTACCCTTTTTGATGGTTCATATCATAATGTAGACTCAAATGAAATTTCCTTTAAACTAGCTGCTCAATTAGCGTTTAGGGAAGGATGTAAAAAAGCTCAGCCGACCATACTTGAGCCAATTATGAAAATAGAAGTAAGTGTAAAAGATGAATACATTGGCGATATTATGGGCGATTTAAATAAGCGCCGTGGACGTTTATTAGGAATGGCACCATCTGAATATCAAGGTTGGCAAACTATTCAAGCTTTAGTACCTCAAGCAGAATCTTTAAAATATTCAATTGACTTAAAAGCAATGACCCAAGCTAGTGGTTTATTTGCGATAAAATTTGATCACTATGATGAAGTACCAAATAATATGCAAGAAAAAATTATTAATGAAGCTAAAGAGACTAAAGAAAATAAATAAACTATTAAGGGATACTTTCAACTGAAAGTATCCCTCTTATTTCTTATTTCCTAAAGATTTTTATAATAAACCAAACATTCTTAAACCAATTAAAATAATTGCCATATCAGCTAACATATGAACTAAATAAGAATTAATAAAATTTTTTGAAAATGTATCTAGATAATTAAAAACAATCCCGATAGTAATTAAACCAATTAACGCTAATAAAATCAAATAAATATTGAACCATGTTTTAAAAATAGCGATATGATAGATTGCAAATAAAATACTTGAAAAAAGATAAGCAAATTTTTTATTGATTTTTTCGTAGAAACTTAAAAAGATGAATCCTCTAAAGAAAAATTCTTCAAAAAAGGCATTAATAAAAATAATATATAATCCTACATAAATAAAATTTGAATTAGTAATATTTGACTTTGTTATAAGCTCATCTTTAATTTGATTTAAGTTGATAAAGTTTTTTAATAATAAATAACTAACAATAATTACGATAAATGAAAGTGATCCGAAAATAATTCCCACAAGAAATTGTTTTGGATGAATCTTTTTAAGATTAAGAGCGGAAATCAAGGTTTTATTATCAATTTTATAGAAAATAATTAACGGTATTATCGTAAATAAAAGTAACTTTGCTATTGTCTTTGTCGCGTAATTGACAGAAAATACTTGTTCTAATAAATATAAAATAAAACAAGCTATAATTGAAATCATTATAATTATTTTTTCTCTCATTAAATTCTCCTTAAATTACATCAAATATTATTTAGATATGTAAAAAACAATAAAAATTTTGGGGTTTTTAGGATATTTTACCATACTTTTCCTTTTATTTCTACAAATTTATGATATAATATCTCTAACAATTAAAGAGGTGGTAATGTGATTAACATTGATACTATTGATAATTTTCCGATTTCTTTTTACATTATCGATAAAGATGTTATAGTTGATTGTAACATAGCCGCTGTAAATATGTTTGGATATGAATCTAAACAAGATATAATCGGGTTAAAACCATCTTCCCTTTCACCAGTTTATCAAGACGATGGCATTAGGTCTGACATTAAAGGTAGGGAATTTATTAAAAAAGCTTATATCGAAAAAAACGTTAATTTCAAGTGGCTTCATTTAAATAAAAATGGAGACCCTTTTTTAGCATACATTAATTTAGTTTATATTAATAATGTTTTATTTGCCTTAATAACAAATATTAGTGAGATCAGACGGTTAGAAGATACTATTAAAGAAAAAGATTATATTTATAGAAAATTGTTTGAAGAAAATAATAATGTCATGTATTTATTTGATCCAAATACTAATTACATTATTGATGCCAATAATGCAGCTCTAGACTACTATGGTTATGATTTAGAAACACTTAAAACAATGAAAATCAATGATTTAACTATAAGTAGTGAAGATGCTATACATAAATATATTAAATCAATTTTAGCCTATAAGCAAAACTTCTTTTCATTAAAACACATCAATAAAAATAACGAAATTCGTGATGTTGAGGTAAATTGCTTCCCAATTACTCTAAACAATAAGCAATTTTTATTTAACATTGTTTATGATATTACAGAAAAAGTTAAACAAAATGTTATTATCAGTACTTTCTTAACACAATCGCCATACCCAATAGTAATTCTAGATAATGAACAACATGTAATTAATATCAATGAAAAATTTACTAGTTTATTTCAATATGAAAAAGAAGAGGTTCTTGGTAAAAATTTAAATGACTTAATTACTTCTAATGAATACCATGATGAACTAAATAATAATATTGAAAACGTATTTAAAGAAAATTTCATTAGGATTAATACTTTGAGAAAAAGAAAAGATAATAAGCTCATTAATGTCGAGATTGTTGCCTTTCCTATTACATATAATGATAAAATTATTGGTGCTTATGTTCATTACATTGATATTACACAAAAAATCAAGGATAAAAATCAACTAGATGTCTTTAAAAAAGTATTAGAAAACAGTAACGAAGGCATCGTTATTACCGATTCTTTTGGTCATATTGATTGGATTAATCACGCATTTACGAAAATTACGGGTTATACTCTTGCTGAGATTGTCGGTAGTAATCCCAATATTTTGAAATCTAATTTGCAAAACAAAGCATTTTATGAGGATATGTGGCATCATATAATTCATGATCATCATTGGCATGGTGAAATATGGAATAAGAATAAATTGGGTGAGATTTATCCGGAATGGTTAAATATTTATGCCATAACAAGCAAAAATATTACTACTCATTATGTTGGTATTTTTAAAGATTTAAGTGAAATGAAAACGATTGACCAGAAAATGCGAATATTAGCACAAAAGGATGCCTTAACAGGATTATATAATCGTGTTTATTTTACCGAAAAATTAAATTATATTCTCAATACTGAAAAAACAAATGATATCGCCCTTCTATTTATTGATCTCGATTATTTTAAAGAGATTAATGATTCATTAGGACATTGTATTGGCGATCAATTATTAGTTGAATTATCAAAACGATTTCAACAAATTAGCTCAGATAACATCTTAATCGCTCGATTTGGTGGCGATGAATTTGTCATATTACTTAAGGGATTTAATAATAAAATTAGGATAATGAACATGGCAAAAAAGATTTTTTCTACTATTAATGAACCATATATTTATCATGATAATTATTTACAAGTTTCAGCAAGTATTGGGATTGTGATATATGCTAAAGACGGCAATACAAGCGATGAATTAATTCAAAATGCAGATATTGCCATGTATGCTGCCAAGAAAAGTTTTGATAAAAAAATAGTGTATTATAATCCAAAAATGCGAAAAAGGATAGATGAACGTTTTAAAATTGCGAACTTGATGCGTAAATCTATTGAAGAAAAAGCATATACAATTTTATACGAACCACTCTATGACCTTAACACAAACAAAATTATATCAGTTGAAGCCAAAATCAAGTGGAAACAAAGTCAATTAAACTTATCAACAAAAAAATACTTTAAAATTGCTTTAGAAACAGGTCAAATAAACAAAATTTTTACCTTTACCTTTGAAGAGGTATGTAAACAGTTGACAAATAATAAGAATTTCACTGTTCCTATATCTATAAACATTTCAATTGAGCAATTAGAACAAGATCAATTTATATTTATACTAAAAGAAATAATAAAAAAATATCCAATTAATCCAAAACTCATAGAATTTGAATTTACTATCAACTTTGCCATTCATTCAAATCGGATAGCCAAAAATATTCAAGATTTATCAAACTTAGGGTTTAATTTCACTCTCGATAATTTTGGTGAGGATAATTTTTCGCTAGCTCAATTAAAACATTACAATATCAAAAAAATTAAATTAGACAAAAACTTACTAAGAAACCTAACTATTGACAGTATGCATTATCAGTTCATAAAAATTTTTCGCTTAAATTCTAAAATTATGAATATTGATTTAATAGCTAAGGGAATAAATCAATTAGAACAGTTTACGATATTAAAAAGCTTAAAACTTGATGGTGGTCAAGGAAGTTATTTTTCTAAACCAATTCGCTTTAACCAGGTATCAAGATTAGTTCAAATATTATAAATGGACACTCTATTTAAAATAGAGTGTCCATTTTTTAAAAAAAGAAAAATTTCTTGCTTTTAATTTTTTGAAAATCACGAATTTTAATTTGTTCGTTATTTATAACACTTAATGGATTATTATAAAATAAATCATTAGCGTAATCTTTTCCGTAATGTTTTTCGACAAATTGATAGCCCTTATCTAACAAGGGTGGTCGATTGCTTAAATTGTGTGAATCACTAGCAACAAAGTGAACAAGATTATTGTCTAATAATTTTTTAACAATTTTATGATTAGGATGATTTTCTTTTAAACTATTTACGTTTATTTGCATATAATAGCCATCACTTACTAAATCATAAACAAAATTAGGATCAATTCTAGTATTTTCATATCTCTCAGGATGAGCTAAAATTACTTGATAACCATCAATTTTTAGATTGTATAATTCTTCTCTGACATTAATCATTTGATAATCTTTAACCATGTGTGTTTCAATTAATACATATTGAGAATTATTTAAGGTTTGTAATTTCTGATTATTTAATAAATCCAAAGTATTTTTTGATAAAAATATTTCACTACCAGGATATATATTCATATCAATATTATGTTCAAGTAAAATTTGTTTTATTTCATTTACTTTGGTTTCTATGTTGTTTTTTTGATTATGAAAGATATTTTCTTTAAAATGCGGTGTCACAATTAATTGCTCAACATTTGTATTTGCTGCTAATTTTAACAATTGAATTGTTTCTTCTAAAGTTTTAGCTCCATCATCAATTCCATACATTATATGGTTATGCATGTCTATAAATTTCAATTTCATCACCAAAACCTATTGTAACTGATTATGGCTATTATGTAAACTATCTGTTCTGATAAAATTTATAAATACTATTTATTAAAAATTGATTTTTATTTTTAATATCATCTAACTTTACATTATTTTTATATATTTCCTGATAATACATTGTTTTTTTAATTTTGTAAACATCAGTTTTGTTAGCGCATATTACTATATATCCATCAATTTGTTCAATTTCAAAATCCATAGGATGTTTACCTAAAATGACCTGGGTAATAATTAATGTTTTTTTGTCCTCAGTATGGTACGTTATATGATGACTAGGTTCAAATTTATTCAACTCTCTACTCATAAAACCTATTAATTCATTTCTATTGCCATAATGATATTGACTATCTAAATTATTAGAAAAATAAAGGTTTTTAATTTGCACTACCTGTTCACTTTTTAAATACCCAAAATATTCTTTATCTACTCTTTTCATATCTATTAATGGATTTAAATTAAAATTAATTTCATAATCATGTTTACTTTTGGCATCTATATCATCGATTATCAATAAATTATATGGTAATTGAATTATATTCCTTCTTATTATCACATTTTCATATAAACAACTAATTCCACTGGCATAAACAAAATCATCATCAATAACAACATTAATAATTCCACTATGGTTTGTTTTATTTGCTTCAAGTGGGTAAGGTTCATAATCAACACATATTGTGTTATGAGCATAAATACTTGTTACGCATTTACGATAATTATTTTCCGATTGATAATTATATTTTCCAGAATCAATAAATAGTTGTAAATTTTTATAATATAATATAAAAGCTAAGTCATCTGGGTGTTTATGAAAATTTGAATGATTAGCACTATAAAAAAGTAATTTATAAAAATCATCATGTAAAGATTCGTCTGATGCAGTGATAAAATAGTTTGCTTTTTTAAAAAATGCATGTTTAGAAATTAATTTTTTCCCATTATTACCGTTACTAAATAAGTATTCAAAATGGGGTTGTAAATAATTACACTTTAATATTGCATGTTTATTCATTTTAATATAAGAGCTATCCCCAATTGGCGGTAAATACCCGAATGGTTCTGTCATAGCATAAATAAAAACCAATAAACTTTCTAATTTGCTTTTTATATATAAATTAAAATCTTTATCCTCATCATATTTATTAATAAAATTTAATAAGTTATTTATTCGCAAACTTATTATATAAGCAATTTGTAGTGAATGTCCATAAAAAGAACCATCTTCACCGATGAAATACTCAAGTTGAGCCTTTAACCTTTTTTTAGCTAATTGGATATATTGAAGATAGGCATCTTTAATATAATAATGGTTATAAACCTTTGAAGCTACTAATAGTGCTATATCTTGGTCAATTCCATAATGATGTTCATTAATATAGACATATTCGTCACTAAGCAATTGACAATGACTAGAAATGACTTTTAAAAATGTTTCTTCTAAAAGACATAAATCCTTATCTAAACAAATACTTAGTAAGTGAACGACAATTAATAATCTAATCGCAATTGTCTCATTATGATAAGCAATACTAGTAAAATTTTTGCTTGTTTTTGAAACAAAATTATCATCATACCATAAATAAAATAATTGCATCGCTTTAGCTAAACACTCATCATCAGCATATTTTTCATAATACATTAATAAATAATCGACCATATTTAGGCTTTGCATTTGAAATGTATAATATCTTGAATTTAACGGATTTTCAAACCATAATTTTTTTTGATAAGGAAAGACCTTTGAATGTGGACTTACTATGATTTTATTGTTTTTTAATAGAGAAATAATTTTGTTTAAGTTTTGTTTATCAATTTCAGTGTTTATATTAAATACTTTCATTATATCCTCCATAACAATAGTTTTTTCAAACTTTTGTTAAATATTCCAAATTATGTATTTACATCATTTCGAATATAATCAAGCATTCTATTTTTAATCAATTGAAAGGCTAAATAATCAAAATTTTGATGATTTAGTTTTTTACAACAATAAAATTTGTAAACATAATATAACACAAAAATACCTACTTCATATAATTTGCCAAGTTCTGCCTTATTTGTTTGTGCCACATCTTTTATACATAACAATATTAAACATTCTTTTTCTCGCAACACTTTTTCAAAAAAATTTGTATGAATTTCATTCATTATAAACCTCCAAACTAATACGTAATCTTATATACGACAAATTCTCTAAATTTCTTTACATTTTTCGTATATTTCATCATCTACTTTAGGGGGAATGAGTTTTAATCTTTCAATTTCATATTGCTGATATATATTTTTAATATCATTATATTTTTTTATAAGTTTGGAATTAGATGGAGTTTCATTTTTTGTAAGTAAATTTATTACTTTAATTGTTTTAATAATCATGATAATAATATCCAAATTATTGGTAATTAGTTCAACAATTCCAGGACTTTGAACACTAATTTTAATTTTTAATTCATCAATAATTTCATCTTGATCAAATAATTGGTGAAGACCATATAAGCTTTTAAATAAAATATTTTCTTCTTGCTTAACTTTAAAAACAAAATGATAAACATGAGATTTATCGTATATTGGATATAGTAATCGATTTATATCTGTTGCTAGACAATTGATATTTATAATAGGGTTAGCTTTACTTATATATTTATAGGCTTTATCACCTAAGTCAAAACATTCTACTTCTTTCAACCACTTTACTTTCCGATATATTTTCTCATTTTCATAATATATGTCAGAGGTTATTTCGCCAATATAAAAATTTTTATGTCTAAAGTTAGCTATTAGAACAAAGTCACTAATTTTTAAATAATCAATGAATATCTTTAAGTACTTTGGCTTGGGACTTAAATTAACATCAACATTATTAAGTCCAACAATACTTTCTTGTTTATATTGATGATAAAAATGTCCATTATTTGTTTTAATATAATAATAGCTTGTATCATCAGAAATAGTAGGAATGATTTTTTTTAGTAAGGCATTTATTTGCATAAAAAGTCCTCCTTTAGTTTATCTATAATAAAAATAAACTAAAGAAGGACTTTTAGGGAAAAGTATATGTGAATCTTAAAAAAAGTTGTAAGCTCTTTTGATTAAGATCGGTAATACTTCACGAATATTATTATACATATTCTAAGTAAAAAAGACAATAAATGATATCAATCTTGAATAAATTTTGAAACATAATTAAAAAATAGGTAATATAATTAAAAAATATGCGTAATTTTGTCAATTTTATGGGATAACTGAAGAAATTTAGAGTATTTTTTATTATTAAAATAATAATTAAGCAAATTGATTAAGTAATATCGATATTCTTTTTTGTAGAAATTAGACTCAATATCATACATTAGCTTTTCAACTAGTTCACAATACTCATCGTTTATGTTTAATGTTTCACCATATTTAAAATATAATCTGTCCAAGATATGATATTCCACTATATCATTACTTTGAATTTTTTTTAATTTAACTAAACATTTATTAGTAAGGTGTAAAATAAAATCATGTTCACTAAAGTCTTTGTCTATAAGACTCGTAAATATTGCTAGTGCTTTTTGATATTCGTGTAAATTGTATAGACAGTATCCTAAATGAAACAAAATGGTAAATTTATCATTATTAATAATAATTCCCTTTATCTTTAATAAAGCTATTGATTTAATTCTAACAATATGAAATTGATTTTCCCTTAAAAATATTTCATTTTTCATTATTTCACATCTGACAATTCTTTGGACATTATTTTCCTTTTTAAAACTTATTAATGCACGTGATAAAAATTCGATAGCTTTTGAGTAACTATAAGTTTCAAAATAATATTTTCCCCATAGATATTGAATCAAGCCATGATCATAATCATTACTATTAAATTTAAGTTCAATATTTATGTCTTTTCTTTTGCGGTCATATAAATAGTATTGAATTTCAATCATATGGTATAAAATTTTACATTTTGGCTCGCAAATTATATAAAGCTTTTTAAGATTATTTAAATAAGTCCTAGCTTGTTTATTTCGCAACATATATAAACAAACCATTTTTAAGCAAAATAGATCATATGCTTTAATTATATTGCGATTTCTTCTTATTAAATTATTAATATTAATCAAGTATACATTAAAATCATTTATGTTTAAGAATTCATATGAAGTAAAAATCATTTCGGTAATTCGCGTAATTTCTAATTCTAAAGCCTTGTTAATAACCATTTCTGTCTGGTAAAAATTTAATACCTTTATATACAAATCAATATTTATATCTTCATAACCTTTTTCTATCCGGCTAATTACACTTTGATCATAGATTAATACTTTAGCTAGTGCTTTTTGAGACATAGCAGCTTCATTTCTTTTAAACTGGATAATATTACCAAGCTTTGCTTTTAGGGTGTATTCATTATTATAAATCATGAAATGAACACCCCATCTCTTTATTATTCATTAGTTCATGTATTTTCATATAAAAGGCACATTTCTTTTTATAACAGTTTTTTGTTTTTGAAATTGAATAAAGTAATTTTACATGAATTAAGCAATTTTCTAATAGTAAGTAATTAATATTTTCATAATAAACACTATTTTTTAATTCTGGTTCATATAAAACTATGGCTTCAAATATGCTACGCAATTTGATATTTTGATAAAAAGATTCTAACTTTGCTTTATCATAATAATATGAATAGAGTTTATCGTCATTTAATTTTAAACAATAAAGTAAGTAAGCGTAATACAAATGGATTTTTTCTTTAACAATTAACAAATCAGTTTCGACTATATTTACAAAGTATTTATAGGCATCATCATATTTTTCTAATACTAAAAGTGAGGCAGCAAGTAAAAAATTTAACTCAAAGCTTATTTCGATGTTAGCTGGCTCACAATTTTCTATTAGTTGGATACATTCTTGATAGTTTGAATCAACAAAATATATATAAGCCAATAAGTGTTTAATATGCAAGTTAATAATTATGTTATTATTTTTATTTAATTCATTTGCTTTTTCTAAAATTTCCTGAGCAATACCGTAATTTTTAAAATGGATTTGAATATTTATAAAAAGATAATTAAAAAAATTATCTTTAAAATCATCATGGTAAGCATTAGTTAAAATTATGTTACATTCATTAATTGCTTTTTCATAATGACGAAAATAATAAAAGTAATAGCCCCTAATCAGATGATAATACTTTAATATAGGTTTTTCAAAGACAAACTTCATCCTATTTAAATAGGGAATATATGCATCTAACTCAGTAAATTTATTATTAAAAACTAAGTATAAACCCTTAATGATTAATTTAAGATAGTGCTCATTTATTGATAAATTATCAAAAGTTATAACATGCTCATATATTTTTTCTACATGATTTTTATTATTACTTTTTATTGCTATGTATATTTCATTTAACAGGGACATCATAAAGATTTCATCACCAAATAAATTAATATCAAAAAGTTTTAGAATTAATTCATATAATTCGAGTGATATATTTTCCCCTTTTTCTATTCTTGATATTGTGCTTTGATTAATCGAAAAAAGACTAGCTAAATCCTTTTGAGCTAAATTTTTAAATTTTCTTTCTTCTTTAATAATACGACCAATTAATTTTAAATCAAAATTTTTTTTCATTGTTATCCTCGCAATTAATCATTAACCGTATTTATTTTACTTTAAAACTTAATTGTCTTCAAGATTTTTCTAGATATTTTTACATTTTTTTACTATTTTTGAGTTTTTTGCACTATAAAACTGAACAAATCAATCATTTGTGGAAAATGGGTATACAGGTTTAAAAAAGATTTCACAAAAGCAGCGAACTTGAGTTTTATATAATTTAGTAGTTTATAAAAATTTTCACCTTCTTTTATGAATGATTCTAAACTATCCTTACTATAAATTAGATAATGGCTTCCTTGGTAAAACATGCAATCTCCTCCTTTATCTATAGTATCATATTTATAATTTAAAGATTTGTTCATAAAAAAAGATTACTTTACTGAAAAATTAAAGTAATCAATAATTTTAAATATAAGAAACAATTAGCTCCATATTCCCTTGACAATATACTTCTCTATTTACTGATGTGATAATAAAATGATCACCTTTTTTTACAGGTTCATCTAAGAAGGTTCCTTGACCTTTTAGAACTGAAACAAGTAGAAATGTTGAATTTTTTCTTTTTATACTTCCTATTTAAAACAACTTTTAACATAAAAAATGAACTAAAAAGTTCATTTTTTTATACTTCCCCGTCTTAAAAAAAATATTTATACTATATTTTATTCACTACATTTAAATATGTTAATAAAATAATTTAACAAATCAATGTATGATTTTTAATATCTCTGGCAATATAAAATGAGGTGACTTATTTTGGAATATTTTGATGAATTACATAAACTCAAATTTAACAATTTTGCTACCCTATGTATAAATCATCCTAATAAAGCATCATGTTTATTATTACTTGGTAACGATCAAATTGAAAATAGTGATGAAAAAGAATTATCACATTATGGAGAGTTATTAGTTTCATTAATTAATGATTGGTCAAAAGGTATTTATCGGAAAATTCCTATAAAAACGATAATGATTATTATTACATCATTATATTATATTGTTAATCCAAAAGAAACTTTTCTTGATAAAGTTCCTGGTGTTAAATTGTTTAAGCGAATCGGTGTAATTACGATGATTATCAAATCCTTTAAACAAGATTTAATTAGGTATGAATTATGGAAAAATTCACAAAAAGAATTTGTTGAGGTATAAAAAAACAAGGTAATTAGAAATGATACTAGTATCATTTAATCAATACCTTGTTTTTTATTAGTTTTATTATATTATAACTACCACTTTTATAAGCAAGCATCAATGCATTTTCATTATCACAGTCTGCCTGTAAGGCATTTGCGCCGTATTTTAAAAGCAAATCAACAATTTCAAAATCAGCACCATGTTTTAATAATTCTTTTACACAGCCTAAATGTCTGTTACTTTTATAGTGAATTCAGATATTCGATCTAATTTTTGAAAATAATTCGTATATTTATAGAGAAGCAATTTACTCACCCTTTTCATGTTTCAAATATAAAATTTTATTATATTTTACTATAATTTCCTAAAAACATGTGATTATTTTATTTTTTCCATCATACACTATGTGCGGTTATTAGACAATTTTATTAATAAAATCTTATTATTTACTAAAATAACTAAAAAGGTAATATCTCTTTTGAGACATTACCTAAAGTACGCACCACTAATTATCAAAGGGTTCAAGAGGAAAGCAAATCCAGAATAAACATCTGAAGCAATCAATTAAATAAAATATGGTTTTAACCCTAACGATCATAATTTATGATTTTAACTTAGGAGAACATAACATTTGTTATTAAAATTAAGTAACTAATCACTTTTTTGATTATTTAAGAATTAGAGTTGATATTTGTTACAATTACAACTAATATAGTTTTTTCTACATTAGGGTAGTAACTAAATACAAACTTCACCATCTTTCTTATATAATCATCCTAAACTACTAAATTAACAGATAGCTTTAATAAAGGTGCGTACTACTATACAATATGCACCTGAATTATAAAAGATTACTAATTTAACTTAGCTTTTTATTTTTCCAATATATTTTAATTTTAAGGAATCAGATTTCAAGTTATGTCGATATATTTCTACTGTTGCAATTATTGTATAAAAATAAACCCCGAAATAAAATAAATCAAAACTTACATCAACCATTTGATGTGCTAGTGCTCCAATAATGCTAATTGCTGAACAAACAACAAATTTATCATATGGTTTAAATAATACTTTTACCCATCTAAACACGATAAATGAAAATAAAATTAGTCCCACGATACCAAGTGTAGCCGCAATTTGTAAAATAAAGTTATGATAATGCGAGTTGTGTCCATCAAGAAAGTGACTGATCATGTATTTACTTGACCTAAGTCCATTCCCAAACCAAATTTTATCAACAAATTTTTCAAATGCTAATTTATAAAGGGGGAAGCGGCCATTATTATCCATAAATTCACCTGTAAAAAAGCGGTCTATAATTGAACTATAAAAACTATTAACTTTTTGGATTTTAATGACAATTAAACTTATAACTCCAATAATACTACCATATCTTATTAGAAAATATTTTCTAACATATATAATAAAAAATAAAGTTAATGCTACTGCAGCTCCGACGATTGCCCCTCTTGATAATGTTAAAATAAGCGAAATTATACTAATAATATCCAATAAAAAATATTGCAAATAATACCTTTTATTGTCCAAATATTTATATAGGGCAACAGGTATTAAGAGGACAAAAATAACCGCAATAAAGTTAGAATACCCCCAGCCCAAATGAACCAGATTTTTACTATGAATAACTGTTTCAAATCCATAATAAGAATAGATATAAATAATCTCAAATGATAAGGAAATCATCACATAAGTAGCTATTTTGGAAATATTTAATAAATGTTTCTTTTTTATTTTAAAGAAGCCATTTGTTAAAATATAATAAACCATATAACCTTCAAGCATCGCAAGAAAACCTTTAAAGCCATCAGGTTTCACAGGTGTCCAAGTAATTGATAATAAGCTATACAATAAAAATATTAATAAGGGTATAAGGATATTACCAACGACAATTGTTTTGTTTTTAATATTAAGAAATACTACATAAGCAAAAAGAATGCTTACTAAGGTATACTCCATTTCAAATACACCTGAATTACCCTGTAAGCTCATAACAGAAAATAATATAACAACTAGAAAATCTGTCTCTTAAAAACATCTGACGCTGACGACGAAGGCTAAGGTGAAGATCTCGGAGGTCGCAGAAACATTAAAAAAAAAAAG
>NSKI01000014.1 GCA_003586005.1 Haloplasmatales bacterium 4B | reverse complement strand
GTGAATTGTTTAAAAATCTTTTTTCTTTGTTTTGGAGTAAAATAAACTATCTTTCTCTTTAAAAATTTCACAAAAAACATCCCCCTTTTTATATTTTACTATGTTATATCAGATAAATTAGATATAACATTATATAATAATATCAAAAAAAAATAGTTTATTTTGTCAAAATTTGTCAGAAATTATTATTATATTAGTGAAAATTTAAAATAAATAAACAATAAAAAAAACATATATGAAATTTTAAATTCATATATGTTTTTTTGACTATTTACTTTTCATTATCTTTTTCTTTGATTTCAGTGATAATTTTTTCGATTTTATTACCATATTCGATTGACTCATCATAAGCAAAAATTAATTCAGGCACTTTTCGCATTTGAACCCTAGAACCCAAAGAAGTTCTAAGAAAACCCTTTACTTTATTAAGTTTTTTAGCAACAGCATTTTTTTTATCTTCATTGCCTAAAACAGAATAATAAATCTTCGCAAATGATAAATCATTTGTTAAATTAACACCTGTAATTGTAACAAAACCTATATCATCTTTTACATCAGTTAATAGAATTTTTGATAACTCTATTTCAATTTGCTTTTCAAGTTTTTGAATTTTAACATTAGCCATTATGTCACCTCAGTGATTATTTTCTTTCAGTTTCTTCCATAACATAACATTCAATTACATCACCTTTTTTTAAGTCATTATAATTTTCAATTGTTAATCCACATTCATATCCTTGGTTTACTTCTTTAGCATCATCTTTAAAACGTTTTAAAGTTGATAATTTCCCTTCGTATTTAACAACACCATCTCTAATTAATCGAACCCCACAGTTACGTTTAATTTGACCATTAGTTACCATGCATCCAGCTATAGTACCAATTTTAGAAACTTTAAATGTTTCCCTTACTTCAGCATTACCGATTATTTTCTCAGCAAATACTGGATCTAATAAACCTTTCATAGCTTTTTCGATTTCTTCTATTACATTGTAAATAATATTATATAAACGAATTTCTACATTTTCTTCTCTTGATAACTCTCTTGTTTTACCAGTAGGGCGCACATTAAATCCAATTATTATTGCTTGAGATGCAGAAGCTAAAGTGACATCAGTTTCTGTAATAGCACCAACACCAGATCTTATGATATTGATTTTTACACCTTCAACATTCAATTTCAATAAAGAACCTGCTAGGGCTTCTAAACTTCCTTGAACATCAGCTTTAAGAATTAGGTTTAATTCTTTTAATTCTCCCTCTTGAATTTGAGCGAAAATATCATCTAGTGATACTGGTTTCATTGGTTTAAATTCAGCATCTTTAGATTTTTGTTCTCTAGCTTCAGAAATTTTTCTTGCTTCTTTTTCATCATTAAATACCATGAAATTATCTCCAGCTTTAGGAACTTCATTTAAGCCAATAATTTCAACAGGTTTTGAAGGACCAGCTTTTTCAATAGGTCGATTTAAATCATCATTCATAGCATGAATCTTTCCAAAGGTATTTCCAACTACTATCGCATCACCTACACGAAGGGTTCCATTTTGAACTAATAATGTAGAAACAGGACCTCTTCCTTTATCAAGTTTAGCTTCAATAACTGTTCCTGAGGCCAAGCGTTTCGGATTTGAAGTTAAATTTGCCATTTCAGCAACTAAATTTATCATCTCTAATAATTCTTCAATACCTTCATTTTTTAGAGCAGAGATTTTACAATAAATTGTATCCCCTCCCCATTCCTCAGGTAATAAATTGAATTCAGTTAATTGCTGCATAACTTTTTCTTCATTAGCATTTGGTTTATCTACTTTATTTACCGCAACAATTATTGGGCATTTTGCTGCACGAGCATGTTCTATAGCTTCACGTGTTTGTGGCATAACACCATCATCAGCAGCGACAACTAAAATTGTAATATCAGTAACTGATGCCCCACGTGCACGCATCGCTGTAAATGCGGCATGTCCTGGAGTGTCAATAAAAGTAATTATTTTTTTGTTTTGTTCAATTTGATAAGCACCTATATGTTGAGTGATACCACCTGCTTCAGTGTTCACAACACGACTATGACGTATTGCATCTAATAAAGTTGTCTTTCCATGGTCAACATGTCCCATGATAGTTACAACTGGAGGTCGACTCTCTAAATCTTGATCATCATCATCAAAAACAATTTTTTCGAATTCAGTTGCATCAGTTATAATTTCATCTTTTAGTTCGTAACCAACTTCATTTGCTAGTAATTCAACAGTATCCCGGTCTAAACTTTGATTGACAGTAGCCATAACTCCCAACATCATAAGACTCTTAATAACATCAGATACTGGTTTTTTAAGTTGTTCAGCTAATTTACCAACAGTAATATCATTATTATAATAAATTACCGAAGTATTTTCTTTTTCATCAATAACGGGAATATTAGAAATCCTTTGATCTTTATTTCCTTTATTCTTATTTTGATTAGATCCCTTTTTCTTTTTTTGTGTTTTAACTTTGTCTTTTTGAAATTCCGATTCCCAGTATTCATTATCAGTGTCCATCAAATG
This sequence comes from Haloplasmatales bacterium 4B, assembly GCA_003586005.1. GTDB lineage: Bacteria > Bacillota_I > Bacilli_A > Haloplasmatales > Haloplasmataceae > NSKI01. The sequence goes on along the minus strand of NSKI01000014.1, from coordinate 52,734 downwards.
TTTTTTTATATCTTTGTCAAAATGTTCTTCTAATATTTTTATTGCTTTTTCATTTATAGTTGACATATGATTTTTTATTTCAAAACCTTTATTAGTAAGAACCTCGATAATATCTTTTGAGTGTATATTATATTTTTTAGAAAATTCATGTACACGCATAAAATTCACCTCTATTTCGTTATTTTTGCGAGTAACCCTTTAGCAAAACCTCTATCACATATTCCAATTGCGACTCGGTTTTCTTTTCCTATCGCATGAGATAATTGAGCAATTGTACCAGCTTCCACTACAGAAACATTATAAAATTTACATTTATCAAAATATTTCTTTTTCGAATTTAAGGAAGCGTCATTTGCTACTAAAACTAAGTATACTTTTTGATTACGAATATTATTAATAATATTATCTTCACCAGTAATCAATTTCCCAGCTTTGTTGACTAAACCTAATGTTTTTATCCAATCATTCATTATTTTTCACCTATATTTAATAATGAATACAAATCATCATAAATATTCTCAGGTAAATCTATTTCTAGACGTTTATTTAATATTTTCGTCTTTTTAGCTTTATCTATTATATCTTTTTTAAGTTGAATATATGCTCCTCGACCATTTTTCTTTCCTGTTGGGTCAACAAAGACTTCGTTATCACTTGTCTTAACAATTCTAATTAATTCTTTCTTAGGAAATTGCTCATTAGTAACTACACATTTTCTCAATGGGATTTTCTTTTGTTTCATCACTTTCACCTAATTTTAAAATTAATATTCAATGTCAAGATTTTGCGCATCTTTTTCAGATTTAATATCAATTTTCCAACCTGTTAATTGATGAGCTAATCGAGCATTTTGTCCTTTTCTACCAATAGCTAATGACAACTGATCATCAGGAACAATAACTTGTGATTGTTTGTTATGATCATCGATAATTTTTACCGCAATCACTTTAGCAGGAGCTAATGCATTCTTGATTAGTACTTCCGGGTCACTACTATAAAGTGCTAAATCAATTTTCTCACCTTTAATCTCCCTAATTATATTATTAATTCTTGATTGATTCGGCCCAATACATGCACCAATTGGATCTACATTTTCATCTTTTGAATGTATAAGTACTTTTGAACGATCACCAGCATCTCTAGCAACTGCCTTAATTTCGACTACTCCATCATATATTTCAGGCACTTCTAACTCAAATAAACGTTTAATTAAAATTGGACTTGTTCTTGACAGGAAGATAATAGGACCTTTAGTTGTTTTTTCAATTTTACTTATTATAACCTTTATTCTTTCATTAGGAACAAATTCTTCATTAGGCAATAATTCTTTTATTGGTAAAATTCCATCAACTCGGTCTAGATTTATGTAAATATTTTTTTCGTCACGTCTGTTCATTAAACCTGTTATTAAATCAAGTTCTCTATCAGCAAAACGATTATAAATAATCTCACGTTCAGCTTCAATAACAACTTGTTGAACTCGTTGTTTAGCTGATTGAATCGCAATTCTACCAAAATTTTTAGGTGTTACTTCTATTTCAACCGAATCACCTAATTTATAATTTTTATTAACTTTTAATGCATCCTCTAAAGATATCTCATTAGCATGATTTGTTACTTCTTCTACAACATTTTTAATTCCATAAACAATAATTTTATTTGTTTTTTCTTTAATATCAATTCGAACATTAGCGGTTTCTTTCCCATAATTTTTACGATATGCTGAAATAATACCTTGTTCAAAAGCATCTATGATAACTTCTTTAGGAATACCTTTTTCCTTTTCGATGTCACTAAGTGCTTCAAAAAACTTTTTGCTAATCACTTCTCTGGCCCTCCTTAAAATTTAATAGCAAGACGAATTTTGGAAATTTGATCATAATTAATATCAATTGTTTTTTCTACTGTCTTTACAATATATCTTAGAGTTAAAACATTACCATCAAACGCTATTAAGTCACCAACATATTCCTTAGTTTTATTAATAGGTGCATATAATTTTATATTTACATATTTATTTAATGCATTTTGAATATCATCTTTTGTTTTCAATGTTCTTTCTGCACCTGGAGAAGAGATTTCTAAAACATATTCATCTTCAATAGGGTCTTGTTTATCTAGTTCAATACTAATTTTTTCACTAATCAGAGCACACTCCTCAATATCAATACCATTTTGAGAATCAACAAGATATCGTAAAACATAAATTCTCCCCTCTTTAGTATACTCAACATCAACTAAAGAATAACCCATATCCTCAATGATTGGTTGTCCTATTTTAACACATGTATCTAACACAGTTGACACTTTTAAAAACACCTCGATTTCTAAAGATAAAAGAGTGGGGGACTGCCCACTCTTTAATGTCTCTTTTTTGCATTTATAATTTTACCACATATAAAAAAAATATTCAATAAAAAATAAACTATTTTCTAAAATTATACATTATTATTGAAGAAGCAACCGCAACATTTAATGATTCACTATTGCCATTCATTTCAATAAAGATATTATCATTAGCGATATTCATTAACGCTTCTGACACTCCATTGCCTTCATTCCCCATAATAAATGCCATATTATCACTAGGTAATATGGCATTTAAATTTTTCCCGTTTAGAGATGTGCCATAAACTAAAACTCCTTTAGCAATTAATTTATTGATATATTGTAATAAATTAGTTTTTATAACCTTAACTCTAAAGATTGCACCTTGGGTTGAACGAACCACCTTTGGATTATATAAATCGACGGTATTCTCACTCAAAACAATTCCATCAAAATTAAAGGCATCAGCTGAGCGAATTATAGTACCCAAATTTCCTGGGTCTTGAATATTATCTAACAACAATAATCGATTTAATGTGGTCAAATCATACATTTCTTTTTGTGAACATAAAGCAATAATGCCTTGTGGTGTAATCGTATCACAAATCTTTTTCATAACTTCTTGAGAAACAAAAATTTTATCTACATCTTTATAGTGATCATAACTTAAATCAGAAATAAGCAATTCTTTCACCACATTTTCCTTCATTGCTTCTTCAACTAAGTGATCACCCTCAACAATAAAAAGCTTTTCTTTATCTCTTTCCTTCTTACTATTAAGTAATTTTGTGTAGTATTTAACTCTATTATTATTTAATGAAGTTATATTCATTATTGCACCATTATTTAGCTAATTCAGGATAAGTTGATTCTAAGTAACGTTTAATTACAGGACAAGTAGGATAAATTTTTTTGTTTTTTTTCTTCGCAAATTCAACAAATTCCTCAATTAATAAACTTGAATAACCTTTCCCACGTTCTTCTTTGTTGAGATAAATATGAGTAGCTGCAAAAAAATTATCTTTTTCATCATATAAAATATAACCAACTTTTACTTCATCAATTATTAAATTTAAATTATTTTTAGTATATTCAAACATTAAATCAACTCTTTCATATTATATTATCATCAAGATTATAGAATTAAATACTTACTTTTCTCTAATATTAAGTTTACATTAAAACCTATCAAAAAGCAATTTATATAACCATCAAGAAAAATAGAGGAATAAAATATTCCTCTATTTATTTATTCAATATATTCGTTAATCACAATTTCTTTCAATAAATTTTGAGGCACAAAAACTATTTGTGCTGGTTTAATTAATTTTGCGATAGTATTAGCACTAACTATTAAATTATAAACATTATGATTACACGCAATTCTTTCAATTAAATCCTCATGAAACAATTCCCAAATTTTCTTTTCATAATTATATATTATTCTTAACTTTACCATAATTAACACCTCTTATGAAGAATACCACATAAAAGATATACATTATGTCAAATTATGTACAAGTTAATTATTTTTATAAATAATCACTACTAACTGAATTTGGATCTGGATATTTCTCACCAACAATTTCAATATTTTCTATAGCTGGTTTAATACTTACAAATAAAAAACAAACTAGTAAAAAAATAACAATTTTTTTCATTTTTCCTCCTTATATGATGAAATATTCTTGCTTCTCTCATCAATTAATAACAATAAGTTTTTATATTCATTTACACAATCTTCATAATTACAATTTTTTTCCAATAATTCAACATATTCTTTCCTAATTCTAATTTGCATATCTTTATTTTTAGTCTTCATAGAATAGGGAATAAATTCATGTTTATAAAATGAAATTTGTGTACTTAATTCATCTTTTATAAACTTAATAGAAAAATATTTAATATAAAATCTATGTTTTTCTGATCTTATATTAATATTTTTTAATCAGTTTATCTGTTGCTTTTCTTCTTTTGAATTCATTTGTTAAAATAATTTATCAATAAATTCTATATATACATTACTCATAAATGGTAAATCGTTATTATAAATTTTTATTAATTTACGAAAATTAATTTCGGCTTCTTTGATACAGCTACATTTTTTATACAATATAGCTAGATTAAATTGGCTAATTTTTTGAACATCATCAATTCCGCATAGAATTGATATTTTAATTATATTTTCATATATTTTTATTGCCTTATTTGGGAACTTATTACTCATTTTAATTGCGATTAACAATTTACATTGCACAGAACGATAAATATTTTGATTTTCAACAAATAATTTATCTGCTTCTTCAGCATAATAAATACATTTCAAATCATCATTTAATTTCCCAAGTACCCAAGCATACTTATATAAAACCATTGGTTTTTTGTAATTTTTTGATTTTAATAATAATAAAATTAAAGATAAATATTTTTCTGATTCAATATAATCACATATTTGTATATAATAGCTAGACAAATTTTCAAGATAAATAACTAATTCATCATCATCAAAATTAGCTTGTTGTTTATGTAGTATCTTAATATAATGTTCAAGTTTATCAGTATTTTTATGAAATGAGTGATAGATAAAATGGTATAATGTATTATTTATATTTTGATTATTCTTTATTTTCTCAAATTCCATTTCAATCAGATTTTTGTTTCTGTATTCAATAGCTAAAAGAAAATTATTTATTAATTCTTTATCTACCTTACTAGATGAAAACTTTGGTATAGGCTTATTTAACTTCTTGTATATTTTTTCAATATATTCACTAGATGGTTGAATAACATTATTTTCAATTCTACTGTAATATGATATAGAACATATATCTTTACAAACAAAATCTTGATTTAATCCTTGAGCTACTCTTTCACGTTTTATATAAGTTCCTATTGGTTCATTGATCTCATTTTTGTCATTATTATTTATTCTATATAAAACCACCTTTTCTGATAATTTTTCGTTCATGAACTTCTCACCCTCTTTTATTTTATCAAATAATATAATAGTAACTATATATTTTTTATTTGTGCAAATTGTTTACTTATTATAATCAATAAAGATTGACTTATATGATATTTATAGTGTTTAGTTTGTCGTCATTTTTCGATTAACTCCCAATAAAAAAACTCATATTTCAGAGCAATAGCTCATTTTATATGAGTTTTTTAAATTTATTAATAATTATTTGCGCAAAATCGCATTAAAACTATCCTCTAGATGCTTAACAACTTTATCATATATCTTATTTACATCATTATCAGTTAATGTTCTTTCAACATTCTCAAACATTAATGAAAACGCTATTGATTTTTTCCCTTTATCAACATTTTTACCATTGTAAACATCAAATACTTGTACAGATTTTAAATTTCTCCCACCCTTACTTGCTATAGCTTGACTCAATGTACTTACAGTAATATCTTTATCAACAACAATAGCTATATCTCTAGTAACAGTTGGATACTTTGAAATTGCTTTGAATTTATTTTCTTCCAATTTTGCATCTAATACTTGGTCTAAAATAATTTCAAAAACATATGTTTCATTAATATCATATTCTCTTTGGCTATTTGGATGAATTTGGCCAATAATTCCAATTTCTTTATTCTTATAAAGAATATATGCCGACCTACTTGGATGAAAATCAGCTCCAACAGACTTATCTGCTTGTGCAAAAGAAATTTGTTTATCTAAACTCATTTTTTCAAAAACTTGTTCTATAATAGCTTTAACATAATAGAAATCACAAACTTCTTTTTTCTTTTGCCATTTATTTTCAACTATTACACCAGAGCATGCACCAGCTAAAACCATATTCTCACATGGTTCACCTTGATTTAAATAATACCTTTTTCCTAATTCAAATAAAAACACATTGTTATTTTTGCGAGCATTATTATAACTCATAACCTCAACTAAGCTATGGATTAATCCCGGTCTCATAAAAGACCTTTCTTCACTTATTGGCATTGACAATTTAACTGGTAATAAACTATTTACTTCATGGTGTGAAAAACGATTAAAATATTTCGGATTTGTTAAAGAATAGGTCATTACTTCATTTAAACCTTGAGCTAATAACACACTTTTTATTTTACGGATTTTTAGTTGATTTTCTGAAAGTGAGGCGACGGTATTTGTTTGAGGCAGTGTTTTATTTAATTTATCATAACCATAGATTCTTATAATTTCTTCAATTAAATCTTCTGCTATCATAATATCTGGTCTTCGAGAAGGAATTATAACTACAAAAGTTCCTTTTGATAGTTTATAATCAAATTTTAATTTTCTAAAAACTAAAGATACATCTTCATCAGATAAAGTTATTCCTAAAACACGGTTAATCTTTTCTAACTTAATCTCAATTGAATTAATTTTATCATTAATATTATTTTCTACTGATAATTTATCATCAATTTCAGCATCTACTAATTCTACTAATAATTGACAAGCACGATTTAAGGCATATATTGTCCTTTCTGGATCAACCTTTTTCTCAAAACGAATACTTGATTCGCTACGTAGACCTAGTCTTGTATAAGTTTTACGTACTGTTAAAGGGTTAAAAACTGCACTTTCTAAAACTACATCGCACGTATTTTCATCAATTTCAGTATTTTGCCCTCCCATTACTCCAGCTATCGCAATTGGTTTTTTCCCATCTGTGATAACTAAATCAGTGGGTAATAATTCTCTTTTAATGTTATCTAATGTTACAATAGTTTCATTTTTAAACGCATTTCTTACAATAATTTCATCGCTATTTAATTTTTTAAAATCAAAGGCATGTAGCGGTTGACCTAATTCAAGCATAACATAATTTGTTACATCAACAACGTTATTTATTGGACGAATTCCACAAGATATAAGGGCACTTTGTAACCACTCTGGTGATCTTTTTATTTTAACATTTTTAATTGTTTTCGCGTAATAAAGTGGGCAATCATCTGAATTAATTTTCACTTTGAAATTTGGGTTTATAGAATATGCAATTTTTTCACCGTATGGTTTATTTATATCTTTATCTATAATAGCAGATACCTCATAAGCTATTCCCAACATCGACAAACAATCAGAACGATTAGGTGTCAAACTCAGCTCTAAAATTGTATCATTAAATCCTAAATATTCAATAGCATCTACTCCAACAGGAGCTTTTTCATCTAATACTGTAATTCCATTTTGAAATTCTTGAGGTATAAACTTATTTTCAATACCTAATTCTTTTAATGAACAGATCATTCCATTTGATTCTTCACCACGTAATTTTGCTTTTTTAATTTTTACTCCACCAGGTAAGGTTGCACCAACCTTCGATACAACCACTTTTTGACCCTTGTCTACATTTTGAGCGCCACACACTATTTGTGTAACTTCACTTCCTAAATCAACCTGACAAACGCTTAATTTGTCTGCTTGTGGGTGCTTTGTTTTTTCCAATACATGTCCAATTACGCAATTTGTTGCTTTAGACATAGGATATACTCGTTCAACTTCTATTCCTGATAAAGTAATTTTCTTAGCTAAATCATTTGCACTAATTCCACTAATATCTACATAACTTTTTAACCATTTTAAAGGTAATAACATTTACTCTAACCTCCTTATTATTTTAAGTTAAATTGATTATTAAACCTTAAATCGTTTGTGTAAAATTGCCTAATATCATCTATTCCATATTTTAATATCGCTATCCTTTCAGGTCCCATTCCAAATGCAAATCCTTGGTATACTTCAGGATCAAATCCACCCATCTTCAATACGTCTGGATGTACCATACCTGCTCCAAGTATTTCAATGTATCCACTATTCTTACACATTGAACATCCACTACCACTACATTTTGCACATGTTACATCAACTTCTACACTTGGTTCTGTAAACGGAAAAAACGAAGGGCGGAAGCGAATTTCTCTATTTTCTCCAAAAATTTTCTTCACAAAATATTCTAAAGTTCCTTTCAAATCAGACATAGTTATATTTTTATCAATAACTAAACCTTCAATTTGAAAAAATTGATGAGAATGTGTGGCATCATCGTCATCACGACGATAAACTTTCCCAGGACATATTATCTTTACAGGACCTTTTCCACCTTGTTTTAACATCGTCCTTGCTTGAACAGGAGAGGTATGGGTGCGAAGTAATAACTCTTCAGTAATATAGAAAGAATCTTGCATATCACGAGCTGGATGCCCCTTAGGTAAATTCAACATCTCAAAATTATAATGATCAGTTTCAATTTCTGGACCTTCAGCTATCGAATATCCCATTCCAATAAACAAATCTTCAATTTCTGTAATTATTTGATTAGTCAAATGGGCTTGTCCCAGAGCTCTTTTTCTTGATGGTAAAGTAACGTCAATAAAATCATTTTTTAATTGTTCCTCTATTACTAGGTTTTCTAACTCCTTTTGCTTATTTTCAATCGCTGTAGATATCGTAAATTTAGTTTCGTTAGAAACTAATCCAAGCTCTTTTCTTGCCTCAGTATCTAAATCTTTCATCATTTTCATTGCTTCTTGAATTGGTCCTTTTTTGCCTAAATACTTTACTCGCAACTCATTTAGTTGCTTAATCTCTTGACACTCTTCAATGTCCTTCAACGCAATTTCACAAATTGATTTTAATTGTTTTAACATTATATCACCTTTCTAATCTAAAATAAAAAATAAAACGCCCCTAAAAGAAAGGACGTTTATTACCGTGGTACCACCTTAATTGTGAATATTATATTCACCACTCGACAATAATAACGGATATCCCGGATGCGATTAACATCATTCAAAAGGCGAATTCATTAGTCTTTATTATAAGTACACTTACAATCTATGATGTACTCTTCCTTTATAATCAGTTACTAACTACTAATCCTTTATCACCATTTTAATTTATTATGTTACTATTATACTGCATAATATTAACAAAATCAACAACTAACATCCGCCACAATGAATATCTTGGCATTTCTGTTCTTGTGAGCATGTATATTGTGGAATATAGTGATGTCTATAAATAGTATGGTTTACAATATGAGTATGCTTAGGGCAAATGTGTGGTACATCTTTATAGCAATAGCGATTAATTACTCTGCATTGAGGTATTGGTTCAGGTTGAGGACAACATCCAACTGGACGATTTTGATAATACACTAACGTCACCCCCTAATAATCTACGAGTCATTACTATACTATGATACTGAATAAAACTCCCTTATAACAAATGCCCCAATTATAAATAATAATAGTATTAATTTAAATTTTTCCGAATATTCTTATGGTTCGGTATAATGGTGCTCAATAATTCATAAAATTTTTTTCCATGATTATGATGGATAAAATGACACAATTCATGATATATAACATAATCAATTTGTTCATCATTATACTTCATTATATAACTATTTAAATTAATCTTGTTTTTAGTATAGTAACAAGTCCCATATCTACAATTCATTTTTCTAACTGATAATTCTGGTAAAGAAATCCTAATATATTTTATAAAATTAGTATGACAAATTTGTAATCTTTTCGGCAAATAACTTTCTGCTTCTATTTTATAAAACAAATTAAGTGCTTCTTCCTTATTTAAATTTGTATAAAAAACGATTTTATCGTTTATTATGTCATAATTAAAACCTGACTTCTTTTTAAAAACCATCTCAAAATATTCACCTAAATACGCTATTTTATTTTTGGGAAGCATTTGCTCTTTTTTATTGTTAACAATTTTAACTAATTTATCTTGATTTTTAAAAATTAAAGTTTCTATCTGTTTATAAGGTGTATATTTATTAGTATTAACAACAATATTTATTTTTTCATCTATTCTAATATATGTATTTTTAATAGCTTTGCGATTAATAATTACTTGATATTTGTTATTAGCAATCAAAATCTCTTTTATTTTACTTTTAGTCATTTTTTACCTCTAATGTATAAATTTAATGAATCTTTTAACAATATATTTAGGAGGTTAGATAAAATGGATATTAATATTAGGCGTGCAGTATTACAGAATATGAATCAGTCTACATTTGATGATGTTAAGTCTACAGTTCTTGATGCTATATCAAGTGGTGAAGAAAAAATGTTACCGGGACTCGGTGTTTTATTTGAAGTACTATATAATGCTAGTGACGATCAAGGAAAACAAGATATCATCAATAAACTAGTCAAAAATCTTCAATAAAATTAAAACCAACACAAATGTGTTGGTTTTTTTTACATTCCTAATTCATCATACACTTCTTTCAAAATATCAGGACGATCTGTAATAATCCCATCAACACCCATTTTAATTAATTTTATCATCAAATCTTTATCATTTACAGTCCAATATAAAATTGCCATATTATGTCGATGCGCATCATCAATGATACCTTGTTTAACTAGTTTAGTATAGTATGTATCTGTACTTGAGTCATAAGTAGTAATTTGATTTCTTAAAAAACCAGGTGCTTTTTCAATTAATTTTCTTTGAGAATCAGATAAATCATCTCTTACCGGTAATATTAACGCTATATCTTTAGGTTTATAGAAAAAATCAATCCTCAATGTATTATAAATCACAAAATTAAATGTCTCTTTTGTTGCGGTAGAAGTATATATTTTATTATTAGATTCTTTACGAATGAGTTCAGTTATCTTATCATCGAATGAAGAAACAATTATATTTTCCTCCATTTCATATTCTTCTACTAAAGTAATTAATTTATCTACAGCCTTTTCAAATATTACATCTCCACTACTTTCAACTGTATCTTTTAATTCAAGAATATATAACTTATCTTTATATTTTTTAAATAAATCCTCTAATTTTGCTGGTTTTAACTTAGCTAACAACTCAGTATCTACTACATTTTCAAATTCTTTTTCATTATCTAGATTAACAAAATCTTTGGCGAAATTAGTTTTTTCTAGTATTAAATCATTATAATCTATCTCTCTGATCTTTTTTTCTTCCCCCTGATCATTGATAAAAAACACATCGTGATGTGTTACAAGTATTCCATCTTTTGTGATAGATAAGTCTATTTCAAATACATCATATCCATCTTCATCTAATTTATCATAGGAATAAATAGTGTTTTCTGGATAAAGATCTTTAGCTCCTCTATGTGGTATTACTAAAGGTCTTTCTCCATCTTCTATAATCCATGGATTATCGTGATTAAATTTTGGTGCAGTTGGTATTAGTTCTAAAAACAACAATACACCAAAAATAATTACTACAAAGATAAAACTTGATTTAATTATTTTTTTCATACTATCACCTCAATTAAATTGATAATTATATTATAGCATAAAAGATTTTATTAAAGAAATAAATATTAAAAATAGCTTTTCCCATATTGAAAAAAGAAAATTCCCCCAGCTTAGCTAGGAGATATTTATTATAATTATTATTAATCAAATGTAATTTGATTTACAGTATCCATATCTAGTCTTTTGATAACTTCAACTAGTAATTTAATAGCATTCTCATAATCATCACGATGAATGATAGATGTATGAGTGTGAATATAACGTGAAGGAATACAAATTCCTAATGATGGTACACCTTGATGAGTAACATGAATCGCACCTGAATCTAGTCCACCACCACTCATTGATTCAAATTGATAAGGAATGTTTTGCTCCTCAGCAATATTAAGGACAAATTCTCTTAAACCTTTATGACCAACCATAGTAGCATCATATAAAACAATTTGTGGCCCTTTTCCTAATTCAGCATCTGCCGCATCACCAATTCCTGGTGTATCACCAGCTATTCCAACATCTGTTGCGAAACAAATGTCAGGATTAATCTTAAATCCTGATGTTTTAGCTCCACGTAACCCTACTTCTTCTTGAACGGTACCAACTGCATAAAGATTACTTGAATGATTTTCTTGTTTTAATCGTTTTAAGACTTCAATTGCGATAGCACATCCAATTCGATTATCCCAAGCTTTGGCTAATAAGAATTTGTCATTAGCTAAGGTTTTAAACTCAATATATGGAGTAATCATATCACCAGGTTTAATTCCTAGTTTTTCTGTTTCTTCTTTACTAGCTACTCCTAAGTCAATATACATATCTTTTATGTCAACAGGTTTTTTTCTATCATCAGCTGATAAAACATGTGGTGGTTTAGAGCCAATTACACCATGATAATGGTCTCCTTTACTAGTTGTGATTGTTACTTGTTGTGCAAGCATAACTTGATTCCACCAGCCACCTAAAGTTTGAAATTTTATAAATCCCTTATCAGTTATTTTAGAAACCATGAACCCAACTTCATCTAAATGACCTGTAAGCATAATCTTTGGAGCAAATTTATCCCCATTTAATATTCCTATAATAGACCCTAGATTATCATAAACAATTTCATCAGCAATAGGTTCTAAATATTCTCGCATTACCTCTCTAGGCTCCCTCTCATTGCCTGGTACACCATTGGCGTCAGTAATAGCTTTTAATAATTTTATTGTGTCGTCGTATTTTACCACTATATTCCTCCTTTGTTTATGTTAATATTAATTATACATATAAATTTAAATAAATACAATAAAATAGAAAAAATAAAGTCGAAGATTAATCGACTTTACTATAAGCTTTTTTTTAATTTATATCAATTGAAGGTCTTTTATCTTCTTCTGGTTCATCAACTATTTTAGGATTAATTTTTTCATCAATATGTAATGGATCTTCAATTTTAACTTCTGGTTTTTCCTGTGGTTTATGTAAATAATCTTCCATTTTTAATAAATTAGATTTTTGAATTCGATAGTTGTTATACCCTCTGTAAGAACGGTAACCAAAGTAAATTGATAAGATAATTGCTATAACCTCAAGAGCTAAAACAATTTTTTCAATTGTTAAATTGCCATTCCACAAGTATAAAAATCCAAATGAAATAGCGATTATGTGAAAAACAAAAGAAAATATATCATGTAATTCATAGCGCTTTGCTGTTGTATAAAAATGTGTAACCCCACGCACAAATAATACCGCACCAATTAAACGAGCGAAGTTAAAAATTTCATTATCTTTTTTGGTTAGATATTCAGGGGAAAACAACATCACTATTCCTACAATTAAGTCAATCATGAATTCCACAAACAATAGTAATAAAAAATCTTTTTCATTTCTACTTGCTATTATTGGTTTTACTCTAATAATTGTAAAAAATAGGATACCCAAACCTGTTAAACGAATAGAAATCAATGCAACTTCTGTGTCATATATAAGCATTAATACAAATGACACTAATAATACCAAAGCAGCTAAACCTTCTAAAAACCAATTATAGTCTTTGAATTTAATCATTAAATTAACCTCCTTAAGGCAATTGATTCTTGTCTTTTTTGTAGTGATTAACAATATAAGATGCAAACATAGCCATTGAAACTAATTCTATTGCGAAAATTCCTCCAAATACACCATAATACTCTAATTTACGGAAATACTTACCACCAAAACTATAAAATAATTGTTTTATTTTTTTAGGTTCCATACTACTTATTTCACGAATAGTTACCTCTTGAAAATCTACAGCCTTTAAGATGTCTACTAAATTATCTTTTACAACATCATAAGTAGAGTCTATTATATTTTGTAATATAATTAATTTTAAATCATCATCAACAATTTCCGTAAAATCTTTAATTGTTAATGTAAATAAATTAAAGATTGATTGATAAATACCTTCTTCAAACTCACGATTAATTGTAAGTTTTCTTATCAGTTTTTTCATATCTTGTTTTAAGTATAAATCATCAAAAATTTCATTGATTGGTAGTTTGATAAGGTTTAATAATACAGCATCTACCAATTGAGTTATATTATTGTATAAAAAATCATTATTATTTAAAGTTTCTAAAAGATTTCCAACAGAACGGTCAATTTGATCACTAGTTATACCTAAAGTTAAATTCCTTACTTTATTTGATAATATTTCTTTAGTTATAAACTTATTGATTAACAGCGATACATCAAAGACAATTTTATCTTTTCTAATATCAATCGTATTATATGTGCCATTATTAACTAATATAAAGATATCTTTATATTTATTGATTATATCTTGAGTTGAATTAATACCTAAGATATCAAAAACTTTATATGTTTTAAAATCATAGAAATAACCCATTACTACGTGGATAAAACGCCTTGTCTTAATTTCAATTTCTTTACTTTCGAAAACTTCACTTAAATAATTTTGTAGTTCTTCTTTCTTTAATTCTAATTTTGCATCTTTTAATCTAATTTTCCCAAAATTAACAAAGAAATTATTGAAATCATTATTCAAACTATCCATTTTTTGAGAAATAAACTCTGGTAACCGTTTTTCTATTATTCGATAAACAGTTTCATTAATTAATTTATCACCGTTTATAGCCTTGTAACCTACCTGTTGTACAACTGTTAATTCTTCTACAACGTGTTTAGTAACAGACTCATTTATTTCATCTCGGTAACTAATTAACCAGTTTTGTACAGATTCATCAATTTTTTCTAATATAGTCGACATATTAAAATTAACTAATTCTATGAAGCGACCACCAAATAATTCATCAATACTATCATTATTATTAAGTATAGTTGTTATTTCAGTTATAACGTAATTTGATAGAGATCTTTGTTTATCTCTAGAAAAAAGATATTCAGAAATAAAATTATATAGGAAATTTTCAATACTTAGCTTTGTTGAATCAGGCATTACATCATTTATTTGTTTAGTAATTAACTCATCAATTTTATTACTATTTGTTTTAATTATTGAAATCAAATAGTTACTATTACTAAATTTATTAATAAACTTTAAAACTTCGATTTCAATTATTGAATTAATTTTATTCTCAACTGTGTTTATACTTAACTCATCAGATAACTCTTTTATTGATTTACTTGATTTGAAGTTACTTGCTAAAAATTTGCTTATTGATTCACTTGAATGATTTATTTTTTCAGTGAAAATTTTAGAAAACACTTGAACAAATATCGCTGTTTCAACATTTTTAAGACTAAATTTTAGTAATTCATCTGTAAATTTAGTAGCTAACATTGAATTATTATCTCGTAAATATTTTATTACATATCTAGTAGAGTTGCTAGTTATTTGATTGCTGTTTTCTGAAAAATAGGTTTTTAATACTTTATAGTCTTCTTTTTCTATATTATATATAAAATCTTTTTTTAACTTTGGCTCATTATCAACAATCATATTATTGATACTATCTTGATTTAACAGATTATTACTTACAACTTTCCCCATCGCCTTGGCTAAAATAGGTATTTGTTTAGGTATAATACCTCGGAACCATTTGATACCAAAAAGAGGTTTATACGGTCTAAAGATAAAGAAAATAGCAAAAACATTTGTTATATAACCTAAAAGTGCATACATTCCCATACTACTTAGTATAAGAGGCAGGTTATTAAAATTAAAAATCGATTGTGTATCTAAATTAAATCCTAAAATCAGACCTACTATTCCTCCAAAGAAAGCCCCAAGGATTGTTAATGGTTTTAGTTTTTTCCCCATAAATTCTTGCATCATTTCAAGGACTTCTTCATTACTTAGACTTTTAATATTTTCTTCAACAACTTTAGCTATATTCCCTTCTAAAATACTACTTAAGCCATTGTCTAAATAATCCATAATTGCATTTACAACATTTTCACTTAAATTATCAATGGAATTAATCTGATTAAATAAATCATGTACTTTATAATTTTTATTATCATCTATAAGATTACTTAATGATTTTATAATTACATCAACTACAATTTCACTTTTGAATACAACATCATTATTTTTATTAATGATTGATGATAATTTATTATTAACAAAATAATTGTTAAGATGTTTATAAACGATGTCTTGTATTTCATCATGATTACTAGTTAATTTTTTACTAATACTCTCTTGAAGACTAGAGGCGAAATCACTAACTTTTGAATCTATTATGAATGTGTTGATAGGCATCTTAGTAATTCCTTTTAATGCACTACCAATTTGTGATTTAATAAATTTTAATACATCTTCATTATAAATTATTTGTTTTGTTATAACAGTCACAGTTATATTATTCACAAATGGTTTCAAATTAATCTTGAAAATTTGTTTAATTTGTTTATTTAAAATATCAGCATGTTCTATATCCTTAGATAGATATCTCTCACATAAGAATGATAAAATTTTATGAACTTGCACAGATATTATATTAGTTGTTAAAATATTATTTACTTCTAATTCATTAATAATACTAGCAATACTTTTGTTATGAAGTAAGTCAACTACTTGCTCAGAAACTGTTTTTGAGAGATCTTCAATATCAATACCTTTTAACATCTCTACAATTTTATTAATAATGTCATATTTTTTTGTAAAGTTTTCAATTAAAAAGACCCTAATAGCTGACAAAATTAACCTTTTTATTGTCTGTTGATCATAAATTGTTTGATCAATTGAAGACTCAATTAATTCTTCTATTTCATGGCTGTTTTTTTGCACTATTTCGATTAATTTATCAATAATATTAGGTAGTTGTGTTTCTAAAAACTTTTCTACTTCAACTCTCAAATCCCCTGTAAATAATTCAATAATTGGTTTATCAATTTTTTTCAAGGCGATAATTAAGCCTTCACAAAAAACTCCTATTGATTCTTTTGAATTGGGATTCTTTAAATATTCTACAAACAAGTCATAAAGCTTTTCTAAACTTAATTCAGAAATAAAATAACTAAGTTTTTTATCGCCAATATATTTTTCTAATGATTCAACAAATGTGTCGAAATCTAGATCACGATAAAGCTTACTAATTAAAAGTTGTATATCACGATCATTCTTATATCGCATTTCATCAAATATATTGTTTAATAATTCATTAAGATTATTAATAATAGTATTGGTTATTTCATCACCAATTAATTTATCGATAGAAACTTCATGGTAACTATCATATAACTCTTTAATAATAATTTCTAATAACCGCTTATCTTTCATGATTAGTAATATTTGATTGGAAATCGTTACTGCTAAATTATAAGCTTGTTCACTTGAAGCAATATCGCTTAACTCAATATTCTTACTCATATCCATGAAAAAACCAGTTAAATTTTCAGTTAAATACTTACGTAAAAAAATAAGTATATTATCTTTTGTATCATCAAACCCAGATAAGTCACTCAATTTCACATTTTTACTATTTTTGAAAATAGAATCATTAAAAAAAGCAACAACTGTTTTAGAAATAACTTCTTTTAATTCTTTTTTATGAAACTGATTTTTTAATGTATTATGATTAATAATTTCTTTTTCAACTAATAAAGAAAGGCTCTTTTCTAAGTTTTTTCTTGTTTTTACAATTACTCCACCAAACTTAAGCCTTCCAATTCCATATTCCCTAAATAACATTTTAATTGCTACGTCATTTGTAATGTAACCAGTCCAGGCACCAGTGAAAATCATTATTATTATAAATACTGTAACATCTAACGGAATCACGGGTTAACACCCCCAATTTTTTTATTTCAATCCATTTTATCACAAATCCAAGCATCTTTCAACAAACTATATCTTTAATATAATAATTGTCATTATATTCTATTATAGTGTGACCAATGTGTCGGAAATAACTTTAGATATTCATAGGTCAAATATCTTTCATCAATTAATAAAGCACTTCCTTTATCATCCTCGCTTCTAATAACCCGACCTACAGCTTGTAAAACTTTATTAAAACCTGGATACATATAAGCAAATTGATAACCTTTTTTATATTCAATTTCAAAATAATTTTTTAATTCGTTACGAAAATCATCAAACATCGGCAATCCAACACCAATTACAGCGATACCGTTTAATTTTTCTCCCTTTAGATCAATTCCTTCAGCAAATATTCCACCTAATACAGCAAATCCCACAATGTTTTTAGAACTTTCATCAAATTTATTTATAAACTCAGACTGCTCATTTTCTTTCATCGACCTTTCTTGTTTAATTATCTCTACATCAAACTCAATTATCTTTAAAAAAGCTTTATATACTAAATCTAAATATTGATAACTTGAAAAGTATATGATATATTTTCCACCATTTGCGATAAATTTATGAATTTCATAGGCGATTTGATATTTAGTATTTTCTCTATTATTATACTTTGTTGAAATATGTGAGTTTATAAACAAGTTTAAATTATCTTGGGCAAATGGTGGATTTAGAATTAATTGTTTAGTGTTGTTATCTCCACCTAATAAAGAAAGATAATAATTCAAAGGATGCAGTGTTGCCGAAAAGAAGATACTCGATTTCACAATGCTTGTCCTCATTCTAATTAATTCACGTGGATTTAAACAAGTAATTTGATAATTCAATTCATCATATTTGTTACTTACCCAAATCATAAAGTCATCACAAAAATAATCTGCTATTTTTAAAAATGCTGAAAGACTAAAATAACTGTCTAATAAATCTTCAGGAATTTCCTTTTCGTTTTCTCTAATTTTATCAAAATATTTTTCTAACTTACTGTTAACCAATGCAATATCATTTAATAAAACCTCATCTATGTCACTAAATTTCGTGGCATTTTTATTAGCAGATACTAAATGATTTTGATATTGTTTTAGTTTGTTAATTATAACTTGACATAACTTAATAATTTCTTTATCCTTTTCTACATTATCAAGAATTATGTGAATTGTCTTAAAATTTATATTTGTTGTAAACATATTGCAAACGCGATCATACATGTTATGAGCTTCATCAATTAATAAAATTAAATTTGATGTATCACTATCAAAAAATCTTCGTAAATAAACTTTTACATCAAAAACATAATTATAGTCACAAATAATTAAATCAGAATAAAGCGATAAAGCTAGCTGGTATTCAAAAGGACATACTTGATGTTTTTTAGCATACACAAGGATATTATCAACATACATATCATCAACATTTTCAAATATGTCTAAAACAGCATCATTAATCCTATTATAAAATCCTTTAGCATAAATACAATCATTAGGGTTACATTTTACACGATCATTAATACAAATTTTATCTTTCGCGGTAATTGATAACGACTTAAGTTTCAGTTTACTATTTTGCCGCATAAGCTCTAGAGCTCCTCTTGCTACATCTTTAACCATGGATTTACTCGTTAAATAAAAAATTTTGTTTTCCTTACTTCTGATTGTTTTTAAAGCAGGGTAAATTGTTCCCAAACTTTTACCAATACCCGTAGGAGCACAAACAAATAAACTATTGTTTGTTTCAATAACATCAAAAACATTTTCAATTAATTCTCTTTGGCCTATACGATATGTAGAAAATGGAAATTCAAGTTGTGACAACTGATTAATTTTTAACTCATGCCAATTATCAATAACTGATATAAACTCAATATACTTATTCATTGTTTCATTAAAAAAAGTTTCTAAATTTTTATAAGTATAGACTTTAGTAAAAAACTTCTTTTCATAAGTATATTTATTAACATACATTACTGATATAGTTAAATCTTTTAATTTATCTAAATTTAATTGATTTATTAACATAAAACCATAAAATTTTACTTGGGCAAAATGAGCAGGGAAAGATGTTTCTGTTAAATCCTCAAATGTATGTATACTTTTAATTTCAATTAAATGATATGCTTCATCCTTTTTTTCAAGTAAATCAATACGTCCTTGTAATGTTACTAAATAATTATTAATATCGCCGCAATATTTGACATAAAATTCTTTTTCACATTCATATTGTTTTTGAATATCTATGTGAATTAAGGTGCCATCTCGCATATTGTTTTTTTGTGTCATAATTGGAACAATATCACCTTGACTAAATACAAAATCAACTATGTCATGGACAGATGCATTTATTTCCTTTTTCATTATTATCACCACAATTAATATTAACATAAATATTTACATTTAAGAACTATTTTTCAATAAATAATAGCTTAATTATCACTAAATAAAAACAGCCAATTGAATCCACAATTAGCTGCTTATTATTTAATATTTTTTATCTACTAAGTTTTTCTTCATCTGAATCTGCATTTTCTAAATCATTGTCTTCAGTTTCTAAATCATCTTCTAAATTTTCTTCAGAAAATTCTTCTTTATAAGCAAAAGTTCCAGGATATTGATTAGATAATTGATTATAAAATTCATCATTATCAATTTCTTCACCGCGATTATCCTGTGAGTTTCTTAATAAATCACTAATAAAGACTATAAGTAATAAAAAGATGATTGTTCCTAAAATATAGTAACCCATTAATTTCACCTTTCTTTCTTTTTACTGGAATTAGTTTAGATTTTATAAAGTAATTTTTAAATATTAATATTATTTTTGACTATATTGCTTGATTTATACAAAAAAACTTACTGATTCAAAAATGATTGAAATTTTTTTCAATCATTTCTGATAATTCAGTAAGTTTAGTTATTTATTGGTCTAGTATATTTACATTCTTTATTTTCACAAATTATAGTATCATTAAATGTTGATAGAATATTACCACAATTTGGGCACTTTTCATCAATTGGCATATTAACCACAATATTTTTACATTTTGGATAATTACTGCAGGCGTAAAATTTTTTACCCTTTAGTCTTCCCTTTTTAGTAATTCTTTCAACAAAATGGCCTTCATTACACTTAGGACATTTTATATCTAAAGAAATCAAATTTTCTGATTCATTTTTTTCTTTTTTAATATATTTGCAATCAGGATATCCACTACAACCAATAAATTCTCCATAACGACCGCGACGGACAACTAAAAGTTTACCACAATTTGGACATTCTTCATCTAAAATTTTTGGTGGAATTTTTTCCATATTATTTTGGGCATATTCTAATACTGGCATAAAGAAATCATAAAAATTCTTTAATTCTTCATACCAAACTTTTTCTCCTTGAGCAATAGAGTCCAAATTCTCTTCCATATTTCTAGTATAAGAAATATTGATAATATTATCGAAAAATTCTTGTAATTTATCACTAGTAATAATACCTTGTTCAGTTGGAACAAACTTTTTTTCTTCTATTCTAACATAATCACGATTTTTCAATGTCTCCATTGTTTGAGCATAAGTTGACGGGCGTCCTATTCCTAATTCTTCCATCTCCTTAATTAACTTAGATTCAGTAAACCGAGCTGGGGGTTGAGTAAAGTGTTGTTTATGATTTACTTCAACACAATTTACTGTTTCATTAACTTCTAAAGATGGCAATAATGTATTTTTTGTATCCTCGTAATCCTGGTAAACTTTTAAATATCCATCAAAAACTATAATTTGTCCTGTTGCTTTAAATGAATAATCATTATTATTAACAATTAACGTTGTATGATTTAGTTTTGCAGGATTCATTAATGATGCTAAAGATCTAGCATAAATTAATTTATATAATTTAAATAAATCAGCAGAGAGATATTTTTTTAAACTCTCAGGAGTCCGAGAAATATCAGTAGGACGAATTGCTTCGTGAGCATCTTGAGCATTTTTATTTTTCTTAAATTTGGGATCATCTACAGCATAATTAGAACCATAAGTTTCTTTTATAAATGCTTTTGTATCTTTAATGAATTCGTCAGCAAACCTTACAGAATCAGATCGCATATAAGTAATTAAACCAACAGGGTTATTTTTAATATCAATTCCCTCATACAGTTTTTGTGCTAAACTCATCGTTCTTTTAGCGTTAAAATTTAGCTTATTTGCAGCTTCTTGTTGCAATGTGGATGTAATAAAGGGTTGTTTAGGAAATTTATTTTTTTGTTTTTTATCAACACTAACAACTTTATAATCATCACTTAAACTATCTAGTATAGCTTGTGCTTCCTCTAACGAATTTATTTTAATATTTTCTTTATTTTTAGCGAATAAATTTGCTTCAAATTGTTGTTGATTTTTTTCAAATATTGCCTCAATTGTATAATATTCTTCAACTATAAAACTTTGAATTTCTTTTTCCTTATCAACAATTAACTTTAACGCAACAGATTGCACACGACCTGCCGATTTTGATTTAATCTTTGATTGAAGTAATTTTGATAATTTAAAACCAATAATTCGGTCTAAAATTCTTCTTGATTCTTGTGACTTAACTAAATCATAATTAATTTCTCGCGGATTCTTTACCGCGTTTAAAATCGCACTTTTAGTTATTTCATGAAAAACCACCCGATGGACATCCACGTTTTTAGCTTCCTGTAAGTTTAAAGCATCATATAAATGCCAACTAATTGCTTCCCCTTCTCTATCCGGGTCAGTAGCTAAAAATACTTCGTCTACTAAGTCTACAGCCTTCTTTAGCTGATTTATAATTTTCTTTTTCCCGCTAATAACAGAATATTTAGGTGTAAATTTATTTTCAATATCTACTCCTAAACCTCCAGGACCTGATTTTGCTAAATCACGAATGTGTCCCACACTTGATAAAACGATATAGTCTTCACCTAAATATTTTTCAATTGTGTGTGCTTTCGCAGGAGATTCGACAATTACTAATTTTTTCCCCATTTTACTTCACCTGTCTTAATGTAGTTTATATTAATATATTATGTAAGAAAAGTTAAAAATTTGCAAGTGTTTTCAGCTTAAAACTTTCCAAAATATCATTTATATTAGTTACAAGCTTTGCTCCTTGTTTAATTAAATTATTAGTACCTATACTATTTTGATCAAATATATTATTAGGAACTACAAATATATCTTTCCCTTGATCTAGGGCATAATCACATGTAATTAAAGTTCCACTTCTTTCTTTAGCTTCAATTACTAAAACCCCATTCGCTAACCCACTAACAATTCGGTTTCGAAATGGAAAATGTGTTTTCTGAGGCAAAACATGCGGTGGATATTCGCTAATTAACAAGTGCTCTTTTGCAATTACATTAGCTAATTCACTATGTTCCTTTGGATATATATGCAAAAGACCAGAGCCTAACACAGCAATAGTTTTTCCATTATTATCAATACATGCTTTATGAGCTATGGAATCAATACCATATGCTAATCCACTAATTATATTAAAATCATGTCTAACTAAATCACAAACAAATTTTTTTGCTACCTTTTCTCCATAAGGGCTGTTATATCTTGATCCGACAACAGCTAAAGCTTTTTTATTAAATAAATTTATATTTCCTTGATAAAATAATATGAGTGGTGGCATAAAAATATTTTCTAAACTTTTAGGATAATTTTTATCAACAATCGTAATAAATTCAATTTGTTGAAAGAATAGATCATTTTTTATTTGTTCTGTACTTAGTTTTAGAAATTTTTCATATTTTTCATTTAAAACTTTTCTTAAAATATTATTTTCTATTTTTTTGAATTGATACAATCTTTGTAAAATTTGGTATATTTCATTTATTTCCAAATCTAGATAATGAAGTTTAAGCAAAATATTCTTAATATCTTCCATTATTATCACCTCATTATCTATATACGCTATAAGATTATATATTAAATAGATTATTTTCTTTTGCTAAAATAGATTTAATAGGTTCAAAAGTTTTTCGGTGAACGGGTGTTATTCCATGTTTTTTAATAGCTTCAATATGTTCTTTAGTCCCATAGCCAGCATTATTACTAAAATTGTATTGTGGATAGGTTTTTGCTAATTCGCTCATATAACGGTCACGTGTAACTTTAGCAATTATACTAGCTGCTGCAATTGAGACACTTTTAGCGTCTCCTTTAATAATACTTGTCTGAGGAATATCTAATTCAATTTTCATAGCATCAATCAAAAGATGGTTAGGCTTTTCCGATAGTTCTAAAACCGATTTTATCATTGCTATTTTTGTGCTATTATAAATATTATATTTGTCAATATCGTCAACACTTACAACTCCTACACCATAACTAATCGCATTTTTTACAATTTCTTCATAAAAATATTCGCGTTTACGACGTGATAATTTTTTTGAGTCATTTAATCCTGGTAAAAAATAATCATTAGGTAAAATTACACTAGCGGCAACAACAGGTCCGGCAAGTGGACCACGACCAGCTTCATCGATTCCAGCAATAATTTTAATTTTTCGGTTAACCAAATCATTTTCATATGCGCGCATTTCTAGATATTTCATATAAGTTAAAAATTCTTTTTCGTTATTTATTTCATTATTATTATTTAATATTTCATTTATTAATATATTTAATTCATAATCCTGCTTAATAATATCACCTTCTTGATAAACATATTTAAAATTATAACATACCATTTTTCGACTGTAAAACAAATTTTCCTCAATTTATAAGATATTAAATTATATATTAAAAAAAACTTTCATATAATATAATTAATGATATAATAAAAATAAACTAATAAACTATTTAATGAAAGGAAATTTAAAGATGAAAAAAGAAAAATATATTATCGAATTAAGAAAGCGTTTATCCATTCTTGATGAAAAAGTAGTTGATGATATAGTATGTGAATACCTTGATTTAATAAATCAAAAGATTAATATTGGCTCTACAGAGGAAGAAGTAATTGATCAGTTAGGCAACGTTAATGAATTAGCCAAGAAGATATTGAAGAGTTATAAAATTTCAGAAACCTATATCAAACTTTTTATAGGCAAAGAGAAATTAATTGATGAAATTAATGATTTCGTACTTAAGCTAACAGATGTATCAAGCTCAGTTTATGGTAAAATTGAAGAATCTGTTTCCGATTTTGCTCGTACGACAGGACATGTAGCTAAAAATGTTTATAAAGAAACATTGAAATTTGGTGAAGAAAAAATAAATGAAATGAAAAAAGCCCTTAGAAAAGATAAAAAGCAAAATGATGACAATGAAGATAATAATAAACAAATATAAGCAGTAACTAAAAAAGGATGTTAATAAATAATTTACATCCTTTTTCTTTATTTATGGAAATAAAAAGTCTCAATAAACTTTAATTTAGAATTAATAAATATTTCTATAAAAATACAATTATTAATTATTTTATATCAGTCGGAAGCTCAAATGTAATTTTCCCTATCTTTTCATTTCGAATTTCATATAAAATTATATCTATTACTTTATCATAATTAATTTTATTTCCAGGCAGTAAGCAACCTCGATTTCTACCAATTTGTTCCAAAATATCTAAATTATTGTCAGGTAATGTTTCTAAATTATAACGAACACTCAATTCATTAGGATAATTATCCTTTAAAAAATCTAAAGCAAACATACACACATCATCAAGCGCTAAAATATTGTCCTTAATTGCACCTGTAACAGCAAGTCTTAGTCCAACAAACTGATCTTTAAACTTTGGCCATAGTACTCCCGGTGTATCAAGAAGCATCATTTCTTCTTTGACATTAATCCATTGTAGATTTTTAGTTACTCCAGGTTTATTGCCAGTTTGTGCTACTTTCCTTTTTGCAAGCGTGTTGATAAGGGTAGATTTTCCTACATTAGGTATGCCAATTATCATCGCTTTGATTGGCCTAGATTTAATTCCTTTTTGTTTTTCTTTTATCAACACATCTTTTAATACTTCTCTAGAAATTGGAATTATATTATCAATATGGTAACCAGTAATACTATCAATATCTAAAGTCTTGACACCATTGTTTTCATAATATTTTATCCATTCACTTGTTTTTTTTCTATCTGCCATATTTGCTTTATTAAGCAAAATTAAGCGAGGTTTATTTTTTATAATAACTTCAATTTTGGGATTGCTTGAAGCATAAGGAATTCTTGCATCCCGTAATTCTAATATTATATCAACGTATTTCAATTTTTCTTCTGCTTGTCTTAACGCTTTTGACATATGACCAGGAAACCATTGAATTGTCATTTAATCACCTATTTCCCTATTTTTCCAAATCTATTAAAAGGATAAATTATAAACTTAGCTTCACCTCTTAATTGATCTTCTTCGATTAGCCCAAAATCTCTGCTATCTCTACTTGAATTTCTATTGTCACCTAAAACTAAATAATAACCCTCAGGAATTCGGGTTTTCCCATCTTCATTACAATTTACAGAATTTATTTGACAAATCTCAGCTAATGTAAAACTAGCTCTACTAGTGTTATTAAGATTAATATTCTCAGAATCTAAATATGGTTCATTTACCAGCTTATTATTAATGTATAAATTATAGTTTTCCATTCTTATTTCATCACCAGGTAATCCGATAATTCTTTTAATAAGATGTGTTTCATCAAGTTCATTTTCTTTTTCAAATACATATATATCAAATCGTTCAACTTTTATCGGTCTCCATAAGAAAAGTATATCACCTTCGTGTAAGTTATTCATCATTGAATGTTGGTAAACAGTTACTGGTGTAAATACATATTTGTGAATAATTTGTGCTAAAACAAAAGCTATCAAAATAATAACAACATAATTAAATATTTCTCTAACTACATTATCTTTTTTCTTTGGTTTTAATGAGATTTCAGCAGGTTCTTTATTATCAATTATCTTGATTGCTTCAGGGTTAATCTCTTCTTGATGGTTATCTGTCATAAAATCATCTCTTTTCAAAATATTCATTTTTATTATGGCGCTTTTTTTAAAATTACAGCCATTTATTTTATAATTATATCATATATTGGAAAAATATGTATAACTTTTCTACCTAGGAAAAAAGAACTTACAACACATGTCTGTAAGTTCTTTTTTAGCATTATCTAAGTTCTTTAATACGAGCAGCTTTTGCTGACAAGTGACGGATGTAGAATAACTTAGCTCTACGTACTTTCCCACGACGCACCACATCAATTTTCTCAATGAATGGTGAATGTATTGGAAATGTTCGTTCTACACCAACTCCATAAGAGACTTTACGCACAGTGAACATCTCACTGATTCCACCACCACGGCGTGAAATTACCAAACCTTCGAATATTTGGATACGCTCACGTTCACCTTCTTTAATACGTGTATATACTTTTACATTATCACCAGGGCGAAATTGCGGAATATCATTTTTTAAATACTCTTTAGTAATTTCATATAATAATTGTTGGCTCATAGTCTCACACTCCTTCTATCCAATGTTCTTAAAGAAATCTCCAGCGGAACATGGTAATAACGGTTAATAATAATTCTTATTAACACGCAAGATATCATAACATATTTTGGACAATATAGCAACTATTTTATGATTTTTTACCTTCTTCAATTATAATTTCTTGTAAAAGTTTTGTTTCTTGAGTATTTAGAGTATAATTTTCTAATAAATCAGGCCTTTTTAAATAGGTGTTTCTTAATGATTCCTTAATTCGATACTCAGCAATTAATTTATGGTTTCCAGATACTAAAACATCTGGAACTCTCATTCCTTTAAATTCAACAGGTCTTGTATATTGCGGATATTCTAATAGCCGGGTTGAAAAAGAATCATTTTTATGAGATTCTTCATTTATTACATCGGGAATAAGTCGACTAACAGAATCAACTATTATTAAAGCTGCTAGTTCTCCTCCAGTTAAAACATAATCTCCGGTTGATATTTCTTCATCAACTAAATATTCTCTCACTCGATCATCTATTCCTTCGTAATGACCACATATAATTACTAGATGCTCTTCTTTACTTAATTCTTCAACAAGTGGTTGATTTAGAGTTTTCCCTTGTGGGCTTGTAAGTAAAACTTTAGGTTTATTATTACTTTTTATATCGGTAAGTGCATCGTAAATTGGTTGAATACCAAGTAACATTCCGCTTCCCCCACCAAAAGGATAATCATCAACTTTCTTGTGTTTATTATTTGCATAATCACGGAAATTAATGACATTTATTTCTATTTTATTATTTTGAATAGCTCTTCCGATAATTGATTCATTTACAAATGTATTAATAACATCTGGAAATAGTGTTAATATATCAATTTTCATTGTTTTCTCCTAATAATCCTTCTATAATTTCAATTTTAATAGTTTTATTTTCAGAATCAATTTCCTTAATAAATTCATCAACAAAAGGAATCATAATTTCTTTACCTTGAGCGCTCTTTATTATCAATATATCACTTGCCCCATAATTTACTACATCAATTACTTTTCCAATCAAATTATTTTCATTATATACAAAAGAATCAATTAGCTCATGATAATAATATTCATCAGATTCTAAATCATGTAATTGTGATTCATGCACATATACCTTACATTTAATTAATTCTAAAACATCATTAATGTTATTATAATTTTCAAAACTCACTAATTCAAAATCTTTATGCACTCGATATGATTTAACTTTTACTTCAAACATTTGATTACCTTTTTCAATATATAATATATTACCAACCTTATATCTTTCCTCTTTAAAGTCTGTAGTCGAATAAATCTTCACTTCGCCCTTTAAGGCATGTGTTGATACAATTGTACCAATTACATAATAATTTTTCATATAAAAACTCCTATTAAATTTTAACTCTTTTAATATTCAATATACAATAAAAGTCGCAAATTTTCAATCTATTCCCTATTAATATAATTAAGATATGATATAATTTATATAAAGCAGGTGTTTAATATGGATAATAAAACAAAATACACTAGAATAATTAGGATATTCCTTATTTTCGCATTAACGATATTTATATTTTTCTTATTAAAATTACTTCTTCAATATCCTTTTTTTTATAGTATTAAAAAGGGTATAATCAATATTTTAATTCCTTTTTTGTTGAGTTTTATTATCGTTTATATTTTCCATCCGGTATTATATTGGTTAGAAAAAAATTTTTCAATAAAAACCTGGGTGTCTATTTTAGTTCTAATAACAATTTATGCTTCATTGATAATATTATTAATTAACTTTATTTTACCCTTATTTGGCAAACAATTAAAAGATATTTTATTAGATATACCAGGCTATATTAATGAATTTGAAATTCTTATTTTTAGATCAAAAGAAAATATATCGCTATTAAATCACCCTGAAGTAATTAACGCTATTAATAATACAACCGATTTAATTTCAAGTAAAGTTAGTTCTTTATTAGTAGATTTCGTTATTAATACAACAATTTTCCTATTTAAATCAATTTGGCTCATGATCCTAATTCCCATCATTATCTTTATTATGATGAAAGATTACAATTTAATTTATGAACAAGTTACAAAATTTTTAGAAAAACACCGAAAAAAAGAATGGATTCAATTACTAAAAAACATTGATAAAAAACTAGGGGCATATATTCGAGGCGAATTAATGATTATATCTTATATGTTTGTAGGAACTCTTACAATGCTTACAATCATAGGGATGCCTAATGCTTTTATATTTTCGCTAATAATAGCCTTTACAAACTTAATTCCCTATTTAGGTCCTTATATTGGTGGTATCCCTTTATGTACTTATGCCTATTTTCAATCTCCACAACTATTACTTGCATCCTTTATAGTTATCTTAGTTATGCAACAACTAGATGGTGGAATAGGGCAACCTTTAGTTTTTGGATCACAACTTAAAATACATCCGTTAAAAGTAATGGTTGTTATGATAATTGGCGGTACATCAAGCGGAATAATTGGCATTTTCATGGCAGTTCCAATTTATATTATTTTAAGTGAAACATTTATATTTATAAGACCTAAAATCAAAAAAGTCTATATAAAATAAACATATTTTATATAGACTTTTCTATCTTAAAAATGATCAACATTAATGCGGATACGCATTTTATTTTTCATTGCAGCTGCATAACAAATGGTTCTAACAGATTGTATTACACTACCATTTTTACCAATTACACGACCAATATCTTCTTTATTTACTATAACTTCATAAATAATATAACCGTCGTTGTCTTTTTCGAATTGTTTAACAACAATATCTTCTTGATGGTCTACTAACGGCTCAACTAAAGTTTTAATTAAATTTTCAATTAACATCTTTACTTACCATTTTTTTGGTTGTGAAATTTTTCCATGATGCCTTGACGTGAAAATAATGAACGAACTGTATCAGTTGGTTGTGCCCCAGTTGATAGCCATTTTAATACTTTTTCCTCATTTATTTTCACTTGTGCTGGTTGTGTAACCGGATTATAAGTTCCTAATATTTCAAGAAATCTTCCATCACGAGGATATCTACTATCAGCAGCAACGATACGATAAAACGGACGTTTTTTAGAACCAAAACGTTGAATACGTAATTTTACCATTTTCTTACCTCCTTTTATGGTGTTAAGTAATTTTACTTGACACAAATATTATATATCACTTTTTACAAAAATGTCAATAGAAAAAAGAAAGATATTAATATTAATATCTTTCTTGAATTATAATTTAAAAGTAAAGTCTGACATTTCTGCTAAAGAAATCTCAACATTTGTTACACCATGTATTTGGCGTAAACTTTCCATAACTGTTCTTGTTTTCTTTTCATCAACATAAATATAAGCATATCTAAGTTTATTTGAATGATAGATTAAATTACCAAAACTAGCTATTTTTTTTAAACAGTATTTGTTGTTATAATATACAATAATTAGCTTTCTTGCAACTTCCATTAAATATCACCTTGCTTAAATTAATCTAATGTTTGATTTATCATGTTTTTCTTTCAAATTAACAACTTGTTTTAATTTATTTTCGATTTCATTAATATAAAAATCTAATTCTTTCTCTGATGCCTTGTAGGATTTAAAAATTGAATTATTCATCAAGTTTATTTTTATACTTTGATATTCATCTTTGATTTTATCAATTTCTGGATAATAATCCTTATGTTTATAAGCTTCTTCAAATTTTTCTTTTTTTATCTTAAATTCTGAAAGTAGTTGTTTTAAATCTTTATTATTCAAAACCTCAAATTCATATGATAAATAATTTTTATAAGTATCACTTTTCTTTATTACATCAACCAATTCATAAGTTTTTACAATTATTTTTGTAAAATTCATCTTGTCACCAACTTTATTTCTATTATACAATAATTAAATAGTATAGTAAACATAAAATGAAAAAATTCACAAACTATCTATTCATGTATTCTTTAACTAAGCTTAATAAGTGGATTTGATTTTTAAATCGATCTAATTTATGGTTTAATGTTAATTTTAATTCTTCCTTTGCCTCTTTTGTGAATTGACTATAATAATTTGGATGACGATTTAACACTTTATACCATTCAGGATGAGTTCGCAAATAAAACAGCATATCATTATTTTTATATAAATCGGCAATGACTCTTTTAATCATCGTAATCATCATATCTTCTAAACAATGGATCAATTCTTCTACGTGGTGAATAATTTACTTTAGATTGATTATTCTTTCCGCCACTAAAGGATTGTACAATACTTAACACTTTTTGAACTGTTCCTACTGTTTTAGTTATATCGTCAGGATTAATTTTTTTTACGTATTGCAATGCACTACGTAAAAATTCCTGACTTTCAGAAGAATCAACTTTTATTTCATTCGTCGATTCTTTGAAATCTTCCCAACTTCCATCATCACCAAGTAATGTCCATTCTTCATATATAGATTGCCATGATCGTTTTCCATCTCTTACTTCAAATTTTAGTTTCGGATATTTTTTAACGAATGTTTTGAATTCATCAATTGAATTTGCCATATAATACCTCCTTATACTATTCTATTAATAAAATATAAAATAATATTGAAAAGGTGCATTATAATTCTAATTTTTTTAAATATGACAAACCATTTTATGGACAAATGCATATATTATTAAAGATAGTTAATTCCTTAAGGAGGAAATTTATGTATCCAAATTATAATTGCTATTATAGTAGACCAGTTGATAATGGTAGGGGTTATTTATATGCTTTAGTCTTAGTCTTATTTATTTTACTAGTTATTATCAATAAATCAAAGTAAAGTTTTTTGTTTATTATAGTTAAAAACACACTCTAAAAGTTATATAACCCATATATTAATATTGAATCAAAGACTAAGGAGGGGTGTTAATGTATTACGGTGGTCAAGGTCAAGGTGGATATGGATATGGTTATGGTGCAGGATACAATTGCTGTGAGCCCGCTTATCAATGTTGTGGCCGTGGAGGATACGGTTACGCGTTAATCTTAGTATTATTTATTCTTTTAGTAATTATTGGATGTACTTGCTACTTTCCTAGATAAATAAATACTTTGGGAAACTTTGGTTTCCCATTTTATTTTATCGTGACAAATCCCCACTCATCAATAGGTATTAATCATATACTATAATTGACATAAATCGAAGGAGGGGTATCATATGAATGAAGCAGGTTACGGTGGATATGGTTTTGGATGTCAACCTATGGAAAATTATCCACATTCTGGAGGAAGTGGATATGGATATGCATTTGTTTTAGTGCTATTTATATTGTTAGTTATTATAGGATGTACTTGTATTAAATAAAATCTTTTAAATATAGGTGGATTGAACATTCAATTTTTCAATCTTTACATATATTAATTATGAAACTTAAACAGGAGTGATTATATGTATTACGGCGGACAAGGTTATGGTTATGATAGTCAATGTTGTAACTATGGTAGATCAGGGCTAGGATATGCGTTTATACTGGTATTATTTATATTATTAGTAATTATAGGCTGCACATGTTGTCCTGGATAAAACGATAAAATTACCTAGAAGGGAGTAAGTTTACTTCCTTTTCTTTTATATATTTATTTGCTATAATAATGAATATAATATAATTTAATATAGGAGGTCAATAAATATGTTGACAATGAAAGATATAATTCGTGAAGGGCATCCTACTTTAAAAAAAGTTGCAAACGAAGTTGAAATTCCAATGTCCGATTCAGATAAAAATACATTGTTTTCGATGCTAGAATTTCTTAAAAATTCACAAAATGAAGAAATCGCAGCAAAATATCAGTTAAGAGCTGGCGTTGGTTTAGCAGCTCCCCAAATAAATGTCAATAAAAGAATGATTACAGTTTATACAGCTGATGAAAACAATGACAATGTTTTTAGTTATATGCTAGTTAATCCCAAAATTGTTAGTCATTCAGAAGAACTAACTTATATAGCTCCTGGGGAAGGTTGTTTATCAATTGACCGTGAAGCTCCAGGATATGTTTTAAGATATAAGAGAATTACTGTAAAAGCTTTGCTATTAAAAAGCAATGGCGAATTAGAACCTGTTTCACTTAGACTAAAAGGTTATCTTTCAGTTGTATTTCAACATGAAATTGATCATTTAAATGGAATCCTATTCACAGATAAAATCAATAATGAAACACCATTTCTAGTAGATTCTAAAATAAAACCTGTTGAGTTTTTCTAATAACTATATAATTTAGTAAATTCCGATTTACATTATAAACTAAAGGGATGTTTAAAACATCCCTTTAGTTTATAATTGTTTTATCATTTTCATATAATTTCTCTATAACTGATTTCAAAAACTTATCAGGTTTAGCAAGATATGCCCGTTCATAATACTCAAGAGCTTGCATATTATTATTTTCATGTAATTCATAAATATTACCGATTAAATAATATAAGTGGGCTAAATCAAAATTATTCAAGTTATCAGCGTTTATCTTTAATAAATAAGCTAAAGCTTGAGTTGAATCATGATAATATTGTAAATATATTTGGGCAACAATAAAATTAACGATGAAATATTCTTGACTTATTTCTGCTATTTTTATGAAATAATCAAGTGCGATTTCTATATGTTCATTATTCATTAAATTATAAAAACCGATAAAGGTCAAGGCATTTATATTATTTGGATTTAGCTCTATTACTTTCTCGAAATACATCAATGCTCCCTCTTTATCCTCATTGAGCATAACTTTTAAATATCCAATCATAAGTAGCGCTTCTTGATTTGTCACTACAAAATCTTCTGCTTGTTTTAAATATGATTTTGCTTCACTAATATGACCTAATACAAAATGCAAATTTGCTAAATAACAATAATAGACAACTTTTTCAGGATAAAATTCAACAGCTTTTTCAAGGACTTTTATCGCACCATTAAAATCTTTATAATGTTGTATAAGTAACTTACCATATTCATAAATGAGTAACTCATTCACTCTATTTAATTCTATTACCTTGGCAAATGTTTTTTTAGCTAAATCATAATTTTTCTTAATAATATATAATTGTCCTAGATAAGTTAATGCTAAATCATTCTTATTATCCAATTCTAATGCTTTCTCTAAATTTTTGTAAGCTTTATCTAATTCTTTATATTTTTTCATTTCGATATATGCAATTTGTGCATATATCTTTGTATCTTCTACATATTTTAAGGCTTCTTTGACCACAATGTAACTTGTATTCAAATCAGAAAATTGTCTAAGATATAACCTTGATAAATTTATATAAGCATCAACATATTTATTATCGATTTCAATTGCTTTCAAATAATGCTCTCTTGCGGTATAAAATTCATTAAAATTTGCTTCTAATATAACTCCATAATTAAAATGAACATTTGCTTCATTTGGTTCTAATTGTAATGTTTTTTCATAAAACTGTTTTGCTTTATCATAATCCTGATAGTAATCTGCATAAATGACAGCTAAATTATTTAGTGCTTTGGCATCAAACTTATTCTTTTCTAATACATGTAGATATAATTTGGCCAGTTCATCATACTTATTTTCTTCATTATAATAACTAATTAATTTTTTAAGGGCATCGCTATCATGATTATTTTCAACTAATAAGTGTAAATTCTTCAATTTAGTATCATTCATACTATCACCACTTTCTTAAATTAATTTAAATTCTTTTAAAGCCTTTGCTAACCCATCTTCAGAAATATCATCTGCGACATAGTCTGCCACTTCTTTTAGTGACTCCTTAGCATTACCCATTGCTATCCCTACATTAGCGTACTCGATCATCTCAATATCATTATTTGAATCACCAATTGCGTACACATTTTCTCGTTTAATTCCTAGTTTTCCACATATCTTTGCCATTCCGATAGCTTTTGATGCATCTTTATCAATAATATCAGCACCATTACTTATCCAGCCTATTAATTTCACATAGCTTTTAAATTTTTGCGAAAAATAATTAAGAGATGTTTTATCAAAAAGTAGTCCCTGAAAAATATCTTTATGTAAATCCTTTTCTGTTATTAATCTAGGTACATTCATTTTAAAGTCAGCAAATGCCTTATTTACTTTAGGACTATTACTTGATATGAATGTTTCATCATTAGTTACAAATCCATAGTCAATATCTAAACTATTACATTCATTTATAAATTCATTAATAAATTTTTTGTTTAATGGTTTTTTATAGATTACCTCTTTGTTTAAAACTACAAATTGACCGTTAATTAAGACATATCCATCAAAAGCTAATTGATAACGGAGAAACACTTCGTCTCCTAAAGCCATAGATCTTCCAGATGCTATACAAACATATACACCATTTTCCTTTAATTTATTAATTGCCTCAATTGTTGATTGATGAACTTTATTATTTAAATTATCAAAGAGAGTTCCATCTATATCAATAAATACTATTTTTCTATCCATACTATCCTCCAAAATCTAAGTTGCCTTATATTTATTATAAATTAAATTTAATTTTTTTACCAATATTTTAGACATTTTCTTCATAAACGATTATAATATATACAGTTATTATTTTTCATTACATAGAAAGGATTGATGCAATAAAAATGAATAATAAAGTATTAAAACCAAATGAATTGGGTATTTTTGCACTTGGCGGACTAGGAGAAATCGGAAAGAATACTTACTGTTTACAATTTAACGATGAAATTATTATAATTGATGCTGGCATAAAATTTCCTGAGAATTATTTATTAGGTATAGATTATGTTATACCTGATTATCAATATATTATTGATAACCAAGACAAAATAAAAGGGCTGTTTATTACACATGGACATGAAGATCACATAGGGGGAATACCTTTTTTATTAAAACAAGTTAAAATTCCCAAAATTTATGCTGGGAATTTAGCTATGGGAATTATAAGAAATAAATTAGAAGAACACCGATTATTGAAATCAACTGAATTTGTTACATACTCCGCCTCAGATATATTCACATTTAAACACATGAGAATTTCCTTTTTTAGAACTAATCATTCTATACCTGATTCATTTGGAATTGCAATTGAAACTCCAGTAGGTATCATTTGTCATACCGGTGATTTTAAATTTGATTTTACACCAATCGGACCTATTACTGATTTCGCTAAAATTGCGACACTAGGTGAAAAAGGAGTTCTTTGTTTATTATCAGATAGTACTAATAGTGAATTACCTGTGTTTACCATGAGTGAACGTAGGGTAAGTGATAGTATGAACGAAATTTTTAGACGAATTAATGGTAGAGTTATTGTAGCTACATTTGCTTCTAATATTCATCGGGTTCAACAAATTGTCGAAGCGAGTGTAGCTACTAATAGGAAAGTAGCAGTTTTTGGAAGAAGTATGGAGTCTACCTTAAAAGTAGGTTTAGAATTAGGCTATATAAAATGCCCTAAAGATACTTTTATTTCTGGAGGAGAATTAAAATTTATTGATGACAATCGTGTAACTATTTTATGTACAGGTTCTCAAGGTGAACCTTTAGCTGCATTGTCAAGAATAGCTAATGGTACACATCGCCAGATATCAATAATACCTGGCGATACAGTAATTTTTTCTTCTTCACCAATTCCAGGTAACGCTACTAGTATTGATAATACAATAAACAAGTTATTCCGAGCAGGAGCTGAAGTTATAACTAATAGCCCCTTAACTGATACCCACACATCAGGGCACGCAGGACAAGAAGAATTAAAATTAATGCTTCAATTAATGAAACCAAAATATTTTATGCCTATTCATGGTGAATATCGCATGCAAAAAATTCATGGTCAATTAGGTGCTCAATGTGGAATAAATCCTGATAACATTTATGTTTTAGATAATGGACAAGTTCTAGCATTTTCAAACAAAGGTGTGAGAATCGCTGGCGAAGTTCCATCAGGAGTAATCTTTATTGATGGAAGTGGCATAGGAGACATTGGTAATGTTGTTATTCGTGATCGAAAAATCTTATCTAACGATGGTTTATTAGCAGTTGTTATTAATGTTAACTTAAAAACGAAAGAAGTTTTGAAATCTCCTAACATTATTTCTCGAGGATTTATTTATTTAAAAGATTCACAAGAATTAGTTAAAGAAATATTATCTGGAACTACTGATTTTATGTCAAAAATTCTCAAATCAAAGAAATCCATTATCCAAATTAAAAATGAATTAACAGATTATTTAACTAATTTAGTTTATGATAAAATACAAAGGAAACCAATGATTATACCAGTAATAATGAATGTCAAAGATCAAGAGGCTTAATATATTAATAACAATCCAATAGCTTAGCTAATGGATTGTTATTTTTAATTATTATTTGTTATGAAAAATGGCACGTAATAACTACAAATAAAGCACCTAAGATATAGAAAAGAGTCTTAAGTAAATTTACATTCCTTCAATTCGAATAAAACTAAAAGGTATAAGTATTAAAATAATTGATACTTATACTTGTCTTTAAACAAAATTTCAATAACACTATTCAACGATTCTCTTTATCTACAATCAAAACTAATATTGTCATCTCCTTCTATAACATCTTCAAATAACAAAATTATTGAATATTACAGACATCCAATTAATAATTTAAGCTTTACTATAAAGAGTTATATCCTTTTTATCACTATAAATTCATTCCATAAGGCACCTAAATAATTGCCGTAATAACAGTTCTTTATTTCTAATTTATAATATGCTTAATAAAATATAGCTACTAAATTAATTTAGTAGTGTCTCGTTCAATTAACTCAATAGGAATTAATTTATGCTTTTCAATAAGCTCTTCCTTATCAATTAAGCAATTTAAAGATATAATCGCTTCCTTACCCATTTCAATCATTCTTTGAGAAATAGTTGTTAGTTTTGGAGAAATTAATTCTGCTAATAGCGTATTATCATATCCTATTACTTGAACATCATCTGGAACTTTTTTCCCTAAACGTACTAATACATCCATTACTTTAGCTGCTATTATATCACTATCACAAAATACACCATCAATATTCTGTTTGCTTTCTAGATATTGCTGGATTAAACTCATTTCTGGATTTATGAAAGCCAAATCAACCGTATCACAAGTTAGATTTTTCTCATTCAGAAACTTTTGAAAACCTTTGCTACGCTCTTGGACAGTTAATAAAATACTAGGACCACGAAAATGAACAAGATTTTTACATCCGCTACTCACTAATTTCAAAGCAGCCTGATAACCTCCACTTACATTATCACTTGTAACAGAAGGTACCGATTCATCAATAATTCGATCAATTGTAACAATAGGGATTTCTAGTTCTTTATACCTTGAAAGTAAATTACTATTAGACCCAATAATAATTCCATCAATATTATATTTAACAAACTGTTTAATATACTCACTTTCTCTTTCGGCATCTTCATGTGAATTACATATCATCACTTTATACCCATGTTCAAATGCTATCTCTTCTATTCCTTCTAATACACTATAATAAAAAGAGTTACTTAAATGCGGAAAAATAACACCTATTGTTTTTGACACTTTTTTGAATAACGAACGTGCAAATTCATTAGGTATATAATTTAATTCTTTAATAGCATCTTCAACTAATTTTCTTGTTTCTTCATTAACATATCCCTTATTATTGATGACCCTAGACACAGTGGCTACAGATACATTGACTTTCTTAGCTACATTCTTTATATTTGCCATAAATACCGTTACATAAATGAATATAATTAAGTAACGGAACCCACCTCCTATTAATTAAATCCATGAGTAAAGTAGATAATTCTATATAACTGCATACCTAATTAATTATACCGTAACTTTTAAAAAATAGATTTTCATCAAAATTACTAATTATCTGTATATAGCAGTCTAAAACGTACTAGATGT
The DNA here is from genome assembly GCA_003586005.1 of Haloplasmatales bacterium 4B. GTDB lineage: Bacteria > Bacillota_I > Bacilli_A > Haloplasmatales > Haloplasmataceae > NSKI01. The sequence continues at coordinate 13,466 of NSKI01000014.1, read as the reverse complement.
TAGCACAAAAAATAACATATATTATTATTATTATATTGAAAAAGTACATAATGATATGTTTTTTGGTGGAGATATAGATGGCGTAATCAAAAAATTAGATTATATACAAAAATTAGGGGCAACAGGAATTTACTTTACCCCAATATTCAAGTCACCTTCTACTCATAAATATGATACAGAAGATTATTTTCAAATTGATCCACAATTTGGAAATCTCGAAACAATGAAAAGGTTAGTCAAAGAAGCCCATAAACGCGGGATAAAGGTGATGTTAGATGCTGTATTTAATCATTGCGGTTGGAATCACCCCTTTTTCCAAGACGTATTAAAAAATGGTATAAACTCTCCATATAAAGATTATTTCCATATTAAAAAATTCCCTATTTTTGAAGGGGATCCGAAGAAATTTAGATTTGATGATGAAACAAGCACATTAAACTATGATACCTTTGCTTTTACACCCTTCATGCCAAAATGGAATACAGAAAATAAGGAAGTAAAAGCACATTTATTAAACGTAGCTATGTACTGGATTAAAGAGTGCGATATCGATGCCTGGAGATTAGACGTTTCAAATGAGGTTGATCACTCATTCTGGCGCGACTTTAGAAAAGCATGTGACAGTGTAAAGAAAGATTTTTTCATCGTTGGGGAAAATTGGGATGAATCAAATCCTTGGATACAACCTGATCAGATGCAATCAGTTATGAATTATGATTTTATGTTTTCTGTATGGAAATTCTTTGGTTATACTAACGGATCTAGTGAATGTTTCAAAAGCGATATCAATAGATTGTTAACTACTTACCCAAAACACATCGGTCAATATTTATTTAACTTATTAGACAGTCATGATTCAACTCGAATTTTAACCATCTGTCAAGGAAATAAGGAAAAAGTTAAATTAGCCTATGTTTTCCAACAAACATTTGGTGGAACTCCAAGTATTTACTACGGAGGTGAAATTAGTTTAGCAGGCGGGCATGACCCAGACAATCGTCGTTGTATGATTTGGGATAAAAAAAAGCAAGATTTACAGATGTTTACGCACATACAAAAACTAATTAAACTTCGAAAAACCCATACCGCATTACGAGAAGTAGATTTAACATGGATAGAAGTTGATAATTCAAACAATCAAATCGTTTATAAAAAAGAGTCTAAAGAAGAAACTGTTTATGTCATTATCAATAAAGAGGATTCAAATATCACTCTATTGATTAATGAACTTGTTGGTAAACAATGCATTGACTTATATTCAGATACCCATATTACCATTGACAAAACAGTTGAAATAGGTAATTATGGTTTCTTAATCCTACAAGTTATGAATAATGAATAAAATATTTTTGATATTCAAAAAACTCCTCGATTTTATTTGAGGAGTTTTTTTAACTCTTTACCTAATAAACATTTAGAATTTATTTTTGAAATAGATAGAGGATACACCTGCCCCCACAAGTAAAACAACGCCAATTGATACACCAATCAATATTTTAGAAATATCTCGTTTATTATCTGTTAAATCATTGATCGGATTTGTTGTATCATCAGTCATATACATGACGATTGATTCATTTGGGCGAAGTTCAATACCACTATCATTTATTGTTCTAATCGTTTCTGTTCCAGCTCTAGCTAGATCAACGACAATATTATAGGTTCCAGCTTCAGGTAAAGTGACATAGCGTTGTCCAGAAGTATTTCCATTGAATAAAACAACAATCTTATCCCACTCATCTCCTGTTGCATCATTAATAGTATAGCCAATTACCTTATCGACACCGGTATCGAAGAATCTTAATTTCTTATTAATTTCTTCAGCGTTCCCCATTTTAAAGGCTGGGTGCGCCTTTCTTAACTCAATTAGGCCTTTATAATATTCATATATTTGATAATTCTCATCTTTATAATCCCATCTAAGTTGATTTACTTTATCTGGTGCATTATAACTATTATCATCAAACGTACCACCAGATGATTTAGATCTTAAAAAATCTTGACCAGCATGCAAGAAAGGTATCCCTTGACTTGTCAAAACGATAGCAGCGGCTTGTTTGTCCATACTTAATCGAGTATTTTCTGATGCATTAGGTAATGATAACGCTAATTTATTCCATAAGGTCAAGTTATCATGTGCTTCAACATAGTTAACAATTTGATTAGGACTTAATGCCCAATAATTACTAGTATCGGGATGTTCAATTCCACCAACAATACCAAACATAACATCCTGAGCATTACCAGTTCCTTGAATAAATCCTTTATCTGTGTCCTCCCATACTGAACCTTTAATTCCATCACGGGTAATGTCATTAAATACCGCAATCCCTGGCATTTGAGCCACATTTGTTCTTAATGCTTGTTCATTCTCAGGAAGTGGTGAGGCACCACCTGTCCAACCTTCACCATAGATTAAAATGGTTGGATCAATATCATTTAAAGTTTGACGAATTAAATTCATTGTTTCGATATCATGAACCGCCATTAAATCAAATCTAAATCCATCTATATTATATTCTGTTGCCCAATATTTTAAGGAATCAATCATAAATTTACGGAACATCTCGCGATCTGAAGCTGTTTCATTCCCAACTCCTGAACCATTCGTATACTCTCCGTTATTGTTATAACGAAAATAATAACCTGGAACAATTTTTTCAAAACTTGATGAAGCTGCATCGCCTAAATGATTATAAACAACGTCCATGACAACCCGAATATCATTATCATGTAAACCCTGAACCATCTGTTTAAATTCATTGATTCTAACCTCACCTAGTGTTGGATTACTTGAATAGGATCCTTCAGGCACATTAAAGTTTAAAGGATCATATCCCCAATTATATTGTGGTATTTCTAAGTTTGTTTCATCAATAGATCGATGATCAAAGGTTGGTAAAAGGTGTAGATGTGTTATCCCTAAATCTTTTAAGTGATCAAGACCAGTTTTAGTTGAATTATATTTAGTATCTGTTTCGATGAGTCCTAAATATTTACCTTTATTTTGAATATCACTGCTACTGTGAATAGATAAGTCTCTTATATGCAATTCATAAATAATGGCATCATTATAATGAATAAACGCTGGCTTTTCTTCTACCCACCGCTCTGGATTAGTGCTTTCAAGGTTAATAACCATTCCCCTATTCCCGTTGACACCAACTGCTTTGGCATATGGATCAACAGCTTCCACCGATCTTGTTCCAAAAGTGACTTTATACGTATAATACACACCATTTAAATCTTCATTAACCTTAAGAAGCCAAGTTCCTTTATCAGAGCGAGCCATCTGTAAAACAGCTCTTAAATCAGTAGGTTCTTTCGTATCAGTAATAAATCCATTACGATAATCACCACTATGATATAAGACTACTTCCACTTTTGAGGCAGTAGGAGCCCATACTTTAAATGTTGTTGCAGTTTTTGTATATATTGCGCCTAAATCATCCCCATCATACACATAATTACTGGCAAATTCATCACTATCAAATAATTTAGATTTATTAATTAACAAATCTTTAGAAAAATTAGATGAACCAATTAAATAATCTTTTTCAAAGGTAATGGTATCTTTTAATGTAAGACTACCACTTCTATTATCTGGGTTCATCACAATATTGGTAATATCCATTTCTAAACCATCTCCTAATACATAAATTGATTCTTTAAATTGAAGTGTATTTATAACTGACTCAGTAGTCATAAAGTTGATGGTAGTAAATGATGAAAATGATGAAGAAATAAATTGTGGAGAAACATCAGCTAAAGCCCGATCTAAATAAACTGATTCATCATTCGTGATAAGATATACATGAACTTCATTATTTTCATTAGGATTTGATAAATCGATAAATCGATCTCCACCTGGTTCTCGTCCTGCATCCCATGACCCTTCACGAACAATAAATCCAATCTCCGTTGCTGGATTCAGCGCGTCATAATCGGTTAATTCAGATAAATTTATTTCGGCTACCTTTCCAAATTCATCTTCACTTGTAAATACAAAAGCTTTTCCATCTTTCGGCGTTGGTTGATTTTGCCATATCCAAAGATCCCAATTTAAATAATTATTATCGAATCGATGATAATGAACGATAATTTTCAAATCATCAGCTGCATTTACAAAGATTTTATTTTCAAAGAGTACTGTAACTGTTAAAGTGATTATTAAAAACAGTAAAGAAACTATTTTTTTCATACTTACCTCCTTGCTGTTATTCTATAAAAAAAAGAGTTGTTTTAAATAGGTTTTATTCAAAACTTCAATTGTAACCAATATTATTTTACCTTTCAAAATTGTACGAGCATTAGCTCGTAGAATTTTGAAAGAGAGACCTATATAAATTAATCAAATTTCATTTTATTTAAATTCCAAATTTCATCTGCATATTGTGTAATCGTACGATCACTTGAGAAAAATGATGAATTTGCGATGTTTTTCAATACCATTTCTAGCCACTTATCTTGATTTCTATAAGTTTCATTAGCCTTTTTTTGTACTTCAACATATGCTTTAAAATCCTTTAGAACAAAAAAGTGATCACCTTGGTCTAATAAGTTATCATAAATGTCCTTAAATTCATTATCTCTAACATTTTTAAAGAACCCATTAACTAATTGATCTAGAATCCTTTTAATTTCTGGATCATTTTGATAAATATCTTTTGAATGATAAGTTTTGTTTTGGTAATAACCATTTACTTCCTCGGCAGTTAAACCAAAAATAAAGGCATTTTCTATTCCTGCCAATTCAATAATTTCAATATTAGCACCATCTAAAGTACCAAGTGTTACAGCGCCATTCATCATAAACTTCATATTTCCTGTTCCCGAGGCTTCCTTAGAAGCTGTCGATATTTGTTCAGAAATATTAGCTGCAGGGAATATAAGTTCAGCATAAGACACATTATAATTTTCCACAAATACAACTTTTATCTTTTCATTTACATCTAAATCATTATTAACCACATCAGCAATTGTATTAATTAACTTTATTACTTTTTTCGCAATATGGTAGCTTCCTGCTGCTTTTGCCCCAAATATAAATGTTTGTGGATAAAATGATTCATAGAATGCTTGATCTTCTTTTAATTTGTTGTATAAATACATGATATGTAGCGCATTCATCAGTTGACGTTTATACTCATGTAGACGTTTAACTTGGATATCAAAGATAGAATTGATATCTATTTTGATTCCTTCGTTACGCTCAATATAATCAGCTAAAATCTTTTTGCGAGCTTGTTTCACCTTAAAAATAGCTTTCTTTACTTCATCATCATGAGCATATGAATTTAATTTTTTTAAACGATTAATATCATTTATCCATTCTTTTCCAACATATTTATTTAAAAAATCCGTTAATTGCGGATTACAATGATAAGCCCAACGTCTGTGGGTTATTCCATTTGTTTTATTATTAAATTTAACAGGATAGATCTCATTAAAATCTTTCATTTCCACTTCTTTTAATAGTTGAGTATGAAGTGCGGCTACACCATTCACACTAAATGAGCCTATTATACAAAGATGTGCCATGTGAATTAAACCATTATTTATTACTGCTAATGAATTTACCTTAGGATTGTCAATTCCAAATTGTTTAGTCAATTCTTGATTGAAATATTGATTAATCTCAGTGATGATTTCATAAATTCGTGGTAATAACGGTTTAAATAAATGGATTGGCCATTTTTCTGAAGCTTCAGCTAAAATAGTATGATTCGTGTAAGCACAAGTTTTTTTCGTAATATACCAAGCTTTATCCCACTTCATGTTTTCTTCATCTAATAAAATTCGCATTAACTCAGGGATTAACAAGGTAGGGTGCGTGTCATTTATGTGTAAAGTTACTTTTTCATGAAAATTTTCCAATGTATGATAAAGGGCTTTATGCTTATTAATTATGCGACATAATCCTGCACATACAAAGAAATATTGTTGCTTTAGCCTTAAAATTTTCCCTTCATCTGTTGAATCGTCAGGGTATAAACATTCTGATATTTTATGAATACTATGTTCATACTCATAAACGTCTACACCTTCAGGATAATCTTCGCACGGTTCAGCCGACCATATGGTTAACGTATTAACTGTTTTTGTATTATGGCCAACTATAGGAACATCGTAAGGAACTGCCTTAACATAAGTCGCTTTATGATGACTTATTTGACACTTGCCATCAACTTCTTTTCTATTTATAACACCATAGAAAGGCACGAGGACAGATTCATCTGCTTTCCGAACTTCCCACACAAAGCCTTCTTCTAACCAATGATCAGGTAATTCCACTTGATTGCCATCTATTAATTTTTGTTTAAAAAAGCCAGATTTATAACGTATGCAATTTCCATGACCTGGAAAAGACAAAGATGCAATTGAATCAAGGAAACATGCAGCTAGCCTTCCCAAACCACCATTACCTAGTCCAATATCACTTTCTTTACTTTCTATCTCGTTTATATCTAGTCCTAAACTTTTTAATGACTCATTAACTACAGGATATAAACCAAGGTTCATTAAATTATTAGTTAATAATCTACCCATTAAAAATTCCATTGAGAAATAGTATACTTGTTTTAATTGTTGTTTTTTAATGACATCATTCGTTTCAATCCAGTTCTGGCTAATATAATCTTTCACCAATGTTACCAATACGACATACTTTTGTTGGTCAGTGGTTTCATTAAATCTTTTCCCATATACATATTCTACACGTTTTGTATATGTCTCAATAAATGTTTTTTTCTCACTAAAGATATTTTCTATCATAATTCACCTCGTTAGCTGTAATTCGTTCTTAATTATATCATTTATATTTTTGTATATTAGGCTGTTAACGTTTACATCTTTCAAAATTATTAATATAAAAATGAAAATTTACTTAATTACTTTATAATTTTAAAATGATTACTTCACCTGGTTTTAACTTTAAGTTAAGATTTTGATTATCATCAAAAGATATAGATGCTTCTTTAACTTTATATTGTGAAAATAATATATTCACGTTTGTAGCTCTATTATATAAGATTTCTCTTAATGTTTCTAAAATCGCTGTACACTCTGTCGTACTTGTAGGATTTGTATTTGCCAATATCATTAAAACATTATCTTTAGAAAGTTTGTCATTCTCGATATAAGCAAAACCAATCGCCTCTGCCGCTTCTTGCTCAAAATATATCGGTACAAATTTACTTATATCCGTTATTATGGAAAGATACTGTTGACGAATTTTTGAAATGCATGCCAGCTGTTCTGGTATATCCCACCTCTTTTTGCCTAGATAATGAAAAGCATATTTATCAAATAAGGCTAGTTTTCCGTAGTAACGATCATTTTTATCAAGTTGATATTGTTCATTTGGACGTGCATCTAGCCCTGTATTCATTGGTTGAGTTTCAAATAGCTCTTGCCCAGAGTTAATAAAAGGCACAGCATTCGGTACAAACATATTCAAAATAGTTAACATATTTGCTAATATTTGTCCCCCCGTACGTGCTGCTAAACGGGGGGTATCATGTGTTTCTCCACAAGCAAATACTGGACATGCAAGTTTATGTGTTTGATCCATAAATCTATGTAAATGCCGTTCTTTGTAACGAGGTTCATGCCAAAAGCCTGAACCAATTATCATGTTATAACCTAATTCTCTAGCTTTACTAGCACTATTAGGATTCAATTCTTCTGCGATAAAACAAAAATACGGGTCAACTTCACGTGCTTTAGATATAATCAAATTTAATAAATCACTTGAAAGCGCATGTCCCATATCAATTCTAGCGCCATCAATACCAAAATGTTCTTGATAGTATGGAATGATACCTGAAAGCATCTCCCACAATGCTTTATTTGGTTTATTTCCTGGGTAAAAATTACATTTAATCGTATCAAATAAAATGTAGGGAGGAACTTGTTCATTATTTTTTAGATACTTATATAATTCTTGTTGTGCTAATATGGGATGGTCCTCATACATTCTAAAAAAAGTAATATCTGACCAAGGTGGTTGCGGATCATTAATGTGGTCAGAAAATGCAGGCGCAATCTGAATTTGATACTCCCGTTTAATCAGGTCTGAAAAACAAGTACCTGGGTTTTCTTTATATTCAGTAATTAATCTTTCGTACTTTTCAGAATCAATTGTTTTTGGGTCATAAGAAAATTTCTGAATATGATTCCAAACGCTTTTTGATTGATAAATTTTACTAATTAATTCTGGGATAGGGGATACGGAATCTCCTAATGTTTGTATTACTGGTGAAGTATAATTGGTATATTCTTCATTTTTAATCCAATAGAACCATTCTGGATGATCAATGATTAAATCATTTTCAATTGCGTTCGTTCTTGGAATAATATCTATCATTACTTTCATATCTAATATATGACAAGCCTCTACGAATGCTTGAAACTCATCTTCGACAGTAAAATCGCAACCAGTTATTGGGTCTTTTAGATTAGGGTCTAGTTCATAAAAATTTGATACACTATAAGGTGAGCCTAATTCTCCTTTTTTATTTTTAGCTGAAAATTTAAAGATTGGTAACATATAAACAACATCGACACCCAATTTCTTTAATAAAGGTAGGAGTACTAAGGTTTTCACAAAAGTTCCTGTATCCTTCAATCCAAATCTATTTTCATTTTCTAAATCACCACTTCCATCATGATCCCAAGCAGTTGAAGTACGAATCATCATTGAATAAACAACGCTTTTCTTTATCCAATCTCCCCCCATATAATCATTTTGACTCGATACAACTAAATTTTTCATTTTATAAAGCGGTTTTGCATAATCACAGTTTTTATTCATTTTTGGTAAAATATAAGAATTAATTACTTCAAAATAAAAGTTATGGGGATTTACAGTTAACTCACCACAATCGCTCCGAAGCATTTCTTCACCATTATAGTTCCAAACATTCCACAAATCAGGAACGGTATAGTTAAAAATAGTTGAAGTTCTTCTATTTTTTAATCTATTCATTAGTTTAATTAATTTATTTGTTGATTGTCTATTTTCTAAATACTCCATCATCTAATCTCCTTCGCAAACTCAAATAATACATTAAATTCATGCTTTTTTATCTTATAAAATACGATATACAATAGCTTCATATGGGTGTAACTTCATGTTTCTGCTTAAAGGTTTTTCTATATCATTACAAATCATAATTTCTGCTTTTTTCCAACAGATTTCTTCCGGTAATACTACATCAATAGTTTTTTCAAAGAAGTTGGCTAAAACAATATATGTTTCTTCTTGATAGGAACGTGTGTATAAAAATATATTTTCATCTTCTTCAAGATAGAGTTTAAAATCACCATAAATGAGTGTTTTTGTATTTTGTCTTATATTAAATATCTTTTGATAATAATGATAAATCGAACCTTTATCTAAAAGATTATCTTCTACATTAATATCTATATAGTTTGGATTAACCTTTATCCAGGGTTCACTTTGACTAAATCCAGCATTTTTGCTATCATCCCACTGCATGGGTGTTCGTGCATTGTCACGTGAACGCTTTTGAATTCTATCTATTATATCTTCTTTTGTAGAGATATGATTTAATACTGTTTCTTTATATAAAGTGAATATTTCAATATCTCGATAATCATCAATATTAGTGAAACTGACGTTTGTCATTCCAATTTCTTCACCTTGATAGATAAATGGAGTTCCTCCCAAAAAATATAGTACGGTACCTAGCATTTTCGCCGACTTTTTACGATAGGCGGTTGAATCATTACCATAATGTGAAAGTACCCGAGGTTGATCATGGTTACTCCAAAAAATTGTATTCCATGCCTTTCCATATAAATTTATCTGATACTTTGCTAATGATTTCTTTAAGTCAGGTAAATGAAGTGATTTATATGTCCATTTACTAGGAAGATAAGAGGCTGAACAAGGATCTACATCAACCCAACAATGATCAAATGAGATGATCATATTAAATTCATTTCTGTCATAAGCACAATACTTTAAAGCATCATCTAAACTAGCTCCACCTGCTTCACCAACAGTCATGACATCATAAAATGATAAAACATCTTTAACCATTTCTTGAATGTGTTTATGCACTTTAGGTCGATTCGAAAATTCATCATAACAAGGGGAATAAAGCCTTCCCTCAGGAATAGAACGATTGACAAAATTGCAGTTTTTATCTAAATGAGCAACCGCATCAATTCTAAAACCATCAACACCTTGATTTAACCACCAATGCATCATTCTATAAATATCTTTGCGCATTTGAGCATGATTCCAATTTAAGTCAGGCATTTTTTCACTAAAGATGTGCATGTAATATTCATCAGTTATTTCATCATATTTCCAGACAGAACCACCAAAAAATGATTCCCAATTGGTTGGTGGACATCCATCTTTTCCTTTATGCCAGATGTAGTAATCTCTATAGGGATTATCTTTTGTTTTTTTTGATTCAACAAACCATGGATGTTCATCAGATGTATGATTCAAGACTAAATCAATGATTAATTTCATATCTCTTTGATGTAATTCTTCTATTAATTTTTGTATATCCGTTAATGTTCCATAGTCATTTGATACTTTATAAAAATCACTTACATCATATCCTTGGTCATCCATTGGTGATTCATAAAATGGGCATACCCATATTGCTGTTACTCCTAAATCTTTTAAATAATCGAGTTTTTCTATAATTCCCTGAATATCACCAATACCATCATTATTACTGTCTTTAAAACTTTTAGGATATATTTGATAGATAACAGCTTCTTGCCACCATTTCCCATGCATATGATCACTTCCAATAATTATATTTTATTTCAATTCTAATCTTATTATAACGAAATCATAAAGTCAAAGAGTTACCATGTGTAATCGATTACTGATTAATATTTAACTGATTAATGATATTATGCTTTACTAAATTCTCTCTATATTAGTCAATATGATAATCATTATTTTCATAACTATTTTATTTTATATCACTACTTTTTATAAACGATAAAGAATCAATCATTTTGATAATTATACCTTTCTTTTAGTAATATTTCTTATTATTCAATCTTCTTAACCAAAGACTATTAATACTGTACAAATAAACAATTTGTTAAACAGAATTTTATTCCAAGAACCTAACTTTCTCCCAATAATATCAATTAATTATTATAATAAAAGGTTACCAACTTTATTAAGCTAGTAACCTAATTAGGAATTATCTTTAAACATTTTATCTATTTCTTTATCTGTAAAACATAGTCATAATCCTTAGTCTGACAAAACTCTGTATATACTTAAACTTCAGGAACATCTATAATTAAATATAGTTGAACTGTCCCTACTGAATAACTCGTATCAGAAACATAAATTCCTGAGTTAGTAAATAATCATCTTCTTTCGGAGATTCGCCTCAGGAGTAGATTGACCTCTAAAGGTAAATTCAAAACAAAATACTTCCTTTTCACCCTTTGTCATTTTTAACTCGGTTATTTCCAAATAACCTAGAAACCTATTTGTAATAATCAATACTAATTCCAAGACAATAAATAATAATTGCTTGTTGTATATATAGTAAGTTTTTCTTAAAATCATAGCCAACAAAATACTTAGACTCAATTACATCCTTGCTTACTTCCTCATTTCTGTAAAAAGGTGGACATGGATTCAATAATGCATTGTTTTTTGTTAGCATCATTCGTTTAAGTGTTATTTGATATTTACTTATATAGTCATCTGTATTCAATTTGTCAGAAAGTGAATCTGTTAGAACAATATCACTTTTAGTTAATAAATCATCTAATTCTATATAAAATTTATAATTAGCGTCATTTTCCTTTATTCTATTTTCAGCTGTACATACGTGATTTAAATCGAGGTTCATAATTTTTGCGATTTCCACCCATGACCTTGATATATTCCCGTCTTCTCCAACAAAGGTGTAAGTTAAATCTTGATAATCCCTTCTTAATTTACTTATTGAATACAAATCTGAAAGAATCTCACATGGATGGTTAAGTAGAGTCATGGCGTTAATAATGGGAATCTGTGAATGTTTTGTAATCTCACGAATTTTATTCAAATCAGGATGCCTAACAATTACTAAATCTGCCCAGTTTTCAATATACTTGATGGTATCTTCTAATTTTTCTCTTTTATCAAGGGTATCAGGTGGAAATAAGATGCACTGTCCCCCTAAAGCATGAATACCTTTTTCAAATGAAATCCTTGTCCTTATACTTGTTGTCGGAAAGAATAATATAAATGTTTTGCCCTTTAGGACATGATGATTCTCTTTTGCTTTTAGCTTGTCAGCAATGTCAAATATCTCTAGTATTTGTGGTTTATTTAAATCACTTATCTTTAATAAATTCATAGCTTTAAATCCTCCTATTTCCATTCCTTCACTATAAATTAATAAGTTTTGATCGCTAATCTTCGATTTATCCAACAAAAGTGACAGGTACAACCATAATATTTCTTCTACTTTGAGTTAATTCAATCAATATGATATATTATTTCCTCTATCAAATTCAGCCACCGTTGCTGCATCACCCAATACTTCAATAATACTTGTTTCTATATCTTCCATTGTCAAAAACATAATATAAGGATTAGCTCTTCTTTTTTCATACTCATCATTTTTTAATGTTTAATTATTTCTCAACTCTACCTACTGTAAAAAATAGTATACCCGATAGTAAGAAGGGAAGGCTTATTAACACAGATGCCAAAAGTTTGTAATTTCCTGCTGAAATATATATAAAAATAGCAAATAATACAGAAATAATTATTAAAATTATCCCTCCAATACCTTCTTTAAACCAACAAAATATAATAGCTAGCAATAACATAATTGCAAACCCACCCACTAATAGCCCTTCAATTGTAAAAGGTTCATTAATGGATTCTAGGTCACCAGTAACCATTAATAGAAAAAAGGCTATTGCTATAGTAGAGATTACACGAGCAACAAAGAGAGCAATAGTTCTATTTTTGTGATGTTTTAAGATAATACGCTTCACGTTAATTTCACCTCCTACAAATATTTAAAAACAATTAATATAAAATTTTTCTTTTATTTTACAATCTCCTAATATATCAGTACATCATCTCTTTTTATTTCTGTCATACCTATTTTTTTCTAATAGTCATATTTTATCAGTTCCACTACTATGTTACTTAATTATAGAAATAATATGACTCCTTTATTTTTTAATAAGTATATTATAAATTACCTAACTTCATATAAAAGTCCAATATTTATTATATTATAGCATAATTTGATGTTCTTAACAAATTTTCCAAGACTATTTGTATTTTAACAGATAACCAATTACCCATTAAGTTGAAGCTTAGCAATTATAAAAGCTTATTATGTATGAATATAAAAAAACGGTTCTATAATATCTGGTGTGGGTGAAAACTCACATCAGTTTTTTTGTACACAAAAAGAGACATAAATCCAATTTCC
>NSKI01000013.1 GCA_003586005.1 Haloplasmatales bacterium 4B | reverse complement strand
AAATTGATAATCAAGAAATAAACTCATTTTTATCTCATATAATCCATAATTCAAAAGGGGATTCAATAAAAAAAGTAACAAAAGATAAACACTAATTGGATTAATATAAAACCGAAATTCAATTATATAATATAATACAACTATATCAGTAAAGATGATTAAAAAAATAGAAATAATCCCAAAAGTGCTAAAGTTATATTTAGATTTATTAATAAATTTATTAATCATAAATAAATAAAATTCATATATTCCTAATGTAAATAAATATAAAATATACAGCCAACCTAAAGAAATAATGGAAAGAACAACGAAAATTATAAAATCAATATCATTATAATTATTAAAGTATTCATTATTATTTTTATAAATAGTATTATAGACATTTTTTATAACAATTTTATATGAGTAAGTAATAACAATAAATAAACCAACTGCGAGTAAAATTGAGTAAAAAGTATTATTCAAGACAAATTCAAATAAACTAAAGTTTATAATATTAAAAAAGTTCTCATCTACACTTAATAACATGATCATTGCTACAAAATATAAAAATAAGAAGTAAAAGCAAATTGAAATAATAGACAAAGCTTTAACATTTTTTTTAAAAAAAAGATATAGATAGGATTCTTCTACATTTTCTTTATTATTTGTTAAGAATGCAAACTTTTCTAAACGATAATATATTAAAAAGTACAACCAATTTAGACCAAATGTGGCAATTGTTTGCAAAATTAATGTAGCCATTCCAAAATTTGATAACTTTTTCATATGTACTCCTTTATTAAAAATTTTGTCTTCATTAATATATTATAACAAACCTTGCAAACTATTAAAATACATTTATAATAATTACGTTAAAAAGCCACAGCAGAAACTGTGGCTTTACCTTATTTTTCAATTAATAACTCAATCCTGAATAACAAACACAACCAATGATAGCAAGTAAAATAAATAACACTAAGATAATAGAGTAATTAGTTCCAAATGGTGTTGCTACATATCCTGATTCACTCATATAATTTCCCTCCTAATATTAATTTACTATATGATATGCACACATTGATATATTACCTATTATAAACGTTTAGATTATTGATTTATAAAATTCTTTAATAGTATCATACTTTGAAATATCATCGTATGTATATAATTTTAATTTCCCGTCTTTTAAAATAACTAAATTTTCAGCGAGTCTTTCCAAGTGATTTAAATCATGACTAGAAATTAGTACTAATTTTTCTAAAGTATTGATGTTATTTATGATATTATTTATTATTTCCTTTCTGGTAATTACATCTAATCCTGAAAATGGTTCATCTAATAAATAAATATCAACATCTCTTGAAATAGTTAATGCTAAACAAACATATGTCTGTTGCCCTTTGGATAAAGTAGAAAACAACTTTTCTTTAACAATTTTTCCATTATTAATTATGGAAATAAATAAATCATAATTAAAATCTTTATAAAAAGTTTGATATAATGATGCCATCTCCAATATTGAATAATCATAAATCTCTAAAACATCTGGCATCATTGAAAAGCTATTTTTTACAAATACTTCGCCTGTTGTAGGTTTTCGTAAATTCGATATTATTTTTAATAAAGTTGTTTTACCTGCACCATTTTTACCTAGTAAACCAACAATCCCATAATTTTTAAACTCAAAATTAATATTATCAAGGATAATTTTTTTACTATAGATTTTTGACAAGTTGTTTAAAATTATCATTTCTTCACCCCTAAGCTTCGATTTTAGAAAAGAATAAATATGCTGCACTTAATAGCAAGGAATCAAATAAAATATAAGACATAACATATAAATATGTTGATTTTTCAAAACTTAAAACAAATTCAATTTTTATATAAAAGTAGATAAAATTTAATAATAAAACTAAAAAGATAATTTTATATATAAAGCTTATATCCTTTTTACAATATTTAAAAAATATGATGATTAGTAAAAAAATCAAACTTGGAAAAATAAGAAAGTTATTAAATAAACTAACCGAATCCATTAGAAAACCACTTGATCTCACCGTTATTTTCTCTATTTCCTCTGTTAAATTTAAAAATGAATTCAAAATGGTGTAATAAATTAATATTGTAGTATAAGGAAAAATTAATTTCGAGATAAACTGTTTAAAATGATTATCTGACAACATTAAGTACAATCCATACTTTTCATTTCGAAATTCATGAAATAAAGCCAACAGTAAAAACATTAATAAGAAACATAATGTAATAAACCATAGGTAATTTTCTGTTCTTACATAGAAATAAGGATTAACGATTTTTAATAAATTGCCTATTAAAACAGTAAAAACAAAAATACTAAAAATTGATATATGTAAAATCCAATTATTTTTAAACTCTAAATTTATAAATTTTCTCATAATACCTCCAATATGCAACCTTTATCTTCTAAATAAGTTAAAACTTCTCTATTTTTTGCGTAATCTACAAAACTTTCACTAACTACGATTTTATATATTTTATTTAATTCTTTTAAAGGTGATAAGTCAAAGGCTTCTTGATTATATATTTTAATGGTAATCTTACCTACTCTATATTTATAATCTTTAACAACATTAATGACATCCAAATTTCCATTTTTAATATCAATATTCAAATAATATATTGATTTTATATTATTTAGCTCATCGCATTTATCAATGTTATCATCTAAATTAATTGTTGAAATATATTTATATATATCTGCAGTTTC
Organism: Haloplasmatales bacterium 4B; assembly: GCA_003586005.1. GTDB lineage: Bacteria > Bacillota_I > Bacilli_A > Haloplasmatales > Haloplasmataceae > NSKI01. The sequence goes on along the minus strand of NSKI01000013.1, from coordinate 54,596 downwards.
ATAATAATCATCTTGAATATAAGGAAAATTATTATTTTTAATAAAAGAATTATAAATCTGTTTAGTACATACTGTATTTGGAAATGGATCATATTTAATAGGAACATATTTTACAAGGACAATATTAATCAATGAGATAACAATAAATATGCCGATACACATCACTATATATAATTTTTTCATTTACTTAACCCTCCAATTCTTTCAATAAAATAATCTATAAGTAAAATCCCCTTTTCATTTAATTTTTCCATTTTATTATATTCAACTAATAACCCATTATTTAAGATAAGATACTCATCAAGTATTCTTTCAATGTCGAATATTTCATGTGATGATAGTAGAAGTAATTTTTTGTCTGTATTAATAAATTTGTTAATAGATGCTAATATTAGCTCTTGAAACTCAATGTCAATTCCATCAAAAGGTTCATCTAAAAAATAAATTTCAGTATCTCTTGAAACTGTTAAAGTTAAATTTATTACCATTTTTTGTCCTTTTGAAAGATTTTCAATGTTTTCATCTAGTTTAATACTAAATATATTAAGAATTTCCTTAGCCTTTTCAATATTAAAATCGCTATACATCATAGAAGTTATTTCCATTAACTCACTTACTTTAATGTGATAAAACACTTTATCATCAGGGAAGTAAGATATATAATTATAAGGTTTTTCAACTATCTTCTTCTTCGATTTAATTATGGTTTTGTCGTTGATTACTACTTTCCCTGAATTAACTGTGGTGAGCCCTGTTAACAGCTTATAAAACGTTGTTTTCCCACTACCATTTGTACCTATTATGCCAACTATTCCTGTATCAGGAAGTCTAAGGTTCAAATTGTTTAAAACAACCTTTTTAGAATACATTTTTTTCAAATTTAGTATTTCAATCATATAAATCACCCGCTTTAACAACATCAACTATTTCTGTTTTTTTAAGTCCCATTTTTAATAATTTATTTATAAATATACCCACTTCATTTTTGATAACCTGTGCTTTTAATTTTATAATTAACTCTATTTTTTTGGTTACATAAGTACCTTTTCCTCTTTCGATTTCTACTACCCCTCTAGTAGCTAGTTCACTTATTACCCTTTGAATTGTATTAGGATTTACTGTGTACATAATTGCCAATTCTCTAACACTAGGTAGTTTTTCACCTAATGTAATTTCTTCTCGAAATACTTTTGTTAAAATATCTTCGACAATTTGCATAAATATCGGTTTGTCATTTAAAAACTTAAACATTATACATCAACTCGCTTTACTAATTTAAAATTAAGGAAGACAGTGATGATAAAAATAAACAGTAAGAGAATTAGAATATTTATATACTGAGGTTCAAAACTGTGTAAGTTATATAAGTTACAATTAAACACTAAATAAAAAAAAGTCAGTGAATAGATAAATAATATAAACAGTAGACACAAAATTTTAACTTGTTGATTAGCTTTTTTTAATATTAGGGAAAATAATGCAAGGTTATGAATTATCATTGTAAAAATTAAAAAATTAGCAATAATTAAAATTATATCTGTTGTTGATAAATAAAATAGGCCTTTAATTAAGAATTTATAAATTATGTAATAGATTGAAAAAAACAACGATATTATCATAACATTAAAAATATAACCAGTTAAAATTTTTGAAAAATATATTTTCCCCCTACTTACATTTAGTGACAACGTAAACTGATAATTCTCTTTAAAAATAATAATATAATTAAACACTGTGCACAAAATTATTGTGATAAATATAGACAGTCCCAAAAATATATCATTTTTAATCCAAGTCAATAAAACAAGATATTTCCAAGGAGATAACTTACTATAAATAATAGTCATACTTAATAGTAAGTTTAATGCGGAATAAAAGATAATTGAATATGTAATATAGCGTTTAAAGATAATAGAATCTTTTTTGATTAGTTTAAACATATTTTAACACCCTTTCCATAATGTGTAGTAGTGTACTATAAAATTAGTACACTACTACACTTAATATAACTCTATAGCCATAATATGTCAATATAAAATTTTATTTTTTTAAAAAATTATGATATGATAAGATGAAGAAACATGGAGGAACAATTAATGAGTAAAATATTAGTACTTGCTGAAAAGCCATCTGTGGCCAGAGACATAGCAAGAGTCTTAAGTTGTAATAAAAAAGAATATGGTTTTTTAGAAGGAAATCAATATATTGTATCTTGGGCGTTAGGTCATCTTGTAACACTTGCTAATCCTGAAAAATATAAAGCAAAATATAAATCATGGAATATAGATGATTTACCAATTATACCTAACGAACTTGAATTAGAAGTGATACCAAAAACAGCTAAACAATATTCAATTGTTAAAAACTTAATGTATCGGAAAGACGTAAACGAAATAGTAATCGCAACTGATGCAGGGCGTGAAGGAGAACTTGTTGCTAGGTGGATAATTGAAAAGGCAAATGTAAGAAAAAAACTTAAAAGATTATGGATCTCTTCTGTTACAGATAAAGCAATCCGTGATGGTTTTAGTAAATTAAAAGATGGTCGTATGTACGAAAATCTATATTATTCAGCCAAGTCTCGTGCTGAAGCTGACTGGTATGTCGGCATAAACGCAACTCGTGCCTTAACAACCAAATATAATGCTCAATTATCTTGTGGGCGAGTTCAAACTCCTACACTTGCGATAATCGCAAAAAGAGAAAAAGAAATTAGAAATTTTAAACCTAGAAATTACTATGGCATAATTGCTATATCTAAAAACTTAAAATTGGTATGGAATAATAAAAAAGCAAATGATCAAAAATCATTTGATAAGAAATATTGCGAAGACATTTTAAATTCAATTCAACATAAAAACGCAATAGTAGAAGAAATATCAAAAAGTCATAAAAAATCATTTTCACCTGGGCTTTATGACTTAACAGAATTACAAAGAGATGCTAATAAATTATTTAATTTCTCTGCTAAAGAAACGCTTTCAATTATGCAAAGTTTATATGAGCGTCATAAAGCATTAACCTACCCTAGGACTGATTCTAGGTACATAACTACTGATATTATTGACACATTAAAAGATCGATTACATGCAGTTAAAATAGGATCATATACCCCTTTAGTTAATGCTATAATTAATAAACCCATTAAAACAAATCGTTCATTTGTTGATAATCAAAAGGTAAGTGATCATCATGCGATAATCCCTACAGAACAAATGATAGTCTTAACATCCTTAAACGATCGAGAAAGGAAAATTTATGATTTAGTTGTTAAACGCTTCTTAGCAGTATTATACCCAGCGTATGAATTTGAGCAAATTACTTTAAAAACAGCTATAGGCAATGAGATCTTTACTGCCAAAGGTAAGATTATCTTAAATAATGGTTGGAAGGTCATTTATAATAATCAAACCGACGATGATATTGATGACCAAATACTACCTAATTTTAATAAAGGCGATATAATCACTATTAATACTATCCAAATAACCTCAGGTGAGACTAAACCTCCGGCATTATTTAATGAGGGGACATTACTTTCAGCCATGGAAAAGCCAGTGAAATATATGAATAGTGATAATACAGACCTAATTAAAACTATTGGTGAAACAGGTGGTCTTGGAACAGTAGCAACAAGAGCTGATATAATTGAAAAATTATTTAATATTTTCCTAATAGAAAAACGTGGAAGAGATATTTACACTACATCAAAAGGCAGACAGCTCCTTGAATTAGTTCCAGATGAGTTAAAATCACCTTTGTTAACTGCTCAATGGGAGCAAAAACTATCATTAATAGCCAAAGGGAATTTAACTAAAAATAATTTTATTGGAGAAATGAAAGAGTATGCAATAAGTGTAGTTAAACAAATTAAAAACAGCGAAAGTAAATATAAACATGATAATTTAACCAACACAAAATGTCCTAATTGTGGTAAACTAATGCTTGAAGTACAAGCTAAAGATGCTAAATTACTTGTATGCCAAGACAGAGAATGTGGTTATCGAAAAACAATTGCTAAATTAACAAACGCTAGGTGCCCTAAATGTCATAAAAAACTTGAATTAGTAGGTAATGGTGATAATCAGATTTTTATATGTTTATGCGGACATAGAGAAAAGCTATCAACTTTTAATGAAAGAAAAAAACAAGAAAAAAATAATCTATCAAAAAAAGATGTATCAAGATATATAAATCAAATAAATAAAGAAAGTGATGTATCTGTTAATTCAGCTTTAGCTGATGCATTAAAGAATTTTAAGGTTAAAAAATAAATTTTTCAAACACCCGAGGATATCCGATTTTATGTACAAAAACCCTGGTTAAGTTAAACCAGGGTTTTTCAACTATGTCATTTTTTTAATGATGCCACAAGCTAATCGTTTTCCAGCGTCACCTGCTGGCTGAGTTATGTAATCATCGGGATTTTCATGAATTATTATCGCCTTACCTACTGCTTCATCAACAGTAAATTTATTAGTATAAAATTCCATATATGATATTCCATTATTTGAAAACAAAACTGGAAAATCACCTGCATGATTACCATGAGGTTGATTTGTAGGGTTCCAATGTCCTCCTGCAGCTTGAAATGGGGCATTTTCATCACCAATAGTACAATCTCCATTCTCATGTATATGGAATCCGTGAGGACCAATTGGTTTTTGTCCTGACTTATAGTTTGGTAAACCTGTAACATAAACATTAACCACTACACCACCACTTACTTCTTCCAAATAAACTTCCCCCTTTATTTGTGGAGCAAGTGGACCACCATTTATTTCCGCATACGCGGCTTTGGGAGTAAAATTATAATTCATAGCTCACCTTCATTTCAATTATACTATAGTTTATGAAATCTTAATAAATTGTGACAATAAGATAATCCTTATATTTTTATATTGAGTATTTTTTTATCATATGATATACTATACAAGGTAATAAGACAGTTCGTAACCATCCTGTCTATAAACAAAACTAGGATAAATAATCTATTATTTAGGCCTTTTAGGCTTTTTTTATATTCTAAATGTTTATAGATAACTTAGACAAAACAACCGCTTAGTAAGGAGCTAAACTATGAATATTAAAAGCCAAATTAATAAACTAACATTTTCTGCTATGGTAATTGCAATATATGTTGTAATTATGTTCACTACACAGGCATTTGCTTCTGGAATGTTCCAAATAAGAATAGCAACTACTTTATATGCATTACCAGCAATTTTTCCATTTTTAGTAATACCATTAGGCGTAGCAAATTCGTTAAGCAATATGTTATTAGGTGGTATAAGTTTCAGTATTGCTGATATAGTTGGTGGTTTTCTAGTAGGTTTACTAACCACTTCAACTGTATTCTTTATTAAAAAAATAAACCTAAATGACTGGTTTATCGCACTACCAATTATTTTTATACCAGGATTGATTGTTCCTATATGGTTAACACCAATTTTAGTATCTTTCGGAGAAGATGTAACCTATTTTATAATAGCAGGTTTACTAATTGCTGGACAAATTATACCTGGGATATTTGGTGTATTAATGATTAAACAATTAAATAAACATGGTATATCATTTGATAAATATAAAAAAAATAAGTAGTAGGAGGGTCCTTATGCCAGGTAGAAATAATAATGAATTACAAGGTGTTACACTATTGGGAAATCAAGAAGTTAAATACCATTACGAATACAATCCAGATGTTTTAGAAAATTTTATAAATAAACATCCAGACAATGACTATTTTGTTAAATTTAATTGTCCTGAATTTACAAGTCTTTGTCCTAAAACAGGACAACCTGATTTTGCAACTATATATATTTCATATATTCCAGGTATGCACCTTGTTGAAAGCAAATCACTAAAACTGTATTTATTAAGCTTTCGTAATCATGGAGATTTCCATGAGGATGTTGTAAATATCATTATGAAAGACTTAATTAAACTTTTAGATCCAAAATATATTGAAGTATGGGGTAAATTTACACCTAGAGGTGGAATTTCTATCGATCCTTATTGCAACTATGGAAAAAAAAATACAAAATATTTTGATTTAGCTGAAAAAAGATTGTTCCAACATGATATGAATCCTGAGAAAATTGATAATCGTTAATAAAAAAAGTCTTATTACAAAATAAAATGTAATAAGACTTTTTTTTATTAATTAGCTTTCATATCTCTTACGAATTTTTTACCAGCTTCAATAGCACGATCATTAACTTCAATTAAGTGTGCTTTAGCTTCGCCAAATGATTTTCTTAATATTTTTAAAATAACTTCTTTATCAAACAATTTTGTGATTTCTAAATAAGCCCCTAACATAATCATGTTAGTAACTCTACTATTACCTAATTCAACAGCCATTTCATTAGCTGGTATATAATAGACATTAACATCATTACGCTTTACTTTTTTAGTAGCTAATGAAGAATTAATAATTAAGTTTCCATTTGGTTTGACTTTACCTTCAAATTTATCTAAAGAAGGTCCATTTAACACAAATATTGTGCTAGCTTGAGAAATAACAGGTGAGTTTACTTTTTCATCTGAAATTGTAACTGAACAGTTTGCAGTCCCACCACGAGTTTCTGGACCATAAGAAGGATACCATAAGGTATTTAAGTTTTTTTCATTTGCAGAATAAGCCAATAACTGACCTATTAACATTACACCTTGTCCACCAAAACCAGCGCAAATAACTTTTTCATTAATCATTACTATCATCCTCCTCAGGCGTTCTATAATTTCCAAGTGGATAATAAGGAATCATGTTTTCTTTTGCCCATTCTAAAGCCTTTTGAGGAGTTTTCCCCCAGTTTACTGGGCAAGTTGAAATAAATTCAACTAAAGAGAACCCTTTACCTTGCATTTGTACTTCAAAAGCTTTTTTAATTGCTTTTTTAGCTTTTCTTACATTTGCTGGGTCATGAACTGAAACTCTTTCAATAAAACTTGCTCCTGGAATTGTTGCCAATAATTCAGACATTTTAATTGGCTTTCCTGAATGTTTTTCATCTCGACCGTAAGGTGATGTGGTTGTTTTTTGCCCAATTAAAGTAGTAGGTGCCATTTGGCCACCAGTCATACCATAAATTGCATTATTAACAAATATCACTGTAATATTTTCAGATCGATGAGCAGCATGTACAATTTCAGCTGTTCCGATGGAAGCTAAATCTCCATCTCCTTGATATGAAAAGACAATATTATCAGGTCTTACACGCTTTATACCTGTTGCTACAGCAGGCGCTCTACCATGAGAGGCTTGTTGCATATCACAATTAAAAAATTCATAATTCATAACAGAACAACCAACAGGTGAAATACCGATTGTTTTATCTAATATATCTAATTCAACTAGTACTTCTGCAACTAAACGGTGAATAATACCGTGTGTACAACCAGGGCAGTATGAAAATTCTTTTTTTGATAAACCATTAGATCTTTCAAATACTACTTTACTCATTTTTCAAACCCCCTAACATCTCTTTAACTGCGTTCACTATTTCTTCAGGTTCAGGTAGCATACCACCAGTTCTTCCAAAGAAGCTAATTGGTAATTTACCATTATTTGCGATTTTTACATCATCAATCATTTGTCCAGTACTTAATTCGCAAGTTAAAATCCCTTTAACAGATTCAGGTATTTCTTTAAATGCTTTTTCTGGATATGGCCATATAGTAATTGGTCTAAGTAAACCAACGTTAATGCCTTCAGATTTTAACATCTCTAATGCACTACGTACTATTCTTGACATAGTTCCATAAGCTACGATTACAAGTTCAGCATTTTCCATGTTAACTAATTCGTAACGTTGCTCTTTTTCTTTTATTTCATTATATTTTTTTGCTAATTTAAAACTATGGTTTTCTAAATCTTGAGCATCCAAAAACAATGAGTTAACATTAACTGGTTCTCTCTTTCCCATAGTACCTATTGTAGCCCAAGTTTTTTTAGGAATATCTCTGTGAGGGATTGGAGCATCTAAATCAACTGGCTCCATCATTTGCCCAATAAGTCCATCAACAGCAATCATAACTGGATTTCTGTATATATCTGCTAAATCAAATGATTCTTTTATGATATCTACAGTTTCTTGTAAATTTTCAGGAGCAAATGCTAGGACATAATAATCCCCATTTCCACCACCTCGGGTCACTTGTTTATAATCTGCTTGAGAAGGTTGAATACCACCAAGTCCTGGGCCACCCCTCATAACATTTATAATTAGTGCTGGTAATTCAGCACCAGCCATATATGTAATACCTTCTTGTTTTAAAGCAATTCCTGGAGAAGAAGAAGATGTCATAACTCTTGCTCCAGCTCCACTTGCTCCATAAACCATATTAATTGCAGCAACTTCAGACTCGGCTTGAACAAATACTCCTCCGTATTCATGCATATGCTTTGCTAAATATTCGGGAAGTTCGCTTTGAGGTGTAATTGGATAACCAAAAAAAGCTCTGCATCCACCTTTAATGGCAGCAAGCGCCATAGCTTCATTCCCTTTCATCATTACTTTAGCCACGATTTTCTCTCCTCTCTCATTATAATCTTTCCACTGTAATAACTACATCTGGACACATAAGTGCACAATTAGCACATCCGATACATTTATCTGGTGTATGAATTCGCATAGGTTGATAACCTTTTTTGTTGACATTATTTTGATCTAATTCTAGCAAATTATTTGGACATACTGCAAGACATAGTCCACATCCTTTACATCTATCAACATCAACAATGATTCTACCTTTTGCCATTAATATACCTCCTTTGATTTAAAACCAATCATCACGAAGTGAAAGATTTAAAATTAATCTTTCACCTCGAATGTTTATAGGCAATTGTTTTGTTATTTTTTCCAAAGCTGACAAATATAAAATTGGTATATTAGTGATATCACTAACTTCACTAATAATTTGATCAGCCATTATTAAATCATCGACTGTTGTTTGTCTTAGAAAATTACTATTGTTAACATATCCAGTAACAGATAAACCAATTTCATTTTCCAATTTTTTCTTCATTTCCAAAATCTGCATTACATTACTTGTTTCAGGACGAAAGACATTAATAACCATTAGCATTTCATATTCACGATTAACAATTTCATTTTCAAATTGTTTTAATACTCTAACACCAACATTATCTCCACCACAATCAAGGATCACATTGCTGTTTTTATGAACAATATGTCCTCTTATAGCAGGTGAAATAAAAGGCATGTCTAAGCCTTTAACTGAATTTAAAGTATCTGAAACCACTTCAATACCTAAACTAGTTAAAGATTCTCTTTTTTCACGTGATCTAAAATAAGTATTAACAATATCTAAATCCGCGAGACAAACTTCTTTTTTCTCTTTTTTTAGCTTTTTAGCTAAATTAATTGAAAATTCAGATTTCCCACTTCCGTAATGTCCAACGATGATATACAATTTATTTTCCATTTTCACCAATTTCTTTATTTTTTAATATAATTACTTCTTACATTTTTCATTAATTTAATACGATTTTCAGCCATAATATCAGCTGCTTTAGCTGTAGTAATTTTTTGTTCTTTTGCTATTTTGTATATTTCTAATAAACGATCATAAATTCGTTTTGTTTTAACTAATGCTTCTTCTCTATCATAACCGATAATTTCTTGATAAACATTTATAACTCCACCAGCATTAATAACATAGTCTGGAGCATATAATATACCTTTAGCTTCTAGCATATCAGCATGTCGAGCTTCTTTTAATACATTATTTGCAGAACCAGCAATAACTTTACATTTAAATTGATTAATTGTATCATCATTCACTGTAGCGCCTAAAGCACATGGAGCATATACATCACATTCTACACTATAAATATCATTAGGTGCTACTACTTTAACATCAAATTCTTTAGTTATATTATTAATGTTGTCTTGATTAATATCAGCAATAGTAACAATTGCACCTTCTTCAATTAAATGTTTTATTAAAAAGTATCCAACATGTCCAACACCTTGAACTGCTACCTTAATTCCTTTAAGAGAATCATTTCCAAATTTTTCATAACAAGAAGCTTTAATACCAACATAAACACCATATGCGGTAAATGGAGACGGGTCACCAGAAGTTTTTCTTAAACCAGTAACATAATCTGTTTCCATCATAACATAATCCATATCTTCAACAGATGTGTTAACATCTTCTGCTGTTATATAACGTCCATTTAATGATTGAACGTATCTACCTAATGCGCGAAAATATGCTTCAGATTTTACTTTTTTAGCATCACCTATTAATACAGTTTTTCCTCCGCCAAGGTTTAACCCAGCAGCTGCATTTTTATAAGACATTCCTCTAGCAAGTCTTAAAACATCCTCTACTGCTTCTTCTTCGGTTGCATAATTCCATAATCTTGTTCCACCTAAAGCAGGACCTAAAGTTGTATCATGAATACATGTAATTCCTTTTAAGCCTGTTTCTTTGTCATAAAAATAAACTAGTTGTTCGTAACCATATTTAGACATATAATCGAACTTATTCATAAATTATTCCTCCTCGGTATTTATTTCTATTACAATAAGAATTATAACACTTAATCACTAAAAAAGAAAGCGTTTTCTTTTATACTTTTTACAAAATTACCAAAAAAATGTTAAAATTTTCACAAATAATAGATAATATTCATAATTTTATTATATTTAATTATATATGCCTATTCAAAAGCAATACATCTATCATAAATTATTGTGTAAGTATCACAAAAAGGAGATATAAAAATGATGTATTATGATTATGAATACCCTATTCTATATGACCAAGATGAAAATGACGAACGTTTCTTTCCATTAGCATTAGGGTTAGGTCTATCTCGTCCATATTACGGATATGGATATGGCTACGGCTATCCATATTATTACAGAAGACCTTATTATGGCTATCCATATTATTACAGAAGACCATTTTATGGACGCAGAAGATTTTTCGGACGTAGACCATTTGGTAGATATTAACAATAAGAAAAAACGTATATATATAAAAATATATATACGTTTTTATATTTCTTGCTTTTGTTTTTCTAATCAATGTAAGCGTTAACATATTTTAGGCTCTAGTTTATTTAAATATAAGTATTTTACCCACAGAACGGTCAGCACTTTCACCAATTACTCTTATTTTTAAACCAAATTCAGGTATATTACGTCCAGCGTCTGGTAATGCTGGATTTGAATAATCAAAACTATCAGAAAATAATCCTTGTCTTTTTGTATGATTGTCAAATATGAAATTTTTACCTAAATATAAATATAAATTTTCGGTTTTTTGTAAACTAAATGCAGCATCGTGGATTTGAACATCAGAATAATTTGCTACTATTCCACCATTCCATGTAACTGGATGTTGACAATTAAATGATCAATAATTCCATCAGGTTCTTTTAAGTCTCCATCACCATCCAAGTCAAATTCATCTTTATTGTCATAATCCCGTAAATCAATGTTTGGGTCAATTCCTAATAGCATTCTGTTCCTTTAGTAAAGTTGGATACATATAATTTGCATTTGTTTGATTAATTAATATAGATCAAATTTTTCCTAATGAGGATTAATATTTATAGAAAATTAAATAAATAAAATTACCATCAATGTAGTAGATTGATGGTAATTTTTTCTTATTTAAATTCATATTCTTTTTTAACATATTTAGAAGTCATTAATTGTAGTAATCCTCCATAACCAGTACCAAAAGAAATTATATCTCCCAATTTATAATTACTTTTAGTTACATCAATTATTAAATGATCACTACTAGCTCCTAATATTTTAATATTTTTGTCTATTGGCCAAATATTACCTGGGTAAACATCTTGTTTACCAATAGCAACTATGGCTCTATCTATAATCCCCAAATCTTCATATATTGGTTTATTCCCAAAAGCATCAACACCAGTTTCCCCAATAGGTAATGATGGTTTTGATTTTAATTCAATAATTTCTGCTTTTAATGTAAATATATCATGATATAAATCTGTAATGTTTTTTCCATAAGCAGTTTCGCGTCCTAAAAAAATCGCCTCACCTAATCGTAAATTATTAATTACTTTAGGTAAATTATTATTTAAGATAAAATGTAAACTTGAAGAATTTCCCCCCGAAATAATTTCAAGTTGTATTAAAAATTTATCTTCAATAATTTTTTTTATATCATTTAAAATCCCAATATTTTCTGCACTGGGTATGATTGTCCCATAACAAGTTAAATTGGTGCCTATACCTAATAATTTTATATTTTTTAACTTTAAAATTTGTTCTACAATTGTTAAATATTCATTTTCAAACCAAATTCCTTCGCGTAAATCTCCTAAATCGAACATTAAAATTACTTGATGAATTTTATTTATTTTAGCTGCAGCATCATTTAATTTTCTAATTGTTTCAATTTCAGAGTTTAATGATACATCACTATACTTAACAACAGCGTAGACTTCACTTAGCATTGGTAATCTAAGCAAAACTTTAGGTAATTCAGAAGTTTCGAATAGTTGTAAATTTTCAATCCTAGAATCAGCAATATGGGTAATTCCTGATTCTATAACAGCATTAGTGATAGTTTTATCACCACTTAAAACTTTTGCTACGCCAAAAATAGAGGTTATACCCTTGTCCATACACATTTTTACAAGTGTTTTGGTATTATGTTTTAACTTTTCAATATTAACACAAATTTGTGGATACATCACATCACCTTCAATCCTAAGCTAACTTTGATTAATTTTAATGCTTCATTTGGATATTTAAAAGATAATACCCCACAAGAGGCTATTAAATAATCTTTATCTATTAAAATACCGACGTCTTTTGTAGGCATTAATTTAATACTATCTTGTTTTAAGATTAACTCTTTTAATAATTTAAATCGATTTGGAAGTCTTGTTAAAGCACCACCAGTCCCTATAATATATTTTATATTAGTTAAATCTTTACCCTGAGCCACCCTTACTCGACCTTGTGATCCATACAAATTACGATAACTTCCACAATGCCTGTTAAGTGCTTTTACTAATGCTTCTTTTGTTAATCTTTCAACTAAAGGAATCTGTTTAAGTTTTGGAATAGCTTCATAATTGTTTAAAATTTCAGTTAATTCTTCGTTAGTTGTTTTTATATCTTTACAAAGTTGTTCAAACCCAATCATATTAATAATATTATGTCTATTTATATATACTCCTAAATCGCCTTCTACTGTTCTTTTTGCATGGGGTTCTGGACTAATTAAAATTCGGTTAATTTCATCACTTCCACTAGTTACCGAGTGTAAGTCTGTTGTCGCCCCACCTACATCAAAAATAAGTAAATCTCCAATTTCTTTTTCAAGTAATTTTGCAGCGTGCATAACAGCACCCGGTGTAGGAATAATTTTTTCTTTTACCATTTCTCTTACATAATTCATCCCTGGAGCATGAATTATGTGTTTTTCAAATACATCCTGAATAATTTTGCGAGTAGGTTCAACATTCAATTCATCAATTTTTGGATAAACATTTTCAGTAATGTGAAGAAATTGTTCCTGCTTATATTTATTAAATATATCAGAAATTTCATAGTGATTTGTGCAATTACCTGCATAAATTACTGGTATATCTAACTGCAAGCTAGCTATTTCATAAGCGTTATTTAATGCTGTTGCTTTTTCGCCATAATCTACACCACCCGCAATTAAGATAATATTAGGTTTAATATTTTTGATTTTTTGAATATCATATTCAGTAAGATTTCCGCTTGTTACTAAATGAATATTAGCTCCAGCACCTAAAGCTGCTTCTTCAGCAGCTTTAACAGTCATATCGTAAACTAATCCATGAACTGTCATTTTTAATCCACCTGCAGCACTACTAGTTGCAAATATTTCTTGTATTTCTAAATCGGTATCTAAATTTTCTTTTAAATTATCTATAGCTTGATTTAGGCCAATATTTACATCACCAAAATTAACACTAGTTGGTGCTTGTCCTTGACCAAGAAAAAGTGGCTCCCCATTATGGATTCCAACAAAAGCATTGACTACAGTTGTAGTACTGCCTATTTCAGCTACTAAAGCATCAATTTTCATAACCTAATTCCTGTTTCCTTTTTACTAATAAAGTAGCTACATGAATTCCTTTAGTACCTCTTCCAAATCCAGCATCAACGCCTTGGTTTTTGGCAAGTTCATTATTAACTTGTGTACCGCCAAAAATTATAATAAGCTTGTCTCTAACTCCTTTTTCAATTGCGTATTCATGCAATTTTTTCATGCTTTTATAATGTATATCATCATGTGAAATAATTGTTGAAGCCAAAATTGCATCAGCATTAGCCTCAATAGCGGCATCAACAAGCTTTTCAATTGGCACAGATGTACCTAAATAAACACAATCAATTCCGTATTTTTCAATTCCTCCATGTTTAATATCAATAATTTCACGCATTCCAACAGAATGCTCATCTTCTCCAACTGTTCCAGCAACAATTTTCATTTGATTCTCTTTAACAAAATTCCTAATTTCGTCATCTGACATCTCTTCAGGTTCTTCTGGTATAACTAGTTCATTTAAATCGATATCAAAATTAACTCTACCTTTGATTTGAATTCGTGTTGCCTCACTTTGATGTAAAATTTCTCGATGTATTACTTCTACATCTGACAAATTCATTTTCTTACCAATTTCAATTGCGGCGAATTCTGCATGGCGTTTTTCAGTTGGTAAAACTAGATCAACTACAACTGTACCATCACCTAACCATTCAACTTCTGGTTTAACAAGATTAGATAATCGATATTTTTCCGTTTCATCTAATCGATTATATACATTGTCATTCTCGTCTAATTCATCAATAAAAATAATTTTGTCAGAGTCTTCAAACGTAGAACCACCGATTAAATCTGAAGGGCAATTAACAGAATCTTTATTATATTGAGCAATATTATTGTTTCCAAAGTGAGCTGTTACCGGGGCAAAATAGTCTTCATCTCTAACATAGACTGTATTTACACCAACACCACCATCAATCTTCCGAACAATACCATCGCCATTTCTTTCTGGATAAATACCCGAATCAATAAAGAAACCTTTTTCAACTGATTCAAAATATCCACCATTTTCAAGCATTTCTTCTAAGAACAAAATAGCTCTTTCTTTTATCTCTCTTGATTTATCTCGTAGATAGCCTTCATTTTTCAATTCAACCATTTCAAGTAAACCATCCATACCAACAAGTGCTTGTTTAGCTGTATCACATGCTTCAACATTATACATATGCCATGGAACATTTCGCCCTTCATCAGGTGTAATTGTTGATTGGATATCTGCGCTTGTTAGTTTAGATATTAACATATTTAATACATGAGTAACTGTAGCTTCTCTAGTAGAAGATTCCATATATTTTGTGTTCATTTGTGCTCGCATTTTATACTCTGAGAAAAACTCACGAAGAGCTACAGCATAAGGCAAATTAATTTTTAAATCTGGAGCAGGAACTGCTGTTGGTGGTACAGTTGATAAAGCAATATTTTCTTTTTTCATTCCTACTTTAGTTGAAAAAACACAGTTTATAGCATGTTGAACCAATAATTCAGGCATAACTTTCCAAGCATCTCTTGCTGTTGCATTAGCGTTATGTGCTCCATCAATTTGTAATATGTCAGCCCATTCCATTATTTTTTTAGATTCAGCAGCGTCGACAAATGAGCGAACCATATTAATATTACGATATAAAATATTATATTGTGGGTCTTGGTGTGCACCATTTACTCCCTCTTCTGCAAACATAACAGCGATATCAGGTCCAGCAACACCAGAAACATAAGAATGGTAATTTATTGGTCTGCCAACCTCTTCCTCAATTAAATCTAAAGCTTTGCGTTGCAAACGCACTTGCTTACGAGTTACAGGAATACCCCCTACACCTTGTGGAGACCCTTCTATTAATCCATCAAAATGGGATTGACCTGCTGTTCTTATAACCATGATATGATCTGCACCATGCCAAGCAGCCATACGCATTCTTCTTATATCATCTTCAAATCGTCCTGAAGCAATTTCTGTTGTAATAACAGAAAGCGGTTGCGGATCTATTCCATTAAAATATTTAGCAGCTGGTAACGGAACAGAATTTTTTAAGGGTGTAGATATTTCACTATATTTATATCCATTCATTAACAAATTTGGTTCATGTTTTCGCCATGTCCACCCACGTCGTTTGGGTTTATAATTTTTAATATCTTTCATTAATTCTCTAATATCTAATTTTTCATTAGGATTAAGTTTCATCATTTCTTCACCCCAAAACTTGATAATATATCTTCCCAAAATTCACCTTCAATTAACTTAAGCCCAGCTTCTCTAATTGAAATTGCATTTAAATTTGCTGCTTTATAAACAACATGACCAGCACCCTTACTAATTAAACCAAAATCAATTACCTTATCAACAATTGCTTTTGCTTCTATACTAGAAAATCCCATCCGTAAAAGGACAGATCTTTCAATAGCAGGTGATGTATACGTTTTAGCTAGCTTTATTAAAGGTTCAACAACCTCATCTGCTAGTTTCCAGAATCGTTGCTTTAACTCTTCATCAGTCAAGTTTTTTAAATGTTTCCTTCTTATTTCAAAATCATCATTACGAGTCATTAATTTTTCCATATTATCACCTCAATCTGTATTTATGCTTAATTCACTTAACGTCTCTAACACAAAATCTCTAGTTTCATTAACTTCTTCTACTAAAAATTGAATATCTGTTTCTGATAAATTTGTTTTATTTTGAACATGATTTTTTATACATGATTTTTTAATTTTAAATAAATCTAAATTATGAACTTTAATTAAACCAGGATGTTCAGGAATAATAATATTTTTACCAGGTACTTCATCAATAGGATTACCAAACTTAACTTCAATACCATTTTCTTTAGCGAATGATAGCTGAGCTTGATGATGTTTTCCAGCGCCTGTATACTCTGTCTCCTGTACGACAATTATTTCATCTTCATTTAATTCTTGGGCAATACTAAATGCTGCTGCAAGTGATGTGTTACCCGCTGGACCACGTTCAATTCCTTCAAGTAGTGTTAATGTTTCTGTTATAAAGAATACTTCACCTTGATTAACTGTTACATACCGGTCTATATATCGAAGTGGGCGTGCAGCTGATCTAGGGACATCACTACGGTCCGGAAAAGTTGCAAATGGAATTCCGAAGCCAGTGTGCCCAGTAGTAAATGATTTACGATTAAATTGAAAATCACTTGCCATATGTAATCCTTTTAAATTAACACTAGCTCCAATAATTTCAATTTTTTTATTTGTTGCTTTATTAATCCCTCTAGCTGTTCCAGTTAAATTACCGCCTCCAGCATTTGTGACAACAACAACATCAGGTTCCTTGCCAATTTGGTTTCTACATTGCTCCACAAGTTCATAACCCAATGTTTCAACACCAGTTATCGCAAATGGAGAATATAAAGAAGCATTAAAATAACCTGTTTCTTCTAATAATTTTAAATATGTATAAAATAACTCTGGACCAACTGTTAGTTGAACAACTTCTGCACCAAGAGCTTCACATTTACGTGCTTTTTCAATAATTTCAGGTTGACCAATTCCTCTTGAATCAAAACATTCTTGCACTATGATGCATTTTAACCCATGTTTTGCTGCTTGCGAAGCAACTGCTGCTCCGTAGTTCCCACTAGTCGCAGCCATAATTCCTTTATAGCCAAGCTTTTTTGCGTGGTAGCAACTAAGAGCTGCTCGTCTAGCTTTAAAACTACCAGAATCATTTAAGGCTTCATCTTTCACGAAAATTCTTGCACCTTTTCCCTTAGGCGCAAGTTTTCTAGAAAGATCTGTCATATTCTTTAATTCTTTTAAAGGCGTATTTCCCACACCATATTCATTTTGAATCTTTTTAATTTCATCTAGAGTATATGGTGAAGTATCATCCATCATTTTTTCATAATCAAAACCAATTCCTGCTAGTTCAAAATTATCGTAGTCAATTCCTACTGATTTTTTCATTATATCATTACGCCGTGCCATTACACTTTCATAAGACATATCTTTATTCATCAAATTCATCTCCATACATAAAATTTTTAACCTTTTGTCCTATAGCTAAAATCTCAGGTACAAAGTGACCATAATTATGCTTAAAACTAGGATTAACCTGAACTAGTTCTCCTTCTTCAATTCGGCCTGTAATAGTTTCGATTTTTACAATTTTGCCAATACTACCGTAATCAATTAAAAAACCTTTTACCCACATTTCAAGAGGTACTTTTTTAGTATCATCAGGAACCTGCGGAGCTCGTTCACTAGGGTTTAAGATGATTTTATGAATTTGTACCCATGAACCTTTCTCAACCATAAGTATCCTCCTTTTAATCAATCATTTCTCTTACATCACCCATTATTGCTCTTGGAACTGGTAAATCAATCATTGTTTTTAAACCAGACCTTGCATTTATTACATGGGGAATCATATTAACACACATTGCTATTGTGCCTATTCCTCCATCTATTTCAGGATTGATAGCCATATTAACAACTGGACTTCCATCTATTTCTATATAATCTCCAGTATTTGTTCCAGAATATTGAGGCTCAATTTGCTGCGGATGATACATATCAATTTTAACTTTACCATCTACATAACCTTGACTTGTCATACTAACACCACAAACATTTCCGGCCTTCGCAAAACCATATGGTGATTTCCTATCGACCTCTGTAATAATAGGTTGCATTTGTTGTTCAAATTTCTCTACTTTCCATTTTAATGCATCCGCTATCATATTAACACTTTCATGAAAACCTACATGCCCAGCCATATCATTATTATTTAATCTTTCAGTAAATTCTTTAACAGTTATTCCAACCCCTTGTTCTTCCATAACTGCTTTCCCAAATGGTGATAAACTATTTACTCGTTTAACTGTAATCTTTTCAACATCTTTCATTACACCTGTTAAACATACAACTAATAAATCCATCATCATTCCTGGGTTAATTCCTGTACCAATAACTGTTACTCCGTTCGCTTTAGCAATTTGATTTAATTCATTAGCTAAATCAGGATTTTGTGCCATTGGATATGCCATTTCTTCAGCAGTTGAAATTACATTTACTTTTTTTTCTAGTAGTAATTTTATTTTAGGAAAAGCTTTTTTTGTAAAAGAATCCGTAGCTAATAAAACAATATCACAGTCTTCTGTTACAACCTCATCTATATTATTTTTAACAAATACACTAGGATGATCTTTTTGTTCAACCTCTAAAATATCAAAAATATTTTTACCAACATAATTAGGATTAAGGTCACAAATTCCTGTGATTTCAAATCCTTTTTTATCAAGTATCATTTTTGCCATTCCACTACCCATGGCTCCGAATCCCCATATTGCTACTTTAACAGAGTTATTTCGCATACTATCAACTCCTTATATTATAAAGTAATTTTAGTTCCGCTATTGCCCTCTAAAGCATCCATCGCTTTTTCTAATGAGGCAATAACAGCAGTTCTACCATTTTTTGAAGATGCAAAATTTATTGCTGCTTCAATTTTTGGTAACATACTACCTGTTCCAAACTGATTTTCCATTATATACTTTTTGGCTAATTCGACAGTGATTTCATCTAAATTAATTTGATTTGGTTGATTAAAATTAAGTGAAACTTTATCTACTGCTGTTAAAATGAATAAATAATCAGCTTCTAAGATTTCTGCTATTTTACCACTTGCAAAATCTTTATCAATTACTGCAGGTACACCTTTTAAGGAATTTCCATCTAATACTACCGGAATGCCACCTCCACCTACAGTAATAACAATATGTCCATAATCAACTAATGTTTTTACAACATCCTTTTCAACAACATCAACTGGTTTAGGGCTTGCTACTACTCGACGGTAACCTCTACCCGAGTCTTCTTTGAAGACATATCCTTTTTCCTTAGCAATTATCTTTGCTTCCTCTTCACTATAAAATGACCCTATTGGCTTTGTTGGTACAGTAAATGCTGGGTCAAATTGATCAACAATCACTTGAGTAATTACTGTTGCAACTTTTTTATCTATTTTTCTTTTATTTAGTTCTTCTAATATCGAATTTTGTAAATGATATCCAATATAGCCTTGGCTCATAGCACCACATTCAGGGAATGGCATCTCAGGTGTTTTGCAATCACTTAAGCTAGCTGCTGAAAATGCCAGATTAATCATTCCCACTTGTGGGCCATTACCATGTGTGATAATAACTTCGTTCCCTTTAGCGATTAGTTCTACTATTGATTTGGCGGTATTTTTTACCAACTCTTGTTGTTCAAGTGGTGTTTTTCCTAAAGCATTACCACCTAATGCAACTACTATTCTTGACATCTTTTATCCTCCAATTGTTGCTAACATTACAGCTTTAATAGTGTGAAGTCGATTTTCTGCTTCATCAAATACTACAGAATGTTTAGATTCAAACACATCATTAGTTACTTCAATACCATTTAGACCAAATTTATCATAGATTTGTTTTCCAACAGTGGTCAAAGTATCATGAAATGCAGGCAAACAATGCATAAATATTACTTCACTATCTGCATTATTAATTAATTCCATATTTACTTGATATGGTTTCAATAATTTAATTCTTTTCTCCCAAACTTCCTCAGCTTCACCCATAGAAACCCAAACATCAGTATAAACTACATCAACACCTTTTGTTCCTTCTAGTACATTTTCAGTCAAAGTTATTTTGCCACCATTTTCTAAAGCTATTTCTTGGCATTTTTTAACTAACTCAGCTTCTGGCCATAATTCTTTAGGTGCAACAGCTCTAAAATCTAGTCCCATTTTTGCTGCTCCTACCATTAACGAATTTCCCATGTTGTTTCTTGCATCTCCAAGATAAGCGAATTTAACACCTTTTAAAGTTCCTTTATGCTCTAAAATTGTCATAAAATCAGCAAGAATTTGTGTAGGATGATATTTGTCAGTTAATCCATTCCAAACAGGTACTCCAGAATGTTTAGCTAAATCTTCAACAGTTTCTTGCTTAAAGCCACGATATTCAATACCATCAAACATTCTTCCTAATACTCTAGCTGTATCAGCAATACTTTCTTTTTTACCCATTTGACTTCCTGTTGGACCTAAATAAGTTACATTCATCCCTAAATCATAAGCACCTACTTCAAAAGCACAACGTGTTCTTGTTGAATCTTTTTCAAATAAGAGAGCAACGTTTTTACTTTTTAATTTTGGTCCTTCATAACCTGTTTGTTTTACTTTCTTTAAATTCATCGCTAAATCTAATAAATACATAATTTCCTTTGGACTGTAATCCAATAATGTTAAAAAACTTTTTCCACGTACATTTACCGGCATTTTTTTCCTCCACAATATTATATTATTAATCTTCCCTTAATAAAGGCATACTCATACATCTAGGTCCTCCACGTCCTCTAGATAACTCGCTAGAAGCGATTGCATGAACTTTTACTCCATGACTTTCAAGAATCGAATTTGTTACATAATTTCTAGCATAAACTATTACTTCACCTGGAGCAATAGCAAGAGTGTTAGCACCATCATTCCACTGTTCTCTACTTGAAATGATTTCATCGCCACCACCACAAGGTATTAATTTTACGGATTGATCTAAATATTTTGACAAAATATTGTCTAACTTGTCATAAATTTGTTTAACTTTTAGTTTTCCAACTCTATTAGAGTCTTTTGTTAGTTCATATACTTTAAAAGGATTATCCATTTTGTTATGTAAAGTAAACTTATCATAATCTACTCTAGTAAATACAGTATCTAAATGCATAAAAGCACGACTCTTTGGTATATCGAAAGCTAATATAGTTTCAAAATTAGTGTTGTATTTATAAAGTAAATTTTTTGCGAAAGCCTCAATAGCGATTGGATGTGATCTTTGACTAACACCAACAGCTAGAATTTTATCTGATAAAACTAAGATATCTCCTCCTTCAAGTGAAAAAGGTTGGTTTCGATCATAATAATAATTAAGCTTATTTTTATATTGATTATGGTATTTAAATATATAATCAGAGTAAATTGTCTCTCTACTACGTGTAACAGTAAACATTTTACTCATTGAAATCCCATTACCTATTGTACTGAAAGGATCTCTAGTAAAATACAAATTTGGCATTGGGTCGCACACAAATGGATAATCACCAATATAATCGGTTAGTGTTCTTTTAGTCCAATTTGGCACTTCATTTTTACGAATACCTGCCATTGTTTTCTCAATCATTTCTTTCGTACTATCAAAAGAATTTAAATATTCAGTTACAACTAGTCTTAAAGTTTCACTAACAACATGCGCCTCATTAAGAAATTGACTAATAAATTGTAGTTTAAGCTCTTTACTTTGATTCAATGTTTCAGAAATTAAATCTGCTAAATAAACAACTTCCACATCATTTTTTCGAAATAAATTAGCAAATTCATCATGTTCTTTTTGAGCAAGTTCTAACCAAGGAATATCATCAAACAATAACCTTTCTAGCCATTCTGGATTTAAATTTTCTAATTCTTTACCAGGTCGGTGTAATAAAACCTTTTTTAATTTTCCGATTTCTGAATTTACATTTAAAATATTCAATGTTTCACATCCTTATTTACTTTTAGCATAATTTGTAAACGCATACATTGTTATTATAGCATTTATTTCCCAATTTAAAAATACCTAATGATATTATCATTCGATATTTTTAAATTTTAACTATACTTCCATTAATTTTAAGTTTTCCGGAATAATCAAAGCTGCATCAGTTGCATTTTGTACTTCTTCAATTGTATACATCGGATTAATTTCGACTAACTTTAATCCTTCCTTTGTAACTTCAATTACCCCCATTTCGGTAAAAATCATATCCACTTCACCTTTAGCAGTTAAAGGAAGTGTACATTCTTTTAAGATTTTAGGTTTTCCCTTATTAGTATGTGACATTGCAACAATGACTTTTTTAGCGCCTACTAATAAGTCCATTGCTCCCCCCATTCCCGGAACCATTTTACCAGGAATTATCCAATTGGCGATATTCCCTTTTTCATCAACTTCCAAAGATCCCAATACTGTTAAGTCAACATGACCACCACGAATTATTGAAAAAGATATAGAACTATCAAAAAAAGCTCCACCAGGTAAAATCGTGACAGGTTGTCCACCAGCATTAGTTAGATCTAAGTCAATTTCATCATCATTAGGTTTTGGTCCCAAATTAATAAAACCATTTTCTGATTGAAAGTAGACATTAATATTTTTAGGGACGTAATTAGCTACTAAAGTTGGGAGACCAATTCCTAAGTTTACAATATCACCATCATTTAACTCTTTTGCTACTCTTCGAGCGATTATTTCCTTAACATTCATATTACCATGACTCCCTTACTATATAATTTACAAATATATGTGGAGTCATAACATGATTGGGATGGATTTCTTCTACTAGTTCTTCAGTCCATGCATAAACTTTATTAGCAGCCATTGCCATCATCGGATTAAAATTTTGAGTAGTGGCATTATAAAAAACATTTCCATACTTATCAACTCTTGAACCACGTATAATTGCCATATCTGCTTTTAATGGCTTTTCTAATAAATATTCTTTTTCGTCAACGATTACCTTTTGTTTATTTTCTTCAACCATAGTGCCAAGTCCTGTTCTTGTTAACACGCCACCAAGTCCAGCACCTCCAGCTCGTATTTGTTCAATTAAAGTTCCTTGAGGAGTTAAAGTAACCTCCATTTTACCTTCTGACATCATTTTTCCAGCGATAGGATTTAAACCTATATGCGAAGAAATTAATACTTTAACTTGATTATTACAGATCAGCTTTCCAACGCCTTTATCTTCAAAACCTGCATCATTGCAAATAATAGTAAGATCCTTGACGTTTGTCTCTACTAATGCATCAATTAGTATTTCCGCTGTACCTACAGCCATGAATCCACCAACCATAATAGACATACCATCTCTGCAATGTGATTTAAATAGCTCAACATCAATGAATTTATTCACACATTCCCTCCAAATCAATAATTATAAAACCCTTTTTTAGTTTTTCTACCAAGCATTCCTGCTCTCACCATTTTTCTTAAGTATGGGTGTGGACGATACTTATCTTCAGAAAATTCAGCATATAATACTTCCATTATCGCCAAAACAACATCGATACCAATTAAATCTGCTAAAGCTAAAGGTCCTATTGGATGATTCGCTCCTAACATCATTGCCTTGTCAATGTCTTCGATAGTAGCGACTCTTTCTGAGTAAATTCCAATAGCTTCATTAATCATTGGAATTAATAGGCGATTAACTACAAATCCTGGAGCTTCTGATACATTTACTTGTTCTTTGTTAATACTAGAAACAAATTCACTTACTAAATTAAATGTATCCTCGCTTGTAGTTAATCCCTTAATCACTTCAACTAACTTCATTACTGGGGCTGGGTTAAAAAAATGAATACCAATAACTCGGTCAGGTCGACTAGTACTTGTAGCGATTTCCGTAATTGATAACGAAGATGTATTGGTAGCAAGAATTGCTTGAGGATTTATAACTAAATCGAGTTGTTTAAATAGCTGTTTTTTAATATCAATATTTTCTACTGCGGCTTCAATTACAAGATCAACATTTTTAGCAGTATTAAAATCAATGGTGGTTGTAATATTAGCTAGTATTCCTGCTTTTACATCTTCAGTAATTTTTCCTTTGTTCACTAATTTAGCCAAGTCATTCGAAATTACTTTTATGGAATTAGATAATAATTGTTCGTTTAAATCATTTAATATAACTTTAATGCCTGATTTTGCAATAACTTGAGCTATTCCTCTTCCCATTGTACCTGAACCAATAATTAATACTTTCATTCTATTCCTCCTTTCTAAAATTAGCTTTTCGTTTTTCTAAAAATGCTTGCATACCTTCTTTTTGTTCAAAGGTAGAAAAAAGTTGTGAAAAATACGTGTTTTCTAATTTAATTGCGTCATCCAGTGGTGAATCTATGCCTTCATTAACAACTTTTTTTGCTATTCTAACAGCGAGTTGCGAATTTTTAAGAATTGTTTTTGCTAAATTAAGTGTAGATTCAAATAATAATTCATGAGAAACTACTTGATTAACTAAACCAATTAATTTTGCCTCATTAGCATCAATTATTTTACCTGTATATAATAATTCCTTTGACTTTGTTACACCAATTAATCTAGGTAACCTTTGTGTACCTGAAAAACCTGGTATAATTCCTAAAGATACTTCTGGTTGTCCAAATTTAGCATGCTCTGAAGCAATACGTAAATCAGTAGCCATTGCAAATTCATTACCGCCACCAAGACAATAACCATTAATACAAGCTATGGTAATTTTCTCAAGTAATTCAATTTTACGAAAAATAGTTG
Source organism: Haloplasmatales bacterium 4B (assembly GCA_003586005.1). Classification (GTDB taxonomy): domain Bacteria; phylum Bacillota_I; class Bacilli_A; order Haloplasmatales; family Haloplasmataceae; genus NSKI01. The sequence continues at coordinate 29,145 of NSKI01000013.1, read as the reverse complement.
CACCTAATTTGGCATATTCTTTAGCTTCAAATTCGTTCATATTAGCCATTTCACTTATATCAGCACCAGCAATAAATGCTTTACCAGTGCCTGTAAAAATGACAATTTCAATATTTTCGTTATTTTTAATATCTTCTATTACTTTATCTATTTCGGATAATGTTTCAATATTTAAAGCATTTAATGATTCTGGACGATTAAAAGTAATTGTCGCAATTTTTTCGTTTACATCTAAAAGAAGATTGTTCATGCTTCCCTCCAAAATTATTATTTACTACCTAAAGGTTTGCGCTTTACTAATTTTCTATTTACTAACTCTTGAACGAAATAAGAGGCAACATCTTCAGCAAATTTTTTTACTCCAAAACCAGCATCATACCCTAATTCTTTAGCTAATTCATGACTTATTCTTGGACCTCCGACTATTACAATAACTTTATCACGAATTCCCTCTGCTTCAAGCAGTTCGATTAAGTTAGTTAAATTGTTTATATGTACATCCTTTTGCGTAACGATTTGAGATACTAACAATACGTCGGCATTCATTTCAATTGCTTTTTCAATAAATTTCTCATTTTCTACTTGAGACCCCATATTATATGCTTCAATTCCATGATAACGTTCTAAGCCATAATGACCAGCATAACCTTTCATATTCATAATGGCATCAATTCCAACTGTATGAGCGTCGGTTCCTGTTGAAGCACCAACAACTACAACATCACGACCAATATTTAGGTTTATGTATTCTTCAACCTCTTTCATACTTAACTTATTGTCATCAATTGTTTCAACATGAATTTGTGAATAATCAACTGTATGTACTAAATTCCCATACACTACATAAAATGAAAAGTTTTTATCTAAAGATTCACTATGAACAACAGTTACATCTAATAGTCCCATCTTATTAGCTAGTTCTTTAGCACAAATTTCTCCTTTTTCGTCATTTGGAATAGGTAAAGTAAAACTTAATTGAATTTTTCCATCATTTATCGTATCACCATATGGTTTTATTTTTGTTAAATCTAAGGTTTTGTCAAAATTTTTATTATCTAATGAATATCCCAAGTTCTACTCCTCCTTCAATTCTTCTATCATTAATTCTAAAACAAGGTTAAAATAGGTTTCAGACTTAACAAAAACATTTTCTAAGCCTTTTCCCCCATTTTGAGGCCGCTTTATTCCTGCAAATATTCCTTTTTCAATAGTCTCAAAGATACCTTCTTTAGCGATTTCAGATAGCAAATTATTACCTTTTTCTAATACTTCACGAGCTCTATTTTGAATAATTCCGTCTTTTTTAAACTCAATTTCATTACTTATATCTTTCATCGTATTAAATATATAATTAGCGTTTTCAATTGCTAAAGCACGATCTGACATAAAAGGAGTGTGTATTGCTTCAGTCAACATCCCTAACAAATGAATTTTTTGATTAGTTAAAATTGTAGTTATATTAAATAAAGCATTTTGAACATGTCCTTTAAAAATATTCCCCGTCATAAATTTAGTTGGCGGCATATATTTCAAAGGTGCATTTGGAAAAATTTCTCTTGCCATTTGCGCTTGTGCTACCTCATATAAAAACCCATTCTCAACTTCTGGATTAATTTCAAATGCATGTCCTAAACCTTGTAATTTTTCTGGCAAATAAGCAAGTGCTGCAAATTGTTCATTAATAAATTGAGATGCTAAAACCGTATGGGCTTCTTCAACAGCATCAGAAGTGGTTAAATAATTGTCCTCACCAGTATTTATAATTATTCCAGCATAACTATTAATTACCCGTGAAAAATATTGATCAATAAAGGTCCGTTTCATGTTTATATCTCTAAATAATATGCCATATAAAGAATCATTCAACATTACATCAAGTCGTTCTAAAGCACCCATAGCAGCAATTTCAGGCATGCATAATCCTGATGCATAATTTACAAGTTTAATATATTTTCCTAAATCTTTTCCAACTTCATCTAAAGCTTCTCTCATTATCCGAAAATTTTCTTGTGTTGCAAAAGTCCCACCAAAGCCTTCTGTCGTAGCTCCATAGGGTACATAATCTAATAGCGACTGTCCTGTTGAGCGAATTACAGCTATAATGTCTGCTCCTTGTTTACTAGCGGCTACTGCCTGAGTTACATCTTCATAAATGTTACCTGTTGCAACGATAACATATAATTCTGGACCAGATTTCTCGCCATATTGTTTTAGATATTCATCTCTTTGTAATTTGTTTTCTTTTATTATACGTAAATACTTTTTTACAACCGGTTCAATTTTTACCCGAATATCAAAAATGTCGTTACCGGGTAATTTTGTTAAATCTAATTTATTAAACGCAACCTCTTCAGCTATTTTTTGTGGTGTTAACCCTGTTTCAATCATTGTGTTGCCTAAATAATAGCATACACCTTTTCCTAGATTCCCATTTTCTTTTATATGGTCAACAACAATATTTGCAAGGGGTATCCCCATTTCATCTACACCATCAATACCTATTAATCGACATACTGCTCTTTCAACTGTAACTGTTGTATGTTTATCAATGAACGCTTGTGTAAAATATGCGATTTCTTTAGCATGATTCCTTGCTTCTTCTACTAGTTGCCAATCTAATCCTAATTTATTCAATATTATCACTCTCCATATAGCACTTATCTAAATATTGTTTAAAATCATTATCGATATTAAGTAATAACGATACTTTGTAAGCTTCTTTAGGTACTTCATTAAGATAGGAAACTTTTTTTAAAGAATAATCCATCAATTTGTTAATATCGTTAATAGATTTGACGAACTCATTTTCCTTTAACCCAACAATTTGATAATGATTTATATTCTTAACATATACACCATCATAATGTGTTGACAAAATAGTAATTGAATTAAATTTATTTGAGAACTCCACAAAGGCTTTAACAAATTTCTGTCCTTCACTTGGATTTGTTGAACGAGCAAATTCATCAACACATACAAGATATTTATTACTTTTAATTTTTGCGATTGCTTCATTTAATTTAACTATTTCAAAACCAAATGAGCTTAATCCATGCATTGAGTCTAAGGAATCCCCGCTAATATATTCAATACCATAAAATATTGGAATTTCAGCTTTTTTAGCAAAAACAAAGAAACCCATATGACTTAGTAAAACATTTAAAGCTATTGTCTTAATTATCGAAGATTTTCCACCCATGTTTGCACCAGTAATTATAGTTGTCCCCTCATTCATATCAATTGAATTTTTTTTATAGTGATTACCTGAATTTTCTACTTCTTCTTTTGTATAGGGATTACTCATTTCTACAAAACGCAAATTTGATTTAGTTAAAATAGGTTTGGTCCCAGAATATATTTTTGCAAGTCTAGCTTTAGCGATTAAAAAATCAAGATGACCTATTACTATACTGTTTTCAATCATAATATCAAGCAACTGCTTTAGTTTTGTTGATAATTTTACTCTGACATCTAACTCTTCTTCAGCTTCTAAAATTACATATTTTGATCGTTTGGATTTTAATTCTTCACGTAAAACCTCATCTGTTGTTTTATAAAACTCATGTTCGATTCTTCTTTTTTCTTCACGAATAGATTTTAATTTTTTTGAGTAACATGGATAAATATAAAAATCATTAGTAATATTAGAATCTGGAGATAATATTTCTATAATCTTGAAGCAACTTTCTAATTTAAGCGAATTTATATTTAAATTTTTTAATAAATCGCTTAACTCATTCATAAGAATAGCTTGAATTTTCACTTCATATAACTCAACAATATCTAACACTTTACCTTTAACACAGTATTTTAAAGTATGCGTTATATCTTTAAACTTGCTTAAATTTAATTCTAGTTTTTGACTATTGGGTAAAATATCAATAAATTGATAAATTAAACTATATTCTGTTTCTAATTTTGCTTTATTTATTTCAATATTATTAAATTTTTTTTCCATATAATTATATCCGTATGGACTAGTTATTGTTAATTGACTCATTAAATATGAAAAACCAATTACATCACATACATTTTTAGATACAAATTTATTCATGTCAATCCCTCATCACGTTGTAAATTGGAATATTAATTTTTTCTCGTAAACTGCTTAAAAATTCTTTTTCATTAAATGTATAACCAAATGGTGAAGTAGGGTTTATAGTTAAACATAGTAAATTAGTTTTTGCTAAAACTTTAATATTAATGTTACATTTTTTTAAATTTTCACTTGCTTTATAGTCAAAGATGCATTTTGTTCCGTGACTAACAACTATCGTTAATTGTTTGATTTTTTGACGATTTTGAACTAATTCATTTACTAATTCTGTAGTTAACGCACCTCTTAAAACTAAAAACCTAACATTTTCATTTATTTCAAAAACAATTTTTTTTGAAGAATTTAATGCCGTTTTCATTGTTAATTTTTTAAAACTAAAATCATCATAAATTAAGCTTACTTGTGCTTCCGTCATTAATTTATTTGCTAATTTTTCAGTGAAATTATCAATAACATTTAAACTTAGTAAGTCAACAAAATGACTTGTGTTAGCAACTACATTATTAATCTGGCTTGAATAACTTGCACCAGTGCATAAAATAGTAGCTTCACTAATATAACTATCGGCGCTAGACATTCTATTTATTGCTCCATCAATTAATATTTTATCTACACCATACTTTAAAAAAATATCAAAAATTCCGCGAATTTGTTTATTATAACTAGGTCCAGCAACTAAAGCATACCCATCACTTAATGCTTTTACAATAACTATTTCTCCTAACGGTGTAGAAATATTTGTTGTTTCAAGAATTTGTATAGTAAAATCACAATTACTAAGACATCTAGCAGAAGTAGCAACAATTGTTCCTGATTCAATATATATCCTTGGTTTCATAGTACTTGTTACAGTATCTTTAAGTTCCCCATCCATACCAATTGATGTTAATCCAATTTTTTTTATTTGAAAAAAACTTTTAAGTATATAATTTAGTGTGGTGGTTTTCCCAACATTTTTAGCCATTCCAACTATAGATATGGTTTTATATGGTGTTAATAAATCAATCATATAATATTACTTAATCCTTAAATTCTAAACTTAACTGCTCACCATGCAATAGTCGAGAAACTCCAATTGAGTCTCTTTCTTTATGTGATTGACAATGCTCACAATTACATTCGTCACGATACGTTTCTGGCTCATAATATGTTGAAATATTACCTTCAAAATTTCGAAGTACAATTTTTCCAGGTGATTGAGAAATTAAATATTGTGGCATGACAGGAATTTTCCCACCACCACCCGGTGCATCTACCACAAAAGTAGGAACTGCATAACCTGAGGTATGACCTCTTAAACCTTCAATAATTTCTATCCCTTTGGAAACTGGTGTTCTGAAATGTTCTATTCCCATTGATAAATCACATTGATAAATATAATATGGACGAACACGAATTGCTACTAAGTTTTGAACAAGTTCTTTCATAACGTGAACGCAATCATTAACTCCCTTTAAAAGAACTGATTGATTTCCAAGAGGTATTCCAGCATCAGCCATTTTATCAATTGCTTTCTTCGATTCAATAGTTATTTCTTTTATATGATTAAAGTGAGTATTTACCCAAATTGGATGATATTTTTTAAGCATATTAACTAGGTTATCTGTTATTCTTTGTGGCATAACAACAGGAGTTCTGGTTCCAAAACGAATAACCTCAACATGGGAAATTTCTCTTAGTTTTTTTAAGATGTACTCTATTTTATCATCACTTACTAATAGTGCATCTCCACCTGAAAGCAATACATCTCTAACTTCTTGATGATTTCTAATATATTCAATTCCTTCATCAATTCGGTTTTTTGAAACTTCATTATCAGTCTGTCCTGCAAAACGCCTACGCGTACAATGACGACAATACATTGAACACATATCCGTAATTAAAAATAAAACACGATCAGGATAACGATGTGTTAACCCCTTAACTGGAGAATCAACTTCTTCATTAAGTGGGTCAACAAAATCATGGGTCCCAACTTGCAATTCATTTATTGTTGGAATTGCTTGCATTCTTACTGGACATCTAGGATCTAACGGATCCATTAATGTAAGATAGTATGGAGTTATTGCCATTCTAAATTTCCCAAGAACTTTTTCGATAGCACCAATTTCATCATTACTTAATTTAATATATTTTTGCAATTCTTCAATAGAAGTAATCCTATTTCTAACTTGCCAGTGCCAATTTTCCCATTCAGCATCAGTTACATTAGGGAAATATTCTTTTTTTCTTTCAATATATGCTTTATTAACTTTTAACATACTTCTTCCTCCTAAAGATATTTATCTTCAAATACCTTACGAATAACAGCTGATTCTCTTAAAATGTCCAAAGTAATCAAGTCATGATTTTTAGAGTAGCCATTCCCAATTAGCATTGTTACATCATTACCAATGCCTTCTGCTCCTAAGGCTGCCTTAGTAAATGAAGTAGCCATAGAGAAGAAATAGACAATTCCAGTTTCTTTAGTAATTAAAATACAAGACATTTCTGTATTAGGAACATTAACAACGTTGATGGTTACATCTACTTGTTCACCATTATTTACTGCAAGCACTTTCTCGTATACATCAATCCCATTTGTCGCATCAGCCAAAACAATATCTGTTGTTACTCCTAAATCTAATAAATCTTGTTTATGTTTCTCACCACGAACAATAGCAATAACCTTACCATTTGGTCCAGCGTTTTTCATTGCTTGATAACAACATAGTATCCCTGATTTACCACCAGCACCAACTATAGCTACACTATTGCCTTCTTTTACTAATTTAGCAACCTGAGCAGGTGCTCCTGCGACATCTAATGCAGCAAGTGCTAATTTTTCAGGCATATCATTTGGTATAACTGAATAAATTCCAGATTCAAAAAGAATTGCTTGTGCGTCTACATCGACTTGATCAGCATCTATTTTTATGTCTTTAATTTGGTTAATTTTTAATGGTGTTAAAGTTAATGAAACAAGTGTCGCTATTTTATCACCAACTTTTAAGTTTTTATCTGGAAAGTCTGGTCCAATTTCTTTAACTTTTCCAATTAACATTCCACCTGAACCAGTTACGGGATTTTGCATTTTTCCTCGTTCAGAAACGATTCCCAAAATCATCTCTTTCATTTGATTTTTATCATTATTACATGCTTTTTTTACTTGTGTAAAACTTGCAGAGTCAATATTCAAAGTTAAAACATCAATTAAAATTTCATTACTATAAATCTCCATCGCATTATCTAATTTTTGGGCAGCTTGAGGTAAAACCCCAGCTGGTTCTATTACTCGATGAACTCCAAATTTATTACCTTTTCTCATTTAATTTCCTCCTCTAAATTCCTAAAATTTTTCGAGCCTCGTCAGGTGAGGCAATTTCTCTTCCTAATTCATTAGCTATTCTTACAATTTTTTCAACTAACTCCCCATTAGAGTTTGTTAAAATACCTTTTTGTAAATATATATTATCTTCTAATCCAACTCGGACATGACCACCACTTAAAATTGCAGCTGTTGCTAGAGGAAACTCATAACGACCGATTCCAGCAACAGAAAATGTTGCATCTTGAGGAAGTGATTCCTTCATAAAAAGAAAGTCTCTTAATTCTCCACTCATACCACCGTTTACTCCTAAAACAAAGCTAAAGTGTAATGGTCCGCTAATATACCCTTTTTTATGTAATCTTAAAACTGAATCAATATGGCCTTTTTCAAAACATTCTAGTTCAGGTTTAATATTTCTAAATTGTAGCCTTTTAGCAAATTCAATTATATCATTTTCAGTGTTAACAAATATATCATCACCACCAAAATTTAGAGTACCACAATCTAGAGTAGCCATTTCTGGGTTTAATTCTGTAGGTTGTAATCGCTCATCTGCTGACATTCCTACAGCCCCTCCAGTAGACGGTTGAATAATGACATCGGGACATTGTTCTTTTATTGCATCAATTGCCAACTTAAATCTTGCTTTACTTTGCGTAGGTGTCCCGTCATCTTCTCTTACATGTAAGTGAATAATGCTTGCTCCTGCCTCATAGGCACTTTTTGCTTCGCGAACAATTTCATCAATTGTATATGGTACGCAAGAACAATGTTCTTTTGTTACTTCAGCTCCACAAATAGCTGCAGTAATAATTAATTTTTCCATAAAAATCCCCCTATTTACGTTTTTTTTCTTTTGGAACAACACATGTTCCAATAGCTTTGCACACGATAACTGGATTACTTAGAACATCACATGCTGAATCATTAACATCTGGTCTAGGAACAATAACTTTTTTAGCAATAAATTCCATTTTTCTTGATGTATTTCCTTGGTTAATTATTCTCCCAGTAGCTTCAATAAAATCGCCAGCATAAACTGGTGCTAAAAACTCAACTGATTCATAAGCTCTAAAGAGACCTTCATCACCATCAAGTCTAATTAATAATTCAGTAGCAACATCCCCAAATAATGCTAACATTCTAGCTCCATCAACTAGTCCACCACCGTAATGAGCATCACTTGTGCTCATTCTAAGTCTAATCATAACTTCATTCAATTAACTCACCCTTTCTAATGTAACTAAAAAACCGGCTAAACATAAAAAATATGTTTAACCGGTAGCGCTCCATTGATTAATCAATGACAGAATTCTTCCATACAAAGAAATTCCAACGAATATATGTCTGGCCCATTTATTCGTTTCGGCACTATAAATCTTCCATCATCCTCAAAAGTTCCAGTCCTCTTATGATGTATGCATTTTTAGTGCACCTCTACCCACAATTATTTGTAAGCGTTTTCTGATGTAATTTTATCATTATTGTTATTCAAAGTCAATCAATATTTTATCAATTATTACTTATTTTTGTAATAAATAGGCAAAATTAAAAACATGTTTCGATATAGATATTGAAACATGTTTTAACATTTAATATTTTTTATTTAATAGGTTTTAATCGAGCTGTAAAATGACGCAAAACTGGTGGTTCATATTCAAAATCTAGACCAACCAAAGTTTCTCTACGGTTATATACAGAAATTACGGCATCAGCTACTACGTCTAGATGAGCGTATGTATAAGTACGTCTTGGAATTGTCAATCGCATAAATTCAAGTTGACTTTCAAGGTTTTCCAAAGTATCTGGGTTACGACCAAGTAAAAACGATCCAACCTCAACAGCCCTTACACCTGCTTCAATATATACCTCATTACAAACTGCTTGAGCTGGAAACTCATTAAAAGGAATATGTGGGCAAATCTTTTTACAGTCTACGAAGACCGCATGTCCACCTACTGGATATTGAATAGGCACCCCACCTGCAATTAACTTATCGCCTAAATAACGAGCTTGATCTATTCGATGACGTAAGTAGTCCTCATCTAATGCTTCTTCAAGTCCTACAGCAAGTGCTTCCAAATCACGACCGGCTAGACCTCCATAAGTAGGAAATCCTTCCATAGGAACGATATAAGTTCGGCATTTTTGATATAAATCAAAATCATCTTTTATAGCAATAATTCCTCCCATGTTAACTAATCCATCTTTTTTAGCACTCATCAAGAGAATATCAGCATAACTAAACATTTCATGAGCAATTTCTTTAATACTTTTATTTTGATATCCTTCTTCACGTTCTTTAATAAAGAAGGCATTTTCCGCATATCTCGCACCATCAATTATTGTTTTTATATTGTATTTAACAGCAATTTCTTTAACTGTTCTTAAGTTTTCCATACTCACAGGTTGACCACCAGCAGAATTATTTGTAATTGTCATAATAATTCCAGCAATGTTTTCTGGTCCTTTTTCAATTATCTCTTTTTCTAGTTTTTCAATATCGAAATTCCCTTTAAAAGGATGAAAATTAACTGTATCAAAACACTCATCAATAACCACATCGACTGCACGACCACCGGCTAATTCAACATGAGCACGAGTTGTATCAAAATGCATGTTGCTAAAAAAATACATACCTTTTTTAGTAATTAATTGTGGTAAGACAACTTGTTCAGCACCCCTACCTTGATGAGCAGGAATAACATATTGATAATTTGTGATATCTTTTACAACACCCTCAAAACGAAAAAAACTGCGACTTCCAGCATATGCTTCGTCACCTTGCATTAAAGCTCCCCATTGGAATTGACTCATTGCTCCAGTTCCACTATCAGTTAATAAATCAATATATACATCTTCACTACGCAGTGAAAAAGGATTGTATCCAGCATTTTTCAATTTCTCAATTCTTTCTTCTTTAGTAGTCATTTTAATTGGTTCCACCATTTTAATTCGATATGGTGGCGCTACATATTTCTTTTCCATTATTATCTCCTTTACTTTAAAAACGCTTTCATAATATTATAACATGTTTTAATAGCTTTGACAATAATTATCATTAGTGAATTCATGTAAAGTGGTAAAAATTAATGAATATTATAATTGAATTACCCATAAATATAGAATGAAGTAGTATAAAAATAATTTTACTTAGGAAAGGAGAAATTTTATGATTGAAATCTATTATGTTGTGGCACTATCTATGGGGATTACAAATACATACAAGAAAAAAATATACAAAGCGCTAATACCCCTCCTATCATTTATTACAGTTATTGTTTTAAATATTTTTAATGCTTTGGTATTTGACGGTGACATGCAAGAGGCTATAAAAGAAGCTGTAATTGTAGGCGGTATCACAATTGGTATATTCAATGCAGGAGATGTAACTGGAAAGGTTATCAACAAGAAACCACCTATAACATAGTTTTATAAATGAAAAGCTAGAATAAAATTTCTAGCTTTTTAAATTAGTTAAATATTTAATTGTTTTTCTATTTCTTTGTAAATATCTAAGACTTTAAAATTAGACCTAACTCTTACTGAAGTTTTTTCATCTAATTTTTTTATACTTCTGCAATATGGTTGGTTCATATTTTTAGCTTTAATTATTCTAATATTAAAATCATAAACTTCAATCACTTTTTTTAGCGCAAAATGTGCTTTTTCCCCAAAACAAATTATAATATTTACACCTTTTAAATCCGTTTTAATTCTCTTCAAATTATTTTCTTGACTAATTAAATTTAAATCAATCGCGCCATTTACTTGAAGGGAGTTTGAATAAGCATAAGTGATAGGATAAACATTATAATTGCAGTTTGGAAAAAGTTGATCATATTTACGATTTAATTTACATAATAAATGATTTAGCTGACTATTCATTATTTTATTAGATTTACCTTTTTCCGCAATTGATGGTGGGTATGAGAAGATAAAACCAACTTGAATTACATCATTTATATTTTCCATTTTATATTCTATCATGATCCTCTCCTTTAATAGCTGCTTGTGCTGCTGCTAATTTAGCAATTGGCACTCTATATGGAGAGCAGGAAACATAATTTAGTCCTAGTTTATGACAGAATTCAACTGATGACGGTTCTCCACCATGTTCTCCACATATTCCGATTTTTAATAATGGATTAGTTTTCTTTCCTGCGTTTATAGCGATATCCATTAACTTTCCTACACCTTTTTGATCTAAAACTTGAAATGGATCCTTTGGTAGAATATTTTTGTTTAAGTATTCTTTTAAAAAGATATTACTATCATCTCTTGAGAAACCATAAGTTAATTGAGTTAAATCATTTGTACCAAAACTAAAGAACTCTGCTTCTTCAGCAATTTCATCAGCACATAATGCTGCTCTAGGTACCTCAATCATTGTACCAATTAAATAGTTTAAATCCTCATTTTTATCAGTTAAAATTTGTTTAATTTTTGATTTTAATTCATCTTTTATAGATTTAAACTCAATTTTATCAGCTATTAATGGAATCATAATTTCAGGAGTAATTTTATGATCTTTTATTTGTAAGCAAGCTTCAATTATTGCCTCTGTTTGCATTAAATATATCTCGGGATATGTAATAGCTAATCTACAACCTCTATGACCTAACATCGGGTTAAATTCTTGTAAATCAACAATTCTTTTATAAATTTCAGCTTCAGAAATTTGCATATCATTTGCTAATTTTTTAATATCTTCATCTTTTTTAGGTAAAAACTCATGTAAAGGAGGATCAAGAAGGCGTATAGTACAAGGCCTGTCTTCCATTTTCTTAAAAATCCCTACGAAATCTGCTATTTGCATATCTAATAATTTATCTAAGGCGATTTGTCTTTCGTCTTTTGTTTTGGCTAAGATCATTTTTCGAACATGAAAAATTCTTTCTTCGTCAAAAAACATGTGTTCAGTACGACATAAACCTATGCCCTCTGCACCTAGAGTAACAGCTATTTCAGCGTCAGTCGGTGTATCAGCATTCGCTCTAACCTTTAGCAATTTATAATTATCAACCCAACTCATAAATAAACCAAAGTTACCTGTCATTTCAACATCAACTGTGCTTAAATGTCCAAGATAAACATTACCATTTATTCCATCCAAAGAAATAATATCTCCTTCATTTAAAATTAAGTCTCCAATTGTTAATTGCTTTGCCACTTCATCTACTATTAATTCTGAACACCCAGCAATACAACATTTTCCCATTCCTCTTGCTACAACCGCAGCGTGACTTGTCATACCACCACGACTTGTTAAAATTGCTTCAGCATAAAGCATTCCTTCAATGTCTTCTGGAGAAGTTTCTTGACGGACCAAAATAGATTTTTCTCCTCTTTCCTTCGCGCTAACAACATCCTCCGCTGTAAAATAAATTTTTCCTGAGGCAGCTCCTGGGGAAGCAGGTAATCCACTAGTTAATACTTTTACTTGCTTCATTTCTGTTTCATTAAAATTTGGATGCAATAATTGGTCTAATTGCTTAGGGTCAACTCGCATAATAGCTTCGTCTTTACTTATTTTATTTTCTAAAACGAGACTAACTGCGATATTAATTGCCGCATTTGCGGTCCTTTTACCATTTCGAGTTTGCAATATATATAATTTTCCTTTTTCAATCGTGAATTCAATATCTTGCATATCTGAATAATGATTTTCTAGAATATTAGTAATATCAATAAATTGATTATAGACTTCTGGTAAAAATTCTTGTAATTCATTAATTGATTTTGGAGTTCTTATTCCCGCTACAACATCTTCACCCTGAGCATTAACTAAGAATTCACCAAATAATTTGTTTTCACCAGTAGATGGATTTCTAGTAAAGGCAACACCTGTACCGCTTGTTTCCCCCATATTCCCAAATACCATAGATTGAATATTAACTGCTGTTCCTAGATCATGGGGAATATCATTTATATTACGATATATAATAGCTCGTGGATTATTCCATGATTTAAATACTGCCTCAACTGCTAAAAATAGTTGCTCTAGTGGGTCTATAGGAAAATCAAATCCCAACTCTTTTTTATAAATTTTTTTATATTCTAAAACTACCTGAAGTAAGTCATCTTCTGTAAGTTCAATATCTGATTGATAATTTTTATGCAATTTTATCTTATCTAATACTTGTTCAAATAAATATTTAGGAATTTGCATAACAACATCTGAAAACATTTGAATAAAGCGTCGATAACTATCATAAGCAAAGCGGGGATTATTTGTAGCGTTTGCCAAACCAATAACAGTCTCATCGTTTAGTCCTAAATTAAGGATTGTATCCATCATTCCAGGCATAGATATAACAGCGCCTGATCTTACTGAAATAAGAAGCGGATTTACTGGGTCCCCAAAACCCTTTTGATTAACTTTTTCTAGTCCCTCTAACTCAAGTATAATCTCTGTTTTAATTTTATCCCATAATTTTTGATTATTCTCATAAAATTGTAAACAAGCAGGAGTTGTAATCGTAAATCCTGGTGGAACAGGTAAACCAATTTTTGTCATCTCTGCTAAACTAGCTCCTTTCCCCCCTAGGTCCCTTTTCATCTCTTTAGATCCTTGACTAAAGTTTAAAACATACTTTCCCATAAATTTATCTTCCTCCTATTAAAAACTATCTTTTAAAATATGTATCCCATTACACTTTAAAATATCTAATATTAATCCCGAAGTTTCTTCTATTGCTTTAGACGAAACATCAATTATCGGACAACCAATTTTTTTCATAATCTCTTCACTATAGTCAATCTCTTCTAGAATTCTTTCCATTGAAGCATAACTAGCATATCCTGATAATCCTAAGGCTCTAAGCCTTTCCTGTCTAATAATGTTAAGTTTTTCTGGTGTATTAGTTAAGCCAATTATTTTCTTAACAGGTATATCGTATAGTTCTTTTGGTATAGGAACTTCTGGAACTAATGGAACATTAGCAACCTTCAAATTTTTGTTAGCTAAATACATACTTAAAGGTGTCTTTGAAGTCCTAGAAACACCAATTAAAACTATATCAGCTTTTAAAATTCCCTTTGGATCTTTTCCATCATCATACTTTACCGCAAATTCAATTGCTTCAACCCTTTTAAAATACTTTTCATCCAACATTCGATTAATCCCCGGTTCTCGAAGTGGCGTTAAATTTGTTCTAAAAGCAATCGCGTTAAGTAGTGGAGTCAAAAGATCAAAATAAGGAATTGAATTCCCTTCACAAAACTGTTTTACATAAATTGCAAGGCTTAGTTCAACTAATGTATAGATAATTATACTATTAGTTTTATTTGCTGAATGTAAAATTTCTGTTATATAATCAATATCTAAAACATGTGAAAATTTTTTAATTTCGTAATTTTCAATTTCAAATTGACTAATAACACTTTTAGCAACTTGTTCACCTGTTTCACCAATTGAATCAGATATAACGTAAATAATTAGATTCTTATCCATAAATCCTCCTTAATCTCCAGCTAGTTCAACATATAATTTAGTAATATTTGTTTTTGTTATTCTTCCTATTACTTTAAAATAATCTTTAGAGCTTACCGATTCTTTTACTACAACAGGCAAACAATCAATTTCATGATCGATAATTTTTTCTGATGCAACTATAACCAAATCATCTGGGTAAGCATAAACTACATTTGGCATTCTTGTCATAATAATACCAACAGGTATTTTATTAATATCCCCTCCACCCATCGCTGCCTTTAACATGTCTTTTCTTGATACAATTCCTGATAAATAGCCATTATTTATCACAATAATGCTACCAACATCCTCTAAAAACATCGTAACTATTGTATTGTATACTGATGTGTCTTCGTTTACCATAATAGGTAAACTCATTACATCTTCGATTGTTTTTTCTTTTAACTTTGTAGATACTAGTAAATCCTCATCAATACCCGAGTAAAAATAACCCACTTTAGGTTTAGCACTTAAAATACCTGACATTGTTAAAATCGCAAGGTCTGGTCTCAAAGTTGCTCTAGTTAGAGATAATTGAGTAGCGATTTGTTCACCTGTTACTGGTTGTTGCTTTCTCACTATTTCAATAATTTGTTTTAATCTATTATTTAGTTTTATCATCATCTCACCTCTTTAATGTGTTATACTATTTCTATATAGTATATTATATATAAAAACCTAAATATTGTAAACAAATAATAATATATTTTATTAAATTATTTTTCAATCTACTTATTCATGTATTTCCCAGAATATAAATATATGTGTTATACTAATCATCTTTTTATATATAAGTAGATATTGACTCTTAATTAGAAATGCTTTAATATAAAAGAAAATCTTCGGAGGTAAATATGTTTGATAATAACCCAATGGGCTACCCATATAACTCAAGAAGAACCGTAACATATGGAAAAAAAGGTATGGTAGCGACATCACAACCTCTTGCTGCTCAAGCTGGGTTAGATATTTTAAAATTAGGCGGAAACGCAATCGATGCTGCTATTGCTACAGCAAGTTGTTTAACAGTTGTTGAACCTACTTCAAATGGTATTGGCGGTGACGCATTTGCTTTAGTATGGACAAAAAAGAAACTTCATGGGCTAAATGCTAGCGGTGTCTCACCTATGTCTCTAACAATCGAAAACTTAAAAAACCAAGGGATTACGGAAATTCCTCGCTATGGTTTTATCCCGGTTACAGTTCCTGGTGTAGTTTCAGCTTGGGTAGAATTATCTCAAAAATTTGGAAAATTACCACTTACAAAAGTCTTAGCTCCTGCAATTAGCTACGCAAAAGAAGGATTCCCTATTTCGCCTACACTTGCATTCAATTGGCAAAACGCATTTATAATTTATCAAAAATATCTAAAATCAGAAGAATATAAACCTTGGTTTGAAACATTTGCCCCATCTGGAAGAGCACCGTTAGCTGGTGAAATCTGGAAGTCAAATGATCATGCAAAAACTTTAGAATTAATAGCTAAGACAAACGGTATCGCTTTCTATCATGGTGAATTAGCTGATAAAATTGATGCCTTTTCAAAATGTTATTCTGGTTATATTCGCAAAAGTGATTTAGAAAATTATCATCCTCAATGGGTTGAACCAATTTCGATAAATTATAAAGGATTTGATGTTTGGGAAATTCCGCCAAATGGGCAAGGATTAGTAACATTAATGGGGTTAAACATCTTAAAAGATGATTATTTCACAAATCGAGATGATGCAGAAACTATACATAAGCAAATCGAGGCGATAAAACTTGCTTTTGTTGATGGTCTAAAATACATTACTGACAGCAAAAATATGAAAATGAATGTATCTAACTTATTAAGTGAAGAATACGGGAAATTAAGAAGAAAACTAATCACTGACGCAGCTGTTTTACCAGAAGTTGGAAATCCACAAAAAGGTGGTACTGTTTACTTAGCTACCGCTGATAGCCATGGTAATATGGTTTCATATATTCAAAGTAATTACATGGGATTTGGTTCAGGGCTTGTAGTACCAAATACAGGGATTGCTTTACAAAATCGTGGTCATAATTTTTCACTTAATGAAAATCATGAAAATGTATTAAGACCAGGAAAAAGAACATACCACACAATAATTCCCGGTTTCTTAACAAAAAACAATGAAGCTGTCGGATCATTTGGTATTATGGGTGGCTTTATGCAACCTCAAGGTCATTTGCAAGTATTAATGAATACAATTGACTTTAAGCTAAATCCTCAAGCGGCATTAGATGCACCACGTTGGCAATGGTTGAAAGAAAATTCAATTTCTGTAGAACAATCCATGCCAAATGATTTAATTAATGCACTAATTGCCAAAGGTCACCAAATCAAAATTGAACATAACACTAGTAGCTTTGGTCGTGGTCAAATAATATGGCGAAATAATAAAACCGGAGTTTTAGTTGGTGGAACTGAATCAAGGTGTGATGGTGCAATTGCGGCATGGTAAATATTTGGTGGAGTTAAATAAAAAAACTTCTAAAAAATTATTTTTAGAAGTTTTTTATATTTGTATTTAATTTATTTATTCTTTTAACAATCGACCATCAGCATCTTTATCAATTGTACCAGTTAAGATTTGAATCCCTTCAACTAAGCCCCAAACATAAGCGATAATTGGTCCAACAATTACTATCCAGCCTACACATGTTAACAACAACTGTGCTAAACCTCTTTTAGTATAGCCTAAATAAAAATTATGGACTCCAAATTCGCCTAATAAAATGCCCAATAGTCCCGCAACTAATTTAGATTTAGCTAGAGGATCAGTATTTTCTTTTCTCATTTTTGTAACTGATACTCCACAATGAACACACACAACAGCGTTAGTGTCAATTTCTTTCCCACAATTCCAACAAAACATATTTTCGCACCTTCCATTTCAATATTAATATAATTATAGCTCTATTGAAATGTATATTCAATAGACGTGTAGAAAATGTAGTTAATTAATATTCTTTATCAAAATTAACAATGTTATTTAAATCTTTACCACTGAGGTAATTATTCAAATTATAAACAATGTCATTTATCACATTTATTTTACTATTAATCTCATTTCCTGAGCAATGAGGAGATAAAAGCAAATTGCTTAATTCTTGAAAAGGGTATTTAGAAGGAAAATTTATTTTTTCATTTTTTTGTGGATATTGATACCAAACATCAAGCGCTGCTCCCTTTAAAATATTCTTTTTTAACGCTAAATATAAATCTTCTTCTTTAATTAATTCTCCTCTACCAACATTAACAAGATATTTGCCTTGCATTTTAAATAAAATTTCTTTATCTATGATATTAAATGTTTCTTTTGTTAATGGAAGAGACAAAAAGATAATATCTGAATTTTTACATACTTCAGAAATATTATCTAAAAATTCAATGTTACTGCTGTTTTGAAGTTTATATTTATAACGTTCTAAAGTTATAATTTTATTGTTAAAAGGACTTAAATAATTAATCAAATTCAAACCAATTTCACCCATGCCAACAATTCCACATCTTAGTCCTCTAATAGATAGCCAATTAGAATCTTGATTATAACCAATCCAAAATCCTTTTCTCAATTGATTATCTAGTTCAACTACTCTACCCAACAAACTTAATCCTAAGGTAAAAGCACGTTCACTAACAATTGAAGCATGAGCATGTGTATTTACAAGAATTATATTCTTCTTTTTTAATTCTTCTATAGGAAGACTATTTATCCCCGTAAATGGAATGATTAATATTTTTAGTTTATTTGCATTCTTTAAGTCTTCAAGTGAAAATCTTGAAGTAATAAGAATTTCAACATCAGCTAACTTTAACATATTCTTTCCATAAAGATAGATAATAGATAAATCTTCATATTTATTAGCCAATTCAGTTAACTTTTCTTCCCAATAACTGTCAATTTCATAATTCCTTAAACCTAAATTCATTTTTAAACCTCGCCAATCACTTTTTCTTTGACAACTAAATTGGGTACAGTGTAATATCCATGCAAACCGGATATAATATGATTTTTCCCAATTCTCGTATATAAGCCAGATAATTTTTCGTTATAAACAAATAGGCCTGTAATATAACTAAATAAGTTAACTTGCACCTTTTTTTCTGCAAACTCAATGAACTCTCTTTGATAAGGATAAAAATATTCTTGAAATAAATAATTATTATTAAAACATTTATTTAATATTTCTTTCCATTGCGATTGAGTAAAGCTTAAACCTGCATATACTCCTCTTGATCCGTATAAATCATACGGTTTTATAATATATTTATCTTTATTTACATAAACTTCTTGAAAATTATTATAACTTTCAGAAAAAAGACGTGTGTAAGGTATATGATCTTTTATAAACTGAACTTCTTCTCTATTAAATAAAATTTGTGTATCCTCATCATGTAAAATTTTAAATATAATTTTGTTATGCATAATCTGCGACTTTATTGGTCCAATTAAACAAACAGCATTATCTAAAATAGCGTTAATTAAATCTTTAATCTCATCACTTCTTTCAATTAATTCACTTGTGACAAGACGTCGATAAATTAAATCAAGTTTATTATTTTGATAGTAAAGATTTCCTTTATTGTATTTTAGATCACGCGCATCAATTATAAATGTATCACACCCTTTATTTATATATGCTTTCTTAAATTTTACGAATTCAGCTGTTGTTCCACTCTCTTTAAAATCAACTATTCCCACTACTGGTTTTCTTGGTGATTTTGAGTATTCCTGATAAATTTCAAGACTTTCATCAACCCATGAATTGATAGAATCTAAGTAGTCAATTTGATATTTTTCCTTCATTTTTTGAATCGATTTGGTATTTAATAAAATCTGTGCTAAAGTATTATCTTCATTCATTGCTGATGATCCATCTGTATTTAATTCACAAAATTTAAAGTTACCATCTTTATAAAAGATATCAAATCTCCCCATAGGAATATTCGTTTTATAGCCATGATCTGCTAAAATTAATCTTTCTAATAGTTTAGAAAATCCAAATTTATTTCTAAATTGAGGTGATTTTAAATACTGGTCAACAACTTTATTAGAAATAGACATCATTATTTTTACAAGTTTGTTAAAATTAAATAAATCACTTTCAGTAATAAATAATGGATGATATAAAAAGGGGATTGGCTTCCCTTTATATTTTGCATCAGATTCACTAACTTTTTTTATAGTGTTTAAATAATCCTCATAAATAACTTTCTCTTTCACAATTTTTATATACTCATTATTTACACGGCTTGAATCCATTTTATACTCTCCCAACCTTTTTTATTTATAATGCACCAATTTAGGGCATTCAATTTCCCTAAATCAATTAAATTTGTAGTGTATTCTTTTGGGTTCATTTTTAATTGAATTAAACGAGAAATTGGAATCAAATATTTTCTTTCTTCTTCATCTAACCCTTTAATTGCTAATGAAAGCAAACATTTCATAAATTCATAAATTCGATGTCCATTATAAATTGTATGAACCCCTTTTTCAATTATATTATTTTTAGCTTGCAATACTGATTCAAAATTAATTTCTTTAATAAATTTAGATAAATCTTTTAAATTATCACTACTATAAAAGCTACCTTTAATCAAAGCAGCTAAAGATAAATTAAAGGGATATGGTAAAGAATCAAATATTCTTATTTCAATAAATGAACGAAGTCGAATCTCAGGAAACACCATAGAAAGCATATGTTCAAGTTCATTAGATTTATAATCAGATGTATTAAATAAATCTGTAAATAATTGATCTGTAAATTTATTTTCAAAAACAATTGCTTTTTGTTTTAATATAAATTTAGCGTAGGACTCATAATTAAAATTCGTTGTTAATACTTCTGCCATAATATTACAACGTTCGTTATCACAATTATCCCAAATCTGGGAACGAATACAGTTTTTCGGATAAATATCCCCCTCAAAAAAAGGTGAATTATCAAAAAAAGCATAAAATATTGGACTTAACGTGTATAGAATACGATATTTATCTTGAAAATCTTCTTCGCTTTCATAGTCAATACATACTTGTGTTGAAGCAGTTTGTTTCATCATGTTTATCGACATTGAGCCTCTCTTAATTAAATAATTACTCATATGCTCATATCGCTTTTTAGGTATAATATTTACTTCATCAAGTTTATTTTGGACTTGATATCCAGTTGCTAAAAGCATTTGTCCCTTTTCTTCTAATATTGTCAACAAATCAGATAATATCTCCAAATATTCTGTTTCTATATCATTTACTTTTTTATGTGGCTTAATACTGATTTCTAGTTGACTACCTGGTTCTAATGTAATTGTAGAGCCATTTTTCTTTAATCCCAATAAAAATTTATTTTCATAAAGACCTTGAAAGCCTTTATTTAAAAGTTCTTCAAAAGTATTCATTAAGCCATTATCCCCATCATAACTTATTACTTTTAAACTATTCACATCAACAACAAAATACTCAAATTCAACACCTAATTTAAATTCTTGTTTAGGCTTTTCATTTTTCCTAAAATATTTAACGAGCTCTTTTATTTGGTCTCTCATTCTAATTACTCCCTATACAGTATTTTAGTTAAATCATTTTCCAAATAAAATCTTAAGTTTTATTTATTATATCATAATTTATTATGAAAAAAATCCTTTATAAATTAATTGCAAGGATTTTTTTTATAAAATTCATCATTAATAAATTTAATAGTCGCTTTATAACCTTGGTTATATAAATATATGATTTGTTCTCTATTTAAATCAAAACTAGTTGGTTTAATTTTACCATCATGGAAAATGGTTATTAACCTTTCATATTCCCTATTATCATTAGCACAATCGATGTTATTAGATGAATTAATTTTATCAAACCACTTTTTCCGTTTATCCTTAATTTTAAATCTCAATGTTAATTTTGTTAATTTATTATTATTATTAATAATAGAGGTTGAAATATCTTTTATTATCCCTCCATCAACAATATAATTAATTTTATTTCTAGACTTTAATATATAGGGTATGTAATAAAACGGTATTGAACAACTCATCCTAACAGCTTTAGCTATCTTAAAACAACCAGGATCATGGTCATATTGAGGTAAGTCATTAGGTAATAATAACAATCTTTTATTTGTAAAATCTTTTGCGATAATTTTTAAGTTGCTTTCACCATTATAAGTGACATCATTAAAATATTGAACTCCCTTTTTTTGTAGTGCTTTATCAACAAAGTCTTCGATTGCTTGACTATCGTAAATCCCTTTTTTAAGTAAAATAGATAAGGGTTTTCCAAGATAATTCTTTTCAGAAATTATCGTTTTTTGTTTAAATATAGTAAAATTAGTATTTAACATTTCAATTAATTCATTGGCGGTATATCCACAAATAACAAGTGCGGCTACAAATGACCCTGAAGAAATACCTACAGCTTTTTCAATCCAAATTCCCCTTTCAGTTAAAGCTTTGTATGCACCTATAAAACTAACTCCTAGTATACCTCCACCTTCAAAAAAAGCATCCACTTTCATAATATCACCTCACTATTAATGAAATGACTTCCAAAAGTCACTGTCTTTATTTATTATTTCATTTATCTCTTCAAAATTAATAATAAACTCAGGATACCCTGTCACATATGCAGCGATTTCACAAGGATTATAAAATAAATGAATCGCTTCATTTGTAACATAAAATAATTGATCATTTGTTATTGAAAGATCACTACCTGGTAAATAATAAATATTATTATCATTTTTTATTTGCCTCTTTACATGTAGAATCAACTCTTGAGAATAATCAGCATCTTCTTTAAATAAATCTTCTAAAGAATATAAATCACCTGTAATTAGATTAATGTGAGCGTATTGTCGATAAGGAATGCAGTGAGCGGATCCAAAATTATACTTATATCCATCAAATTGTATTTCCATTAAATCTTTTTTAACATATTTGATTGTGAAATTTCCATAATAACGGTATGTTCTTTGAAAAGGAATTGGTCT
Source organism: Haloplasmatales bacterium 4B (assembly GCA_003586005.1). Classification (GTDB taxonomy): domain Bacteria; phylum Bacillota_I; class Bacilli_A; order Haloplasmatales; family Haloplasmataceae; genus NSKI01. The sequence continues at coordinate 6,300 of NSKI01000013.1, read as the reverse complement.
AACCAAAGATAATTTTTTTAATAATTGATTAGTATTTGCGAAAATCATTATATTTTCAAAATGAGGATAATAAACTAAATAATTTTTATTCGGTTTATATTTATTAATTATAACATCAACTTCATCCTTACCTGGAATAATATAATTAGGATAATTAATTATATTACCAAGTTTATCTAAATAGTATATTATATAATCAATTTGTGCTGAAATTAGAGAGTTCTTTATTTCTAGTTTCCCAAATCCATCTACTATAGGCAAACTTTTTACTTGATTTCCATTTAAGTCAATAAAAAATGTTTTTGATGAATTAGAAACAGATGCGATATGATGTAGATATTCATTTACTTCATCAAAAATAAAATCTGTTATAATTTTTCCTGAATTATCACTAACGGCATATATAGAACCTAAGAATGGTTTATTGTTCTGAATTGCTTTACCAAGAGCAAAGCGATTTTCATTTAAGTCAATAATATTGTTATAAATTAGGGGAACCACTATTTCTCCAAATTTATTTATTATACCATAATGATTTATTAAATCTTTTTCAATATTTACTATCGCTATATTATTTTTAAAAGGAAAAACATCTGTATACTGTGGTTTAATTATGACTTCACCTAATTCATTAATAAAGCCATATAACCCATTTTGTGACTTTATAAACGCCATTAACCCTTCATTATAGTAACCTACAAAGTAGTAATCATAAGTATGTATTATATCTCCAGATGTATTAATTAAATTATATTTCTCAAAATCTTTAACAATAGCTTTTTGATCAACAAAATCGAATACTTCTTGATATACTAAGGGAATGATTTCAATTCCATTCTTATTTATATAACCATAAATAAAATCTTTGTTTGCGACTTGAGCTAAATCATCACTGAAGGTTCCTATATAGGCATATGTTTTTGATATTATTTTACCTTTTCCATCAATCACCACACTTCCTTCATCAGTAGTTGCTTTTATTAGAGATTCATTAATAAACGACATTGACATATAAGTTGGTTCTATAATGTATTCACCATCAGAATTAATTAAAGCAAATAAATTATTGATTAAAACAATTGCTTTTCCATTTTCAAAATCACTTGCGTAGTCAAATTGAGGTTTAATTATAAATTTCCCCTTATTGTTTATATAACCCCACAATTTTCCATCAATCGCATTTATATATGCTGGGTATAATTCTAAAAATTCTTCTTCAAATAATTCCCAACCATTGATTGAGTTTTTTAAAATTATTAAATTTGTAACATCATTTAAAAAATACCTAGCTATTATCTCTTCAATTCCATCGTTATCTATATCTTTAAAACTAATCATCAGATATTTACCTTTCACATTATGTTTTAGAAAAATGAAATTTTTCACCAACTTAATAAGTTTTTTTTGATTCATAAGTAACTCCTTATTATTAAATTTAACCATAATATAATATGAAATTAAATTTATTTGGTGAAATAGCCTAAATATTTGTGTAAAAAAAGATGTTAATCTATTTCATATTAAAACTATTAACTATCTAAACAGATTATGATATGAATTATTAAGGGGTTCAAAATAAAAAAACAACCATAAAAAAATCATGGTTGCTTTTTAAAACTCAATTCACATTTAAATAATTTCCTGTAATCCAAAATGTTCAATCACTAATTTTTGACGTGTTAAAAAATCAGTTGTTTCAGTTCTTACTAAATATTTAAACCCACTATTAAGAACCTTATTTGTTTCCATAGTGGCAATCTCTTTGGCAAGTTTTCTAGTATTTAATAAGGATTCTTCAGGATTAGTAGTATTTTTTAAAATGCAGTTATAAACATCTGATTTATCCTCTCTGTCAAAATACTCTTTAAATACTAAATCTGGTTCTGCGAGCAAGAATATAACCCGTCTATATTCAGATATTTGGGCAAATATTTCAGGCATGCAATGAATGTCAACGATGACTTTCGCATTTTCTTTTTGAGCTAATTGAACTAAATCCATAATGATGAAGTCCATTTCCTCTAGTTCACTTTCAAGAAGCCATGTTGCCTTATCAATTGGTTCACGATTAAAGAATTCATCCCAACCGAGAAATTCACGGTTCATATTGGGCTGATCTTTCTTATTACTACATTGCCTATGTTTCCAATAGGAATCATCAGCACTATAAAAAATCATATCAAATTTTTTACTAAGTTGTTTAGCCATTGTAGACTTTCCACTGCAATTAGTTCCAGCTATAAAGTATACATTTTTTAACTTTTCTTTTAATACATTGTTTTTAATATTCATTTTTCCCTCCTTATAATTTTTTTATAAAGAGATATTTCGTGTTTTTATAGGTCTATAATTTGCTAATATCATAATATCAGCCTCCAGTATAATTAGTATACTATATAATTTTTGTTAAAGCAAAAAAATAGCGAGTTAAAATCAACATATTTATGAATTAATTAAGAATGCACCATAGATGTTTTTCGCATTGGTTAATAACATAAATAATGCAGAGTAACATTAGTCAAACTCTTTATTAGATTTCTTAATAACATCAGTTGTATTTACTGCTTTTAAAGTAGATAAATGCCATATAAAAATGATTAATATAACTAAAGGAATTAACCGCAAATACCAAACTTTCACTATAAAAATCACAGTTACAACCGAGGAAATAATTAAAAATATGGCACTACCCATTTTAATTTTTTTTGTAACTACTCTTCTCTCAATATAATTTTCTATATGTGGGCCAAAATATTTTAATTTTATTAAGCGTACATATAATAATTCAGAGCTATTAATAAAACAAATACCTGACAAAATTAAAAAAATTGTTGTAGGCATAACCGGAACAAATAATCCAATAACACCTAATAAAAAAAATAATAAACCTATAAATATTAACATTATATTCTTTACCTTTTGCATTATTATCACCTTTTAATAAAATCCTTAATCTAACTAATAATATTACCAATAATGAATTAAATAATCTTTAAAAAGGATGTTATCTAATGAATTTTTATGAATAGATATCCAATTATTATGATGATATTTTTCAAACAAAGGAAAATCAACTAAATTTTATTAAAAATATTGCCGAAAATCCCCCACAAGAAATATTGGATATAGCTTGTGGAACAGGTGCTTATGCGATTAAACTTCATGAAAGAGGCTACATTGTTACCGCTTTTGATATTGACAAATCAATGATTAAAACAGCAAAGATTAAATCTAATATATTGTATAGGCAATTCTATTGTCCATTTAGAATCATTAAATGAATTAGCTTTATTCTTCAAAAATACAAAATCACTACTAAATTCACAAGGAAAAATAATTATTCAAATAATTAATTATAATCGAATAATAAAAAAAGGAATTAAAAAATTACCAGATATTATCAATGAAAAGGCGAAACTACATTTTGAAAGAAATTATAATTATGATTCAAATAAGCAGAAAATCGCCTTTAATACTGTATTAACAGTAAATAATAATAAAATTAGTAATACCATTTACCTTACACCTATTTTTGCTTCAGAAATAAATGATATCTTACTTGATTGTGGTTTTAAAAACATTCAATTTTATGGCGATTTTAAATTTTCCCCTTATATTGAAACTGAGTCATATGCATTAGTCCTTGTAGCATCTACTGAATAATTTTGTCGTTATCAACAAATTCTATATTTTCTAACCTTTTACGAAAATGAGCTCTAAAATTTGCCAAATACTCTTCTCTTAAATTTTTTTGTTCTATTTTTTCTTTTTCAGTTAATGCTTCTTTTTTAGCTTTCTTAGCTAAGAAGTTTAGTCGATCTATTTTTTCTTTTGTTAACATAAGCTACCTCTATTTATTAATAATATGATATATTATATATAATATAAAAGATTGAGTCAAATACTTGATATTATTTTTCTCACAACTTTTTAGGTAATACATAATTTTTTAGTAGAAATTTTAATTATTGACACAAACATAATAGAGATTGAAAAATAAGATGAGGTGAAAGTATGCATAATGTAATTATTATAGGCGCAGGACCAGCTGGTGTTATGTGCGCTCTTACTGCTAGTAAACAAAGTAAAAAGGTTTTATTAATCGATAAAAACGAAGATATTGGGAATAAATTAAAACTTACTGGTGGAGGACGTTGTAATTTAACTAATTTAAAAGAAAGTAATGATTTCATAAAAGATTTACCAGTAAAAAATGGTCGATTTTTATATAGTTCCTTAAATCAATTTGGCCCGCATGATATACTAAATTATTTTAAAGGTTTAGGTCTTGAATTTAAAATTGAAAGAGATGATAAAGTATTTCCGAAAAGCGACCATGCAATCGATATAATAAATGTACTTAAAGCTCAACTTAAAAATAATAAAGTAAATGTCTTATATCAAACAGAAGTGAAAGACATTCAAATTATGGATGGTTATAAATTAGTAAAAACAACCAATGGGAATTTTAAGAGCTATAATGTTGTAATTGCAACAGGTGGCAAAAGCTACCCACAAACGGGATCAACTGGTTTTGGTTATGAAATAGCGAACAAATTTTCTCATGAAGTTACTGATTTATTTCCTACAGAAAGTCCAATAATTTCACATGATCCGTTAATTAATTCAAAATTACTTCAAGGATTATCTTTTACGAATGTAAAATTATCTTTAATAGATGAATTTAACGAAGTAGTAAAATATCATATCCATGATTTAATTATTACCCATTTTGGTTTAAGTGGTCCGGCAGCTCTGAAATTAAGTCAATTTATCTATCATTTTTTAAAAAAGAATACTATAGCTACATTACAAGTTGACTTTTTACCTGAGATAACTTATGAATCATTAATTACTGATATTAAAAATAAACGTGTTATAAACCCCCATAAAAATGTAAAAACGATTATAAAGTCTTTATTACCTAATCGATTAATAGATTATATATTTAATAAATTAATGATAGATGATACTTTAAAATTATCTGATTTATCTAATAAACAACTTAATGACATAGTTCGAATGCTTAAAGAATTTGAAATTAAAGTTCATGAAATAAAACCTATCCAGAGTGCTTTTGTGACAGGTGGAGGTGTTTCACTAAAAGAAATAAATCCAAAAACAATGGAATCTAAAATAATACCAGGACTTTTTTTTATCGGTGAAGTTTTGGATTTACACGGATATACGGGTGGATATAATATAACAATTGCACTAACCACTGGTTATGCAGCTGGCAATAATGTTTAAATGTAATTTGAAGATTAATATTTTAATTTAAAAAAAACATGATAAAATAGTGAGTTTGTATTAATAATAAGATTAAAAGGAAATAAAAATGTTTAAATTAAAATATAACTCTAAAGCCAGAAAATTTTTCTTTGGCACATATGTACGAACTATAGTTTCTTTTTATGCAATATTTACAATAATAGGAGCATTATTATTAATGTTTCCATTTTCATTACAAGATAACCAGTCGCTATCATTTATTGATGCAATATTTGTATCTGCAAGTGGTATGAGTGTAACTGGATTAACTACCATAAATATTTCAACTACATTTTCACGAATCGGACTTGTAATTCTAGCTTTAATTATGCAATTTGGCGGGGTAGGACTTATGTTATATCTTGCTGGTATTTGGATTATTATTGGTAAGAAAATATCAATTAAAGAAAGATCAATGGTAGTTACTGACCAAAATCAATTAAAGGCTGGAGGGGTAATTAGACTAGTAAAAGATGTACTAATACTGATTTTAACAATAGAATTTATCGGATATATCTTATTAAGTACTCACTTTTACTTAAATAATTACTATTCTTTTAAGGAATCGCTCTTTCAAGCTTTTTTTCATACAATATCATTATTTACAAATTGTGGTTTAGATATATTTGGAGATTCTTTAATTTCATTCGCTAATAACAAAGATTATTTTATGATAACTATTGCTATGGTTTTAATCTTTTTAGGTTCAGTAGGTTATTGGGTATTAGTCGAAACTAAGGATTACTTTATAGCAAAATTTAGAGGGCAGAAATTTAGATTTTCGATTTTTGTTAAATTAATATTTCCTATGCACATCTTTCTCTATCTACTTGGAGCTAGTTTATTTATTATTTTTGAAGTAAATCATTTTTTATTTGATAAAAATATAATAGATATTATCTTTCATAGTTTTTTTATGTCGCTCACAACTAGAAACGCTGGTTTTAGCACAATGGATGTGAGTCAAATCTCTGATTCAACTCAATTACTATTTATGGCTCTAATGTTTATTGGTGCATCTCCTATTTC
>NSKI01000077.1 GCA_003586005.1 Haloplasmatales bacterium 4B | reverse complement strand
AGATGTTTATAAGAGTCTGATAAGAAAATTTTTACTCTTTCAGTTTCATTACAATTTAAAATAAAATACATCAAACGTAATTTATGATGTATTTTAAACATAGATTTCATGAAAATTCTAACTACTCCACTCTCATATTGCCTATAATTGTATAGTAATAACAAACTTCTGCAACTTAGTATAAGTAAACAGTTAATAAAATATTTTTATTGGATGATTGAATTTAGGGCAGTCGAATTATGTAATATCAAGTTATTTATAATGTGATATATCGACAAAATATTATCTATGTAATTATGGTCATTTAATTATTATTATTTCTAGTATATTTTGACTATTTTTACTATTTCAAAAGTTGTCGTAAGAAGTATAATTGTTTATTAAAAAAGTTGGTTTGATTTGTAAAGAAGTCTACAAGTGATAATTGATCCTCTTTATTTGCAATTTCTCCTAATTCATATGCTAATTTATTCATTTGTTCAAATTGCTCTATCTCATATTCTATTGTTTCTCTAGCTGAATAATCTTTTGATTCCATTGTTTTTATATCTGCTAATTCATATATTTCTTTTATGCATGTTGGCGGATATATTCCCTTCATCTTTAATATTTCTGCTAGTTGGTCTATACTTTCAAAGATAAAATTATATTGTTCGTTATATAGCTGATGCAATGTTAGAAATAACCCACCTGTAACATTCCAGTGAAAATTTAATACATTATGAATTAAGGTGTTTAGATTTGAAAAATATTTAATTAGTTTTTTTTCTTCCATAAATTTCCCTCCTTATCCAATATATGACATAAATCTATAATAGTTTACATAATTATTGTATTGTTTTATAATAACGTAATTATTTGTAGGGTGTGAATTAAATTAATTAGTTAATGAATCATTCGACTTATATTTCCCTCTTTTATATACTCATTCTTCAATATTGAATATATTTAATAAATATTGTGAATTAATAAAAAAAAGACCAATGAAAAATGCGATAAAACCAACACATTTCATTGGACTATTTAATGAACTAAATTATGAATATATTTTCCTGATTTATATCTCATAAAACACATGAGGTCTTTAATAACTAGTTCAAATGTTATTATAAAATAGATAAGTGGAATTGTGAAGGAAGTAAACAATGCAAGAAACCAGGCAGCAGGTACTGAATATCCCCATAAAGTTGTTACTTCAAACAAAAACGCATATGCGGTGTCTCCACCACTCCGTAATATCCCAACTATAAATGTTGCTGCTAGTAAATTAAAAGGCATATACAAGGCGAAAACAAGTAGTAAGTACTGGATATTATGAATTACCAAAAGACTTTGTGACTTAAAAAAGACTGGAATAAACGGGATAGTAGATAGGATTATAAAACCAGTTATAATCCCAAAAAAAATCGAATTAAATATAAATAGCTTTACATACCATTTTGCTTCTTCAATATCTTTTTCACCAATTTTTTTGCCAATCATAATTGCTGCAGAGTTAGCGATCCCCCATGTAAAAACTGTCAATAAACCAACCATAGTATCAAAAAGCTGCATTGATGCAAGTGCTTCTGTACCTTTTCTTCCATAGGCAGCAAATATCGTAATAATTCCTAGTGACCAAAAAAATTCGTTACCGACAACAGGTAAGGATTTCATAAAGATTTTTTTGAACAATTGTTTATCAAAAACAATATTAGAAATTTTTAAAAAGAGAACTGGATTCTTGGTAATTAAAATATAAATGATGTAAATAACTAACTGAATGATTCTAGAAATTACAGTCGCGATAGCTGCTCCTTCAACTCCCATTTCCTTAAAACCAAAATTTCCAAAGATTAAGAGATAATTTAGAACCGTATTGATTACGACCCCTGTTGTCGCAACAAACATAGGTAATTTCACATTTTCAGTACTTCTTGAAACCATTTCGACACTAAATAATAAACTTGAAAGAATAAATGACAAACTCACAATTCTTAAATAAGAAACTCCAACCTTTATGACTTCATGATTATCGGAAAAAACATTCAATACTTGTTTAGGTAAGATAATTGCAATTAAGGAAACAATTGAAGATATAAATATTCCTGTAATGATGGCTGTCATATAAATAGTTTGTAATCTTTTTATATCCTTCTTGCCCCAATACTGGGAAACAAATACTCCAAAACCACTATAGACGCCAAATAAAGTTACAATCATTAAAAAAAATAGTTTATTACTGCTACCAACAGCTGCGATTGATACATCGCCTAATGAGCTAATCATAAGGGTATCGATCATATTTAGCAAGGAACCAAAAAAAGAGGCAATTCCCATCGGAATCGCAATTTTTTTTAGATTTTGATAAAACAACTTATTGTTTGAATAAGAATATTTATTTAAGGTTTGAAGCATAAATACCACCTACTTTTCTACAACATCTAGTATTATATCATATAAAAATCGTTATTCAAATAAATTTAATATTTCTTGTTCAGTCATCTTCGTTATACTACCATTGTCTTCAACAATTATCGAATCGGCTAATTTAAGCTTTTCTTCTTGTAACTTTAGAATTTTCTCTTCAATTGTTTCTTTTGCGATTAATTTATAAACTGTTACATTGTTCTTTTGCCCTATTCGATGAGTTCTGTCTGTTGCTTGATTTTGAGCACTTACATTCCACCAAGGGTCATAATGAATGACAACATCCGCGCTTGTTAAGTTTAGTCCTGTTCCACCAGCCTTCAATGAAATTAAAAAGACTCTAGTGTCATCCTCATTAAATTTATCGACCATTTTTTTGCGTTCCTCTTTTTTAGTAGAACCTTGTAGTAAATAAAAAGTAATACCCCTTTCATTTAGCTTATCTTTTATTATTGCTAACATCGAGGTAAATTGTGAAAATAATAAGATTTTATGGTTTGCTTCAATTGAAGCTTCGATTAGTTCTAGACACATATCAAGTTTTGCACTTTTACCATTATAATCCTCATAATACAAAGAAGGATCGCAACATAGTTGTCGTAGTCTAGTCAACATCGATAAAATCATTATTTTATTATGATTTATGCCATTTTCGCTTATTTTTTCTGTTAATTCTTTTTTGATTAGTGCAACATTTGCTTGATAAAGTTTTCTTTGTTCATCTTCCAAATTTACTAACATTGTAGTTTCTGTCTTATCTGGCAATTCTTTTAAAACATCCTTTTTTAACCTTCTTAAAACAAAAGGTGTGACAAGTCTTTTTAAACTACCTAATACATTTTGGTTTTTATCCTTAACAATAGGAACCTCATAGTCTTGATTAAATTTTTTATAACGATATAAATAATTAGGCATAATAAAATCAAAAATAGACCAAATTTCAGCTAAACTATTTTCAATTGGGGTTCCAGTCATTGCAAAGCGACAATAACTGTTTATTTTCTTAACACTTTTTGCGTTTAATGTCAGATGATTTTTAATATATTGAGCTTCATCAATTACATGAAACATAAATTTTTTATCAGCATAAAGATCAATATCACGTTTTAAATAATCGTAAGAAGTAATGACAACATCATAATTATTTATTTCACTTATCTTTGCCTTTCTTTCACTCAAAGTTCCAATAATCGTTATGACTTTAAGTGCTTGGGCAAAGTTAACTAGCTCCATCTCCCAGTTTAATACTAGTGAAGCAGGACAGACCACCAAACATGGTAACGTGTCTTCAACTTCATCATGATATGATTGAAATAAAGAAATCATCTGAATTGTTTTTCCTAGCCCCATATCATCGGCTAATATACCTCCAAATCCATAGTGACTCATCGTCTTTAGCCAGCGAAATCCAGTTTTTTGGTAGTTTCTTAATATTTGCTTTAAAGAAACTGGAATATTGAATATTGTATCATCCACATTATTAAAATCTCTAACGAGTTCTTTAAAATAGTTATCTCGTTCAGATTTTATAAATTCGCTGTTTTTTAAGATATTATCTAAATACAGGGCTCTATATATTGGAATTGATACTTCTTTATTTTCAATATCTTGATTTGAAAGATCACATCCATCCGTAATTTGCGATAATTCTTTTAAGGAATTAGCTTCTAAATTGACAAAGGATCCATCTTTTAATCGGTAATATTTTTTGTTCTTTTTATAAGATGATAAAACTTCCATGAGTTCATCAATTGGAAATTCAAGCGTATCAATTGTGACATCTAATAAATTATTGCTTAATCTAACACCTAAATTAATATCTGGTGATTTTCTGATAATGTTTTTGAAACGATCTGATACATAAACTTGTATATATTTTGCTAAAACATTAATTCCTTCAACATAAAGATTAAATATCATATCATCATCACTAATGACAAAACACTTCATTTCTTTATTATAATATTCAAAATATTGATCCATCATTTTTTTAGCGATTAGTTCTTCTTTAACATTTCTGTATGTGTCACTTTTAACATCATTATATGGATCGAACTCATAATCTCCATAGATAAATTTTAATTTAGCTGTTACTAAATTTGAAGCTTCCATATCAATAAAAACTTTAGTAGTTAATGGGGTTGGTTCAAAGATTGTTAAATCAGCATCTTCTGCCTCGATAGATATATAATCTTGAATTTCACATAATACATTAGCATAGAAAGTGCTCATATCAGATTGGCTTATTACTAAGGAAGATCCCTTTTCCATTAAAGATTTTAGAAGAATCCCTACATTATCACTAAATTCTTCATTTAATCGATATAAAAAATTATTAATAAAGATATATTCATATTTTTCTCCTTTTAAAAACAATGCTTCGTTAAAGTTAACAAATATACTATATGCATCACCTTGAGGTTTAATATTTAACACAATATCCGGATTTTTATCAAGCAAAGTAATTTTTTTTTCAAAATAATTATCAATAAAAATAATTTGATTGTTTACATAAATATCAAAAAACTTATCAAACGCATTTGGTGAAATCAGTAAATATCGTGAATCAATTTTACTAGAATTACGGTAATTAAATTCAGTATAAAATTGATATTCATAATAATTATTTAATAAGAATTTAACTAATACTTTTGAATCATTAGAAAATTGATTGATGTGATGATAAAATGTTAAATTCTTACCATATTCAACTAATTTATTATCTCTCATATCATAATAAAATTTTTGAATACTTCGCAAAACATATGGCCTTTCATACCCTATCATAAAACTCATTTTAAGTTTTTTATTATAATCGATTTCGAGTTTAGGAATTAAATTAACATTTTTATTTGATGATTTAATCAAAAGGTTACTAATACTTTTATTAGTATATTTTGATATCATTTTTGTTGCTACTTTATCGGTTTTTGTTAGTTGAAGAGATTTTAACTTTGGTCTATGGCTACTATCATAGTAATATGTTAATAACAAAGCAATAATATGCTTACAACTACCTTTGTAAGTATTAAAAGCTTGGCATTGACATGTACAATCTACTAATTCTCCAAATTCATCAATAGAAGCCAGCACTTGATAGATATTATTTAAGCTACCAATAACTTCAGCTGTTAATTCAACATCATTTGAATAATGTAATTTATAATTTTGAACATGGCCATTTTCATAGTAATCAACACCTCGTTCAAAAGTAATGTTGTTTGTTGCTTTTAATTTTATTTGTTTAATATTCATGATAATCCCACCAATAAAAAAGTTTTACTTATCCATTTTACATGATTTTACTTTTATTGTAAATATAAAAAAACTCACCGGAAATTCAATTTTGATGAGTTTTTAATCGAGATTATTTTAATGATGATAGGAAACTTTCACCTATTTGAGCATTTTTGACTTGAAAGTTTTCGGCTATTGTTGAACCAATATCGGCGAAACTTTTTCGCTCTTTTAAGGCTTTAGGTTCTTTAAAAGTTTTATTAAAAACCAAAAGTGGGGTATACTCTCTTGTATGATCAGTACCTATGTGAACTGGATCATTACCATGGTCTGCTGTTAAAATTAATAAATCATCATCATTTAATTTTTCCATTATTTTACCAAGATAAACATCAAATTCATTGATTGCTTCGCCATAACCGATAGGATTTCTTCTATGACCGTATAGTGCATCGAAATCAACTAAATTACTAAAACAAACTCCTGTAAAATCAGTTTCCATTTGTTTTAGTAAAATTTCTAAACCATCTGCATTAGATTTTGATTTATAAGCTTTAGTTATACCTTCACTATCGTATATATCATTTATTTTACCAATTGAAATCACATCATAATTCGCTTCTTTAAGGTGGTTCAATATAGTTTTTGAAAATGGCTTCAATGCGTAATCATGTCGGTTTGGAGTCCGTTGAAAATTGTCTTTATCTGTACCGACAAATGGTCTGGCAATTACTCTGCCAACTTTATATTCATCTTTTAAGGTTATTTCACGAGCAAGCTTACAAATTCGATATAATTCTTCAATGGGAATTATATCTTCATGAGCAGCTATTTGTAATACAGAGTCTGCTGACGTATAGACAATTAAATTGCCTGTTTCCATATGTTCTTCACCAAGCTCAACTAAGATTTCTGTACCAGATGCCGCTTTATTTCCAATTACTTTTCGTCCTGTTTTTTGTTCTAATTCATCTATCAAAGCTTTAGGAAATCCTGTTTCCGTAAAAGTTTGAAATGGATTTGTCACATGAAGTCCCATCATTTCCCAATGTCCTGTCATCGTATCTTTGCCTATTGACATTTCAGCCATTTTTGTGTAATAACCCAATGGTGTATCAGTTTTCTTGACGTTAATTATTTCAGTTAAGTTTCCATAACCTAATTTTTGCATATTAGGAATTTTTAAAGCAAATTTTTCTGAAATGTGTTTAATTGTATTAGCTCCTTCATCACCATATTCTTTTGCATCATTCATTGCTCCACAACCTAGTGAATCTAATACAATTAAAAAAGTTCTCTTATAATTCATTTTTATCTCCTTCTACTTTTCCGCGTGGATGATATCTTTCCACTACTTCATTTAATTTTTTACTATTTACATGTGTATAAATTTGCGTTGAAGATATATCACTATGCCCTAATAACTCTTGTATAAAACGAATGTCAACGTTTTTTTCTAATAAATGAGTTGCAAATGAATGACGGAGTTTATGGGGCGATATATTTTTAGATAAATTTATCATAGCCGCATGTTCTTTTAAAACTTTCCAAAATCCCTGCCTTGAAATACGCATTCCTTCGCGATTTAGAAACAAGATTTGATTATCGTAATTAATATTTAATTTTTCTCTAGCAGTGTTTAAATATTTTTTCAAAATTTTTAAGGCTTTTTCTCCTATTGGAACAATTCGCTCTTTGCTACCTTTACCATTACATTTTAAGAATCCCATAGAAAAATGAATATCCTCTATATTTAACTTTACCAGTTCACTAACTCGAAGTCCAGTAGAATACATTAATTCCACCATAGTTTTGTTTCTTAATGATAGGATGTCATTTTCAGGAAAACTAGCTAATAAATCATTTATTTCTTGCAAAGATAAGACAGTTGGTATGGTCTTTTTTATTTTTGGTTGTTCAATGAAAACTGATACATTTTCTTTGAGGTAATGATTTAAAAATAAAAATTTATGAAACATTTTTATCGCAGATATTTTTCTTGATATAGTTTTAGATTGCATATTTAAATCATATAAATTACTTAAAAATTCAATAATATTTTCTCTTTTCACTTCTTTCATATTAGTAATAGCAAGATTTTTAAATAAAAAATCACTATACTGAATAATATCTTTATTATACGCCAGAATTGTATTTTGGCTAAGACCACGTTCAATTAATAAATAATTTAAAAACTCATCAATATATAAATTTATATTATTTTTCATTTTCTGTATCCTTTTGGCAATCTTTACATATGCCATTTAAAATTAGTTCGTGGTTTAAAGTGATAAAATCATAGTCTTGGAGCACTTTGAATTCAATATGGTCCAAAAAATCGTCATTAATTTCCATAACCTTACCACATTTATTACACACTAAATGATGATGAAAATGTTTATTTTTAAGATCTAATAAATCATACCGTAAAAATTCTTCATTTTTAAAATTAACTTTTTTTAAAATACTTGCTTGGCAAAATAATTCTAATGTTCTGTAAACTGTAGCTTGTCCGGTTTTGGTGTTTAAACGTTTTATAATATCCTCTGCAGTAAAGTGTTCATTTTTATTATTTAAAAAAATATTTAGAATTTCCATTCTCTGTGGAGTTATTTTTGCACGTGTTTCTTTAACTTTATTAATATACCGCGTAAATTCAATTTGAGAAGATTCCATTTTCCCACCACCTAGATTAATGATTTTAAAATATTAATAAACGTTTTACCAAATATACCCATTATTAAAGCATATATAATTAATACTCCTATCGCAAAAAAAAGTTGATTATAATAATGATTTATTAGTTCTTTTAGGTATTTACGGCTACTAGTTTGAAAAAAATTTTTAAATATTTGTAGAGACAAGACAATTGAACGTCCTGAAAAATAAATTAATAATGGAACAATAATTATATTTTGCGGAAACGTATAGAAAAAACCAATTAAAAACCCTTTTAAACCTAATTGATAGCTAAAACTACTGATGACAAATCCATACATAAAACCGTTAAAAAAAACAATGAATATAACTAATATTATACCAATTATTGTCAAAGATAGAAACCAAATAATAAAAATATAGACAAAATGGGTAAAAAAACTTTTAAAAATCAATGAAAATGATTTTTCAACCGATAATTGAGTGACTGTTGCTGTTACATTATTAATTATAGATAATAAATTTTTTTCGCTTAAATCGTAGCTAACTGCGCTTCCAGAAAAAAAACCTACTATAAATATTGTAATTATGAAGACAAATATTGCTAAATTAGGGTGATCTTTTTTTCGACTAGTTATTATTTGGTTGGGTTGATAATCCATGTCAATCACCTCAATAATAATTTCAATTAATTAATTATATTTAAAATTATATTGAATTATTAACATTTAGCTATTTATTTGAAAAATATTTGCGATTTATTTTATCGACAAGCGAAGGAAGTATGTAATATAACCCATTTATCAAGCAAAATGATTTAGGAATATTTAATTTCCTTTTTCGTTTTTGATAAGCTAGATATGTTTTTTTAGCTACAAAAGTTGGGTCTATAACATGTTTTTGTCTTTGCAAATAATTTTCGTCTTTAAAAAAGTTTGTTTTAACAGTAGCAGGATGAATAGTTAAGACATGAATATTAGGATATTCTAACCTAATAGTATTAGAAAATCCATGTAAAGCATGCTTAGTAGCAACATAAATACTTGCACCTGTACTAGGTAAATAGCTTAATACCGAACAAATATTTATGATTGCACCATTATTTTTGTTTATATTATCAATTAGTAATCTTGTTATTATTATTGGTGAAATAACATTAATATTTATTTGATCATTTATAGCTTTTATTGAAAGATCATTAATAGTTTCAAATATTCCAATACCTGCATTATTAATTAGACAATTAATTTCATATTTATTATTTAATTTATTAATTTTTTCTGTAACTTTTTCGATGTCATTTAAGTCACAAACATAGTACTCTATTAAACAATCGAAATTTGCCTCTAAATCACTTTTTAATTTTTGTAGTAATTTATCTCTTCTAGCAATTAAAATTAAATTATGCCCCTTTTTTGCATATATATATGCGAGTTCTTTACCTATTCCACTTGTTGCTCCAGTTATTAATGTATAAAGCATAAAACTACCTCATTTCTTTAATTTATAGCCTCTTTTTATCGTATTTTCACCAAATTTTCGGTTTATATCATTCATTAACTTAATTATATTCTCATTATTAACTTGATTTTCATATGTGAATAGATTTAGTTGCTCAATATTATCTCTTTTTTCGATTATGTTACTTGTATTTACACCTAAAAGACGAATAAGATTTTTATTCCATAATTCATCAAATAAATCGATTACATTATTGTATATTATCGATATATCTTGTGTATGATAATTTAATGTATAACTTTTAGTGTGTGACTTATAATCAGCATATTTAATTTGAATTGATATCGTTTTTATTAAATAACTATGTTTAATTAATCGACTAACAACAATTTGCGTAAGTTCCTTTAATTTTTTATAAGCTACAGTTTCTGTAGTAATTAGTTCTTGAAAGGTAGTTGAATTCCCGATACTTTGATAACTATCATTTTTGTTTGGATCAACAATATTATTGCCATATCCCAAAGCATTCAAATAAAAATGATTAAATTGATTGCCTAATATTTTTTTTGCTTTTTCTGGATTCTTTACTATATCACCAATTGTAAGTATATCATTATCAATCAATTTAGGAGCCGTCTTTTTTCCAATTCCATACATCTCATTAATTTTAAGAGGCCAGAGTTTTTCTTTTAATTCTTTATTTCTTAAAACCGTAATTCCTAATGGTTTCTTCATATCAGATGCCATTTTAGCTAAAAATTTATTCGCAGCAATACCAATACTTGTTGGTAACTGATAAATGTTTAATAGCTTTTGTTGAATTTCTTTTGCTAAAGCTAATGGATGGATATTTTTACATAACTCTGTTACATCTAAATAAGCTTCGTCAATTGAAGCAATTTCTATTAAAGAAGTATATTCTTTTAAAAAATTTTTAAACTTTTGTGAACACTCACGATATAAATTCATATTTGATGGAATAATTAATAAATGAGGGCATAATTTTCTCGCTTGAAAAACAGGCATAGCTGCTTTAACGCCATACTCTCTTGCTTCATAACTAGCAGTAACAATAACTCCTTTATTGAATTTTGCATTATTACCAGAAATCGCGATTGCTTTATTAATTAGACTTGGTTTAGATATTAATTCACATGAAATAAAGAAAGCATTCATATCAATATGAAAAATTATTCTCCCCTTTTTTTTCATATTTAGATTATTTTTCATGCCTTCACCTCTTTCATTCTAGCTGAATTTATATTATAATGGAACTAGTCTATAAATATTATAACATTTTTATATTGAGGTGAAAACAATGGCAAAAAAAACAAATAAAAAACCTGGTGGGTCAAACAAGAAAAATTCAGCGTTAACTATGAAAAAACGTGATAATAACATTTTACATAGTAAAATCACAAAAATTATTTTGTTATTAATGGCATTTTCATTCGTTGCAGTTTATTTATTTCAATTAATTTATTATATGTTTATTGAATAATTAATTAATAAAAAATTCTAAGCTTTCCAATTAAAAAAAGGCTTGTAACATCATTAAATGTTACAGCCTCTTTTTATTTATTAAGATGCTTTTCGATGCTCTAGTCTTAATCTATCTGCAATCATTGCGATAAATTCCGAATTTGTAGGTTTAGATTTAGCTAAACTTACAGTATAACTAAATATAGAAGAAATAGCATCAATATTACCACGATTCCAAGCTACCTCAATTGCATGTCTGATAGCACGTTCCACTCTTGAAGAAGTTGTTCTAAATTTTTTAGCTACTTCAGGATATAAAACTTTAGTAATTGAACCTAATATTTCAATATTTGCATAAACCATTGAAATAGATTCTCTTAAATATAAATATCCTTTGATATGTGCAGGTACACCAATTTCATGAAGTATTGTTGTAATTTCAGTATTCAAATCAGTTGGTGTATCGCTTTGGATAGCAAATACATTTTTTTTGCTTTTTACTTCACTATTTGATTTACCTAAATCATTAATCAAATCAATAATATGATTAACATTAAACGGTTTCATTACAAAGTAATCAGCACCTAATTCTGACGATTTAATGAGTAATGACTCTTGATTAAAAGCCGAGAAAACAATAATATGTTTTGGCTTTTTATAAAAATCATCACTAACTAATTTTTGTAATACCTGAATCCCATCGAAATTTGGCATTACAATGTCTAATAATAGAATATCAACATCTGTAGTTTTTAATTTTTCTAGTAGACTTACTCCATCGTAAGTACAATCGATGACTTCCATGTTTTCTTGCATATTAATTATCTCTCTCATCATTGTAACATGTTCTCTACTATCATCAGTTATAAAAACTTTAATCTCTGACACAATTATACAATCCCCCTCTAAAATATATCAAAAAAGCTTACAATTTAATTATAAAGTACTAATTACATCATGTTCAATAAAAAATTAGTATTTTCCGATTTTATTATATATATAATTGCCTTTTCGACAATATTCTATTGAATAATAATGACTAAATTGATATTATCGGGTCGGATTTGTCGAATATTAATATTAGTTAACTTGTAATGTTTATACCCATATCTTCTAACATGAACTCGATATATACACCATATCCTACTGTTGTATCATCAACTAATACATGAGTAATTGCGCCGATAATTTTATTATTCTGAATTATAGGACTACCACTCATTCCTTGAATAATTCCCCCTGTTTGATCAAGTAGACGTTTATCAGTAATCTGAATTTTAATTCCTTTTATATCTTTTTGATTTTGTTTTATTAAATCGATAATTTTCACTTCAAATTCTTCTACTTTTTGATTTTTAATTACTGTTAATATTGTTGCGTTTCCTAACTTTATTTCAGATTGTGTAGCTATTTTCAATTTACTTTTATTTTTAAAAACATCTTCATTAATTTTCCCATAAATACCAGTAATTGAATTTTCAGTTATGTCCCCAATTCCTTCTTTACTAAATGTTGCTCTTTTCTCTCCTGGATTACCTCTAACGCTTTTATTTATGCTAGTTACTTCAGCTTTTTTAATTACCCCTTCAGTTTTATACATTTTTGCTTTTGGTATACTTTTATCTTGAATTTGATGGCCTAGGGCTCCGAAGTAAATATTATCATAAATAAATGTCATTGTTCCTATTCCCATAATGTTATCACGTAAATAAATACCCAAACTAATAGAATTATTTTTAGTTATTGCCGGGTACATTTTTTTGTTTAGTAATTTGTTGTCACGTTTAATTATAAAATTTAAAGGTTTATTGTATCCATCTCGATATTTAATCAATTTACTTTTAATATCTTCAATTTGATTTATTTTCTTACCATCAATATATAGAATGATATCTCCAGGTATAATTCCAGCATCTTTTGCAGGATTAACTGTACCTTTTTGATTTTTCACATTATATACATCGACAACAACTACACTAGTTTTTATTTCGATACCAATAGTTTCTCCACCAGGAGATAGATAAATATTTTCTGCCTTTAAATACGTGTTTCCTAAAGCCTCAATATTAATAAAAAGACTTAATATGATGGTAAATAGGATGATAATTATACTTTTCTTTCCATTAATATCCATTCACCTCAATTCCTTGCAAGCTACATTTTATTGTTTGTCTTTTCGAAAATTATATTTAGTATTGAGAACAATAATTAATGGAATTATTAATAATTATATAATATATTATCAAATAGCACAAATTTTTAAAAAAAACATCTAAAAAAATATATAATTTTTAAAATTTGCTATGGGATTATTTAACATTTTATTTGGAAAATTATTCAATTTTAAGCAAATTTTTTGCATTTTGGATAACAACATCATTTATATCGTTTCCTGCTATCATTTTTGCGATTTCGATAATACGCTCCTTTTTACTTAGCGCAGTAACAATTGTATTTGTTCTCTCATTTTTTTCCATTTTTGAAATGTATAAGTGATTATCAGCAACAGAAGCAACTTGAGGCAAATGGGTAATACAAAAAACCTGAGTTGTATTTGAAATTGATTTTATCTTTTGTGCAATACTACTAGCTGTAATACCAGACACACCTGTATCTATTTCATCAAAAATGATCGTTGATAAATGTTGTTTTTCAGATAAAATGGTTTTCAACCCTAACATAAAACGAGATAATTCTCCACCTGATGCTACTTTTGACAATGGCTTTAAAGGCTCACCTAAGTTAAAAGACACATTAAAATCAATTGTATCGATACCTTTCTCGTTAAATAACTGATTATTGAAACAATCGATTAATTTATCATCATAATCATTGAAAATAATTTTAAAAGTAGTATTAGCCAATTTTAATTCATACAAATGTGTTACTAAACTTGTTTCAATCTCCTTAGCTATTTCGATTCTTTTTAATCTTAATCTTTTAGCCAAATCGAAAGCTTTAGTAAATTGTTGTTGGATTTTCTTTTCTAGATCACCTATTAATGAATCAAAATTTTCAATGTTACCAATTTTCTCAGTTAAATTTTCATAATAATTTATTAAATCTTCTACACCCATTTTATATTTTCTTTTTAAGTTTGAATAAATACTTAACCGAGAATCAATTCGTTCTAATTCTTTAGGGTTATAATCAAGCAAGTTAATTTCGGAAAAAATTTCATTTATTAGATCTTCTAGCTGATAATAACTTGCCAGCATTAAATCTTTGATATCATTATATTTAGAATTAATATGTGCTATCTTAGCTAAGTGGCTACTACTACTATAAATGTTTTCTAAAATATTATTTTCTTTAATGTTATTATAAGCAAAATTTAAATTTTCATATATTTTGTCAAAATTAGTATATTGATTACGTTTATTATCTAATTCAAGGTATTCAGATAAACTTATTTTTGCTTGCTGAAACTCTTCTAATTGAAATTGATAAATTTCAAGTTTTTCTTGGTTAAGCTGATGTTCTTTAATTAAATTTTTATAATCTTTTAAATTTTTGTAATAAGTTGCTAAACTTTCTTGATATTCTTTTAAAAGAAATTTAAATTCTTCATCACAAAAAGAATCAAGTAAATAAATATAATTATTAGTTGTAATTAGCCTTGTTGTATCATGTTGAACATGAACATCAATTAGTAACCTACCTAAATTTTTTAATTGATTCACAGAAATTAAATTACCATTTAATCGACAAATATTACGCCCGTTTTTACTAATTTCTCTTACAACTATTAATATTTTTTCATCATTAATAATTCCATATTCTTCAAGTAATTGATCAACTTGCGGATTATCATAATAAAATAAACCTTCAATAAATGCTTTTTCTTTATCAAAGCGAATAAGTTCATTAGAAGCTCTTTCGCCTAACAATAAATTTATAGCATCAATAATTATAGATTTACCAGAACCTGTTTCACCAGTTAAAACTGTCATACGATTTTCAAAATTAATTGTTAAATCATCAATAATTGCAAAATCTTTAATTTTTAATTGCGATAACATATCAATCACCCACTATTATAATTCATGTGCTAATGTAACTATATTTTCAATTTCAAGATTTGATTTATTTTTAAAATTATTTTTTAAGTGTATTAAAAATTCAATATTTCCCTCTGTACCCTTAATTGGTGAATAAGTTAAATTTAAAACTTGATATGAATTTGTTTCACAAAATTCAATTATATCTTTAATAACTCTAATATGAACTGTTTTATCTTTAACAATCCCCTTTTTACCAACCGAATCTCTACCTGCTTCAAATTGTGGTTTTATTAATGCGACTACTTCACCATTTTTAGCTAGTATTGTTTTTAGAGTAGGTAAAATTAAGCGCAAGGAGATAAATGATACATCAATTGATGCAAATTGAGGTAAACCTTTTGTGAATAAGTTAATAGTAGCATATCTAAAATTACATTTTTCAATTGAGATTACTTGAGGATGTGAACGAATTTTCCAATCTAATTGATTATATCCAACATCAATCGCATATATGAGCATAGCGCCATTTTGTAATGCACAATCAGTAAATCCTCCAGTTGAAGCACCAATATCAACCATTATTTTGTCTTTTAAATTAATATTAAAACTCTTCAAGGCTTTTTCTAGTTTATATCCACCTCTACTTACATAAGGACAAGGATTACCTTTAATGGTAATCTCTTTATTTACATCGACCATTTCTCCTGGTTTGTAAATTTTTTCATTATTAACTAATACAAGCCCGGCCATGATATTTCTTTTGGCTTTTTCACGCGTTTCAAAAAATCCTTTTTCAACTAGTAAGATATCAATTCTAGCTTTCTTATTCATGTGTATCCCTACTTTTAATCTGGTGGACTAAATTTAAGATACTTTTTTCATCTATTTGTAAATCTTTATATAGTAATGAAGATTCCCCTTGGTCAACAAATGTATCATCGATAGCTATACTATAAATGTCTTTTGTATTATAATGTTTTTTTTGTGCATATTCTAATACAGCGCTGTTTAAGCCACCAACTTTAATATGTTCTTCAAAAATTATAATCGGTAAATCTAACGAGAATAAATAGTCTAGCATATCATTATCTAAAGGTTTTATGAAACGGGCATTAATAATTGATGCATCTAGTTGATTTTTGGCATTTATTTCTTCCAAATAAGTTATACTAGGACCATAACTAATAAAAATTAAATTTTTACCTTCATTAATTTGAGTCCAAGAGCCAATCTTAAGTGTTGTAAATTCATGATTTTCTAAACCAATTGTGCTAACTTTCCCTCTTGGGTAACGGATAAACACTAATTTTTTGCTCATGAAAGCTGTATAAAGTAAATCATATGCTTCTTTTGCATCCTTAGGCATGGTTATAATAGTATTTGGTATATGACGAATAAAGGATATATCAAAAATACCTTGATGAGTATCGCCATCTCCTGCTACTAAACCAGCTCTATCAACACCAATTACAACATTTAAGTTCTGTCTAGCGAGATCATGATTTACTTGATCATAAGCTCTTTGTAAAAATGTTGAATAAATTGCGACAAATGGTTTCATATTATTTTTTGCTAATCCACCCGCAAAAGTAATTGCGTGTTCTTCAGCTATTCCTACATCAATTAAACGATCAGGAAAGCTTTTTTCAAAAACACTAAGTCCAGACCCGTTTTTCATCGCCGGAGTAATAGCAATAATCCTGTCATCGTTTTCTGCTAATTTTGTTAATGCCTCACTAAATAATATACTCCAACTCTTTTCATTTTCCAATTTATTCGTTAGAAAAGTCCCTGTATTTATATCAAAAGGTCCCACACCATGCCATATACCTTCTTTATCTTCCTCTGCGTATTTGTAACCTTTACCTTTTTTAGTAATTACATGAATTAAAACAGGTTTATCTATCGATTTAACATTACTAAAGGTGTGAATTAAATTATTTAAATCGTGACCATCAATTGGACCATAATATTCAAAACCCATTTCTTCAAATATATTATTATGTAAGAAAAATGATTTTATCCCATCACGAATTCTCTTAGCTAATTTAAATATATGTTTTTCGTGATTAAGCACATTTAAATATAATTTTTTAGCTTTATTATATTTACGGCTTAACCTTAATTGATTAAGCATATTAGTCATAGCACCAACATTTTGCGATATAGACATTTCATTATCATTTAAAATAACTATCACCTTTTTATTAGCTTGTCCAAGATGATTCAATGCCTCAAATGCCATACCTCCACTTAACGAACCATCACCTATTATTGCTATAACATGATTTTTCTCATTTAAATAATCACGTGCATAAACGAAACCAGCCGCAGCTGATATACTAGTTGAACTATGGCCTGTTTCCCATATATCATGAATACTCTCATTAACTTTAGGGAAACCGCTTAATCCTTTATATTTTCTTAAACTAGAAAATTGATTTGCTCTTCCAGTTAAGATTTTGTGAGTGTAACTTTGATGTCCCACGTCAAAAATGAACTTGTCTTGTGGGCTATTAAATACTTTATGAAGAGCAACAGTCAGCTCAACAACTCCCAAATTTGGACCTAAATGACCACCTGTTTTGGATAGGCTTTCAATTAAGTATGTTCTAATCAACCCACAAAGTTCTTCTAATTGTTCAACAGACATTGATTTTAAAAAATCCGGATTATTTATATCAAATAAATTTTGCATCTTATCACTTCTTCCCATGAGAAAATAATAGTAAATTTTAATTGTCTCTTTCGATAATTAATTTAAATATTTCTTCAATAAAACTCGAATTTATATTTAAGCTTCTAATTAAGTCCATAGATTTTTGATAATGTTCAGTTAGTTTTTTATTGCACTTATCTATACCTAATAAACTTACATATGTTATTTTATGATTTTTTTCATCACTATTGGTTAATTTCCCAATAATCTCTTTATTACCAATTACATCTAGTAAATCATCCTTTATTTGAAATGCAATTCCGATATGAAAACTCACCTTCTTTAAGACTGAAATTACTTGCTCATTTTGATTGGCAATTATAGCTCCTGCAACAAGAGAAAATTCAATTAATTTACCGGTTTTGTGAGCATTAATTTTCATCAGAAAATCTAAATCAATTTGTTTGTTTTCATTCTCAACATCAATTTGTTGACCACCTATCATTCCATTTGCACCACTGCAAATTGCTAGGTTTTTAACTAAAGAGATTTTTTGATTTGGGGTTAAATATTTATCTTCACTTATTAATTGAAATGCATTAACAAGTAATGCATCTCCGGAAAGTATAGCACTAGCTTCCCCAAAAACTTTATGATTAGTTAATTTTCCTCGTCTGTAATCATCATCATCCATAGCAGGAAGATCATCATGGATTAATGATGAGGTATGAATAAATTCTAAAGCACAGCCACTATTAATTCCTTTTACAACATCTTCATTAAAAGCATAAATAGTTGCCAAAAGTAGCAGTGGTCTGATTCTTTTACCGCCAGCAGTGTACGAATATAAAATAGCTTCTTTTAGTGCATTTGCAAGTTGAAGTGAATTTAAAAAATGAATACTTGTTTTATCAAGTAATTCTCGATAATTTTGACTAAACGAATTAAAATCCATGCTATTCTCCTATTTTTTCACCGTTTATTTTTACAACTAACTTCTCAGCATCTTGTAACTTTTTAAAGCAAAATCCGTATAATTCTAAACCTCTTTGATATAAAGTAATACTTTCATCCAAATTTACTGTTTGTGATTCTAATTTTTTTACTAATTCTTCTAATTCTAGCATTGCTTCTTCAAAACTAATATCATTCATATTTTTTCACCTCTATATTTTTAACTTCGCAATTTAACAGACCATCCTGCAAATAAATAACTAGTGAGTCACATAGGTTAATATTTGCGATACTACTAATAACATCTTCATCTTTTTTAACTATTGAATAACCTTTTTGTAAAATATTTAAAGGGTTTACAAGGTGTAATTGATTTATAATATTAGTAAAATGACTGTTTTTTTGTTGGTATATTTTATTAAATAAAAAATTTAGTTTTTCTTTATAGCTATTAAGCTTCTGATTACAATTTTTTAATTGGGAAATTGGATTATTTTTTTCAATTATTGCCGAGTATTTATCTAATTTAAAATAATTTTGTTCATATAATTTACTTGGGTTAATAAAAACATAACTGTTTTTAACTTTGTTTAAAACACTACGATAATAATTTAGACTATTGACAAGATTTAGTTGGATATTATTTTTAACCTGTTTTAAATTATAAAGTAAATCATCTTTATTAGGAACAGAAATTTCAGCAGCCGCAGTTGGTGTTGCAGCTCGAAAATCACTTACAAAATCACTTATTGTGAAATCCGTTTCATGTCCAACAGCTGAAATTATCGGTATTTCCGATTTATAAATTGCGTAAGCAACAATTTCTTCGTTAAAGCACCATAAATCTTCAATTGATCCACCACCACGACCTAAGATAATAAGATCAATTCCTGAAATCAAATTGGCTTTAGTAATAGAATCAACAATAGAATCTTTAGCACTTTCCCCTTGTACAAGAGTTGGAAAAATGATAACTTCACATAATGGATATCTTCTTTCTAATGTTGATAATATATCTCTTATGGCAGCACCAGTATTTGAAGTAATAACTGCTATTCTTTTAGGATACTTTGGCAACTGTTTTTTATGAGCAACAGAAAATAGACCAACTTTTTCTAATCTTTCTTTCAACTGTTCAAAACGCAAATATAATTCACCTAATCCATCAACAATTATTTTTTTTACTACAATTTGATAAGAACCACCTTGTACATATAAAGTAACATAACCTTCAACAATAACTTTCATTCCGTCTTCTAAATTAAACTTAACTAAATTTGCATTTTGAGAAAACATTACACTACTAACTTGTGATGTTTCATCCTTTAAAGTGAAATAAAAATGACCTCTATTATGGTGTTTGAAATTAGATATCTCACCTTTTAAGTAGATGTTTTGTAAATTAATATCATTATCATAACAGTATTTCAAATACTTGTTTAAAGCAGATACAGTTAAGGGTTGTTTCATGTTATCTACCACTTTCATATATTAATGACATTTTTTTTAATCTTATCTAATACGCTATTGTTAAATGCTACAGCTTTATTATCACCTAAATCACTATATTTTCTAGTTAATTCAATAGCTTCATTAATAATTACTGCAAAATGTATTTCTTCATTTTTAAATAATAATTCATAAGTAGCAAACCGAATAATAGCTAAATCCATATACGATAGTCTATCTATATGGTAGTTTTCTAACTCGTTACTTATCACTTGATCAAGTTTTTCACTGTTAGTTATTACACCATTAATACTCTCATAAATATAATCAGTAGCTTTTCCATTTATTTTATTCTGTTCTAAGACATAGTGGACAGTTTCATAAATATCGTTACCCGATAGTTCCAAACTATATAAAGATAAAACGATGATTTCACGTTCTTTTTTTCGATTCATTTATTTCACCTATATTCTAAAAATATCATTAATATTATAACACAATTTAAGAAAATAAAAAACCACTATTGCTAGTGGTTTAAAAATTAATATTTACTACATGTACATAAACACGGGAAACTTCAAGATAAGTCATGTTATAGATAGCTTGCTTAACATTTTCTTGAATTTTTTTACCCACTTTATGAATTGATTCACCATATTTTACATCTACATACAAATCAATCACAATTCCGTTTTTAATAATTTCTGCATTAACACCGCTTCGATGATTTCTATTAAATGCATCGGTAACAACTTTGGTTATTTTTTCATGCATAGATGCTACTCCTTCTATTTCAAGGGTAGTATTACTAGCAATTACTTCAAGTACTTGCAAATTCACATTAATGTCACCGTATTTATTTTGATTATTCATATCTAATTGAATATATTTTACTTCCATAGGTATCCCTCCTGCAATTAATATTATTATATATCACAATGTATAGTTAATGCAAGTAACTACAAGATATTTGTTTAATTTGTATCAACAATTGAAAATTTAACTATTACATTTAAATCAGAACCAAATTGTGATTTCGCCATAAGAACTATATCATTTACTTCTTCCATTGTTAAATTATCTACATATACAGAAACATTGACAGTGTCTTCATCCTTTTGAACAAATACATCATCATAGCCAATGTTCATTATTTGTATTTCTAATAATCCTTCATTTTGGGCAATTGTTTGTATTTTTTGAATAGTTTCGATAGCGCTATTTTTTTCTTCTACACCTACCTCAGTAGATGCCAAAACACCATTTAATGTTGTAATCATTGTTTGTCTTGCTTCTTCTAACTCAGCTCTTAATAGTTCATATTCTTCTGAGCGGTTTACATTTTGACTTATTGGTTGAGTAGTTGTACCCTTATCAACCTCTTTATCAGGAATAAAGAAATAATAAATTGATAGCATCACTATCATCACAACCATAAATATAGTAACTTTACCTTGCGGTTTCATATAATAATAACCTCCTCAAATTATCTCTATTAAAAAATATGATTTCAATTTAAAAATAATACTAATATTTACACTTTATTCAAAATTTTATTAAATTTTGCTAAAAAATTTTAATGTGTGTTATATTAAAACCAAAAATGAATATTAGTATAATTTTATAAGGCTATTACTAATATAATGAAACAAAAAGTAAAAAAATAACTAAATTTCAATAAATTTTCATAAAATTTATGAATCAAGATAAAAAAAACCTAATGAATAGGTTTTTAACAAATTATTTTGCGCGAGATACATATTTTCCATCATTTGTTGAAACTAAAACTTGCTCTCCGTTTTCAATAAATAGCGGGACTTGGATTAAATGTCCTGTTTGAACTGTTGCAGTTTTTGTCGCATTTTGTGCTGTATCACCTTTTATTCCTGGTTCACATTCAATAATTGTTAGTGCTACCTTATCAGGTAATTCTATCCCAAGAACTTCACTCTCAAACATTACAACCTTTACTTCTAGACCCTCATATAAAAATTTTATTTCATGTTCTAAAGATGGTGTAGCGATTTCAATTTGCTCATAAGTTTCATTATTCATGAAAACATAAAAATCACCACTATTATATAAATATTGCATAGAATGCTTGTCTATATGAGCAGGCTTGAATTTTTCTGATGAATTAACAGTTAAGTCTACTACACTTCCTGACCGGATATTTCTTAATTTTAGGCGTACAAAAGCAGCACTTCGAGCTGATTTAACATGTTGATATTCTAATACTGAAAATATATTATTTTCATGCTCGATTGTCATTCCTGTTCTTAAATCACTACATGATATCATAAATTAACCTCCATTTACTAATTAACATTCATATTATATAAAAAAAATCGACGTTTGTCTATCTTTTATAATTTTCCAAGCCATAATTTATCGCCTCAAGATAGCCTTTCAAACCTTTTCCAATTATACTATGCGATACAACATCACTCATCAAATTCACTTTACGAAAATCTTCTCTATTATATATATCAGAAATATGTACTTCAATTATAATACATTTTAAAATCTCTAATGCATCTCTTATTGCGTATGAATAGTGAGTAAAAGCACCAGGATTAATAATCAAGAAATCAACATCATCATAATAAGCACTGTGGATGGCATCAATTATTTTGCCTTCATAATTACTTTGAATCACTTCACATTCAATATTCCCTTCAGAACAAAAACTATATATTAGTTTTTCTAAATCTGAATAACTATTCTCACCGTAAACATTAACTTTTCTGTTGCCTAACATATTTAAATTAGGTCCATTGATAACTTTTATTTTCATATATACCTCCATCTATTTTATTTTATATCAATTTATAAGTTTAGTAAAACTTATTTTTGATGATATTTTAATTTTTTGATAAATATGATATAATTTTTAATGGAGGCGATATCTATGCAATGGTTAACATATACTTTAATAGGTTTAGCATTATTTTTTTTAATTATAATGGTTATATCTTATTATCAAGTAAAAAAAGCAAGCATTAAATTAGAAACAGAAGCATTTAAACAAATTATGCGCAAAGGCCAACTAATTGATGTGCGTACCAAAAAAGAATTTGATTCTGGGCATATTAATGGTGCAAGAAATATAAATTCAAAACTTATTTCAAGAGAATACCATAAATTAAGAAAAGATCAACCAATTTTTTTGTATTGTGCTACTGGTAAAAGAAGTAGTCGAGTAGCAATTTTATTACGTTCTAAAGGATATAATGAAGTATATGAATTGAAATTCGGTTTAAAAGCTTGGGATGGACCATTAAAGTAAATAAAATTAAAAATTTTCTAGGCAAGAATGTTTTGGTTATTATAGACCGACCTCTTACTTCTAGACATCCTGAGCATAATATTTTTTACCCCATAAATTATGGTTATATACCGAATACAATTTCAGGTGATGGCAAAGAAATAGATGCTTATATTATTGGAGAATTTCTACCTTTAGAGAAATATGAAGGAATAGTAGTAGCTATTATACACCGCTTTAATGATATTGAAGATAAATTGGTGGTTGCAAAACAAACTAATAAATACAATAAAGAACAAATCAGTGCATTAGTTGAATTTCAAGAAAAATTTTTTGAATCTGAAATTATTATGTATAAGAAATAATTAATTAAATTAAACTTAAAAGGTGGTTCGTGTATTACACAGAACCACCTTTCTATTTCAAATTGAGTTTTTTAATAATATTTAAACAAATATCCTCTACACTTAGATCATCACATAAAATGGTAAAGTTTGCTGCTACCTCATAATAAGTTTTACGTTCTTGATAAATATCAAATAATTTATTTGTTTTTAATAAAGGTCTATTTAATAAATCCGCTTTAGTAAGTCTGTTTTCGATAACTTTAACACTTGTTTTTAAATAAACTACTACTCCATTTTTTTTCATGAACTGCCTATTTTCAGAATTTAGAATTATTCCACCACCTGTAGAAATAACAGTATTAAATGGTAATTTTGTTTTCTTTAGAGTAACAATTTCATATTCTCTAAACTTTTCAATACCAAATTCATGAATGATTTCAGTGATACTCATACCTTTATTTAATTCAATTTGATCATCAGTATCGATAAATTTATATCCGAGACTATCACTAAGATGTTTCCCTACTATTGTTTTTCCTGAACCCATCATTCCTATTAGAAATATTAGCATCTTCTTCTCCTTAACGAACTATATAAGTTAATTCTTTTGTTTCAATGTCATAATAAGCTTGCGCAAATTCATTAATAAACTTATGATAAATACGAATTGTAATTGTCCAAAGTTTCTCACTTTCGTTAAATTCATAAGTTAAAAATAGAAAATCTTCATCATAAAAAACTTGCTCTTGGTAAAAATTACTAACTAAATTATTTGTGATTTTATAAGTGATGTGGCGTTTTGCCCGTTCTTCTAAAATAAATATTTGATAATAATTATCTTTGTCTTCATAGTATCTATTTGTGTTTAAACTACACAAAATAATAAAAATGAATATATTTAATACCAATATAAAAATAAACATAGTATAAGGTAGAAAGAATCCAACTTTTGATTTAATCATAAATTATTACCTGGCTAACATACTTAATATTTTCTAAATCAGTTATCAGTATTATTAGAAGGTGATCACTTAATATTAACTGCCATGATTTAATATTTTCTAAATAATAGATCATATCGTGATAGCCAATATGTAAAGTAAGTTTATTAGCAAAAATATTATATTTATAATTTTGAAATTGATATACATATTTAATTTCATCTCCACTTACTTCAATATATTTGGCTTCCTTTAGGTTTTGTTCAATTCTTGAAAAAGCTGTTTCATAAACTAATATTTGTTTTTGCTTACTAATATGAGTTTCAATATTTACATTATAAAATATTTGATGAAATAAAACAAACAAATTTATAATTAAAAATAGTGAATAAATTACTTCCAAGTAACTAATTCCAGTATTTTTGGCACATAACCTTTTTTTCACCATTTAAATCAGTCCATTCTATACATAATTCAGTTTCGAATTGGCTTAAAATATATTTATCACTAATTGTTAATGTTTCATTATTTTCAAGTAACATAACGTTTAAACTTAATACTTGTTTCATTTCATATGTTAACTTATTATTTTTAGTAGACCATAAAATTTTATTTTGCATAACTAATAAAAAGCTGATTAAAGACGTAATTATTAATAAACAAAGTAGTAATTCATAATAAATTATCCCTTTTTTATTTTGAAACATTAATTATCCCACTCTTTTCATAGATATTAACCTTATATTTGATTTTGCCACAACTAAGATAAAAATAATTATACTCATTTACATGCCCATGAGTTATTTCAATTACATCATAAATAATGTAAGAATCAATAAGAAGACTCTTATCATATTTTTTTTCTTTTAAAATAAATGCATTTCCATCTGTTATTTTATATATATGTTTATTTGGATAAAATTTTATTTTTACTAAATTATAATGAGTTATTGAATATTCAAGCCCATAGTTAATATCGTTATTTAAAGAATTTATAAAATATTTAATTTTAATATCACAAATGTTGTTTTTTATAAATGGGGTTAATAATAGAATTAAACAAATTAATACTACTACAAATACAGCTTCTGTTAAATACATGCCTTTATGATTCATTTAATGATTTACTCGCGACCCCATCAACATAGTTAATTACATTACCATTTGGGCATTTATCGGATTTAATATAATTACTATTTACTAAATCTGTTAATGTCAAAGGAACTTCATCATATTCTAATTTATAGGCTTGAATTTGCGAATTTACTAATTCAATATAAGCATCACAAGTTTTATCATCGAGGGCTTTTTTTGTACTTGTGATGTTTGGAACGATCAAATACATTAATCCCGAAATTATAATAACAACAATAAGTAACTCAGTTAGGGTAAAACCCTTTTTATTCATACTTTTGCCCTACCTTTCATAATTTATCTGAAATATTTAATAAAGGCATCATGATTAAATAATAAATTAAGAAAATATTTATCGAAATAATAGTAAACAGGAAAAATTGAATAACGTAGGCAAGTTTTGTTAACTTTTCTAGAAAGAGTTCATTTGTTATGTCATGATAATCTTTTAATGTTTGTACTAATTCATTACTTTTTAAACCAAGTTTGAAATATTCTTTAAATGCTAAAGTAAATGGAGAAAAGATGGTAAATCTATGATTATTAAACAATGCTTGTTTTAATTCATAAATTCGAAATATTTTTTGATTTAAATTAGCTTGTAAAATCTCCATAGCATCATTTAAACTATTACCACAAGTTAATAAAATAATTAAATTTTTAACGATGATGAGACAACGGTTATTTTTGATAAAGGGGATAGCATTAGAAATTTGCTTAAAATAATTAGTTAAAAAAATAATTATTATTGATACTACTCCGATTATTTTCAACATATTAAAGGCTAAAAAGATAATTGTTTGATTTTGTTTTATCCCAAAATCTCCTAATAATGAATGAATTATTGGATATAAACTTATGCGAATTAGTTCAAAACAAATTAAAGCAAAAGTATATAAAATGATTGGATATAGTAATACTTTATTCATTTGTTTTTTTAGCTTTAAATAATTTTCGTATTCATTTTCAATTAAGCTAATAACTTCATTGACTTTATTACATTTTTCACCTATTAATAAATAATCATAAACAAATTTTTTAAACCGCATTTTTTTAAAGATTTGTGATAACATAAAACCTTCATTTAACAGTTTTTTTAATTTGTTAATAATTTTGGGTTTGATATTCGCCATTAAAATAATGACTTCATTCAAAGAATAGCCTTTTTGAAGCAAGCGATTAAAACTTTTGATTAATAAATACTGTTCATTTACATTCATATACTCACCTATTTTTTTACTACAAGAAAATCTTTGTTGCTCACTAAATAATCATTTATTTTTTTATAGTCAAATTTACCGCCATATTTCATATAAGTTAGTGCTTCTAAGATTTTTATTTGATTTAAGTACTCTAGGATTATTTTTTTTGTTTCCTCATTTATTGTCAAACGTTGATTAGTAACCAAAATTAAAGTTTGTTCTAAATCCTGTATAGACATACCAAATTCTAAAAGGCGATATAAAGCTTTTAAGGCATCAGTTGCATGCATTGTGCTAATTACGAGATGTCCTGTTAAACTCGCTCTGATTGCAGCTTTAGCTGTCTTAGCATCTCTTATTTCACCAATAAGTATCACATCGGGATCATGTCTTAAAATTTCTTTTACTCCACTTTCATAATTTACTCCAGCATTTTCATTAATTTGAAGTTGGACGAAACCTTGTTCAAATTGTTCAACTGGATCTTCAATTGTTACTATTGCTAGACTTTTATCTTTTAAATAATTTAATAAACTATATGTTAAGGTTGTTTTACCTGAACAAGTGGGTCCTGTAATTAATATTAAACCAGTAGATTGATTTAAGATGTTAGTAAACACTTTCTCTTGTTCCTCAAAAAGCAATAGTTTTTTTATTTCTTCATTTAAATTAGTATTGTTAATTCTTAAGACAATACTTTCATTTTCAAAAGATGGTAGAGTTGAAACACGAATACGCGTTTTTATTTTGTTTATATTGATATTAAAAGCACTGGATTGAGGACTTTTTGAAATATTTAAATTCATATGGCTTATAAATTTAATATACATACTCAATTTTTGATAATATACTGAGTCAACTTCAGTTAAAGCAATTAATTTTTCATTAACACGAATTTTTATTAAACAGCAAGATGCGTTAACTAAAAAATGGATGTCAGTAGCATATTGACTTTTTGCTTCTAAAATTAATTTTTCTAAGAAATTGTTAAAATTAACAATAGATTCCTCCTTTCTAGTCCTCAAATTTATATACGCTATATAAAAACTTTTTACTAAAAAATAAAAATAGTTTAGAATGATTTAAATTCTAAACTATTTTACAAATTGATTATATTTTTTTTCATAACCGATAGTTGTTTTATCTCCATGTCCTGGGTATACAATAGTATCTTCAGGTAATTTAAATAATTTACTTTTGATATTTACGATTAATTGTTTTTCATTACCATTATATAAATCAGTTCTACCAATCCCAGATTTAAATAATGTGTCTCCAGAAATTAAAAATCCATTTTCCTTAAAATATAAACATATACCCTCTGGACTGTGACCAGGAGTATGAATTATTTTAATTAGAAAATTTTCTATTTGGTTTGTCTCTTCATTAATTTCAAAAACATTAATTGATTTATTCAAAAAAAGAGGAGGAATTTGCACCATATAAGAGGATAGATTTTTTTCGGGATCATATAATAAATCAATCCCTTTTTTGTGTATGTATAATGGCACATTAAAAAGTAGATTTATTTCATTACATGAAATAAAATGATCAAAGTGAGCATGGGTTAGGATAACGCCTTTGACTACAAATTGATTTTTTTCGACTATTTTAATAATTTGCTTAGAATTACTTCCTGGGTCTACTATTAAACAATCATTATTTTGTATTAGAAAATAAGTATTTGTTTGTAAAAAATTATTTGAAAATGTTTCTATCTTCATATTTCACCTACATCTGATTAGCTAAATAGGCAGCACCATAAATTCCTGCATCATTACCTAATGTTGCTAATTTAAATTTTGTTGTTTCTCTTAAAACCGAAAATGCGTATTCGTTAAAATGTTTTTTTACAACATCTATTAATATATCACCAGCTTTTGAAACGCCACCACCAAAAACTATAGCCTCTGGATTTGTGGTTACAGCTAATGTAGCACAAACAAACCCCAAATTCTTACCAAAATAATCTATTGTTTTTAAGGCAATATCATCATTTTTTTTAGCAGCATCAAAAACATCTTTTGAGCTAATATTTTCTTTACCTCTTAAAATTGATTTATTTGAACTGGTTTTCAAAAATTTATTAGCAATCCTTACAATACCAGTAGCGGAAGCTACGGTTTCTAAACAACCGATTTTACCACAATTACATTTAAATTCATTGTCTAAAGATGGTGCGTGGCCAATCTCACCACCACAACCAACATGGCCATCTACAATTTTATTGTCGCAAACAACTGCACCGCCAACACCGGTTCCTAGTGTGATAAAAACTAAATTATTATAACCAGTTCCTCCACCCTTCCACAATTCGCCAAAACCAGCAACGTTAGCATCATTTGAAACTGAAACAGGTAAATTTATTAATCTTTCTAAATCACTCTTAACCTCAACAGATCCCCAGCCTAAATTAACACAACTTTGAACAATTCCGTTACTAACTGGACCAGGAACACCAATTCCTAAACCTTTTACATCGTCTTTTGATAACTTATTAGCTAACATATGTGAATTTATGGCTTTAACTATGTCACCTAGTATATTTATTCCACCATTTTCTGTGTTTGTTTTTATCTCAAATTTTTCTATTAGTTCACCGTCAATGGGAAAAAATCCGATTTTTATGGTTGTCCCACCTAAATCTACTCCATAAATGTATTTTTTCATATATTTCTCCTTACTTTGTTAACCAAAAATATTATAACACATGTTTTATATGTAGTTAAATAAAAAACTGACAAATATGTCAGCTTTTATTATTTTTTCTCTCTATGTAATGTTGATTTATTACATCTTGAACAATATTTTTTTAATTCTAAACGTTCAGCGTTATTACGTTTATTCTTTTTTGAAATATAGTTGTGTTCTTTACACTCAGTACATACTAAAGTCAAGTTTACACGCATTTGTAACCCTCCATTCGTATACGAAAAATTAACATTTTTTGTTGCAACTACTATATTATAACATTTTCTGTGTTATTTTCAAGTATTTTTACACTTACTTAAAAAAATTCTGTTAACTAAATTTAATGCAGTTTAAAATCATTTTATTACATCGCTTTTTCAAATAAATTATTGACCTCATCCCAATTAATCAAATTCCAAATTGCATTAACATATTCTACTCGACGATTTTGGTATTTTAAATAATAAGCATGTTCCCAAACATCTAGCGTTAAAATTGGTGTTTTACCGATGGATAATGGTGAATCTTGATTAGCTGTTTTAATGATTTCTAATTTTTTGCTATCATTATCAACTACTAACCAAGCCCAACCAGACCCAAATAAAGTTTTTCCGGCAGAACTAAATGCTTCTTTAAATTTACTAAAATCACCGAATTGTTCGTTAATTGCCTTTTTTATTTTTCCAGATGGAATTCCACCACCATTTG
This sequence comes from Haloplasmatales bacterium 4B, assembly GCA_003586005.1. GTDB lineage: Bacteria > Bacillota_I > Bacilli_A > Haloplasmatales > Haloplasmataceae > NSKI01. The sequence continues at coordinate 28,010 of NSKI01000077.1, read as the reverse complement.
GTGATAATATTTGCCAATATAAATTATGATTAGCAAAACCGCCTCCAAAGTTTATTACTTTTTGGCGAATTTCATCAGGGAGTTCAAAAACATTAGTTAATACTTCATCAATTGTTTTTCCTGCTACTAAAAATTCATTACCTACAAGTGCATTATTTAAATTATTCAAATAAGTTCTATGATGTTTATCATAATGAATTTCTACTGTACTAGAATCAATAATTGGTTCTAGAGAATCATATGAATATGGCAGCTCTTTCAAGTTATAAATAGACATAAAATATCCCTCCACATTTTAAATATATTGCTTACTAAATTTTAATAGGATATAATTAAATTGATGTAAACAAATTAGACTAAAAAACTTACATTATTTATTATATGCATTTATTTTTGTATAAATGAAGGGAGTAACAAATATTATGTTTAAAAGGACTGAAACAAGACAGGTAAAAGTTGGAAATATAACAATTGGTGGACAAAATCACGTTGTTATACAAAGTATGACTAATACTAAAACTAAAGATGTTGAAAGTACAATTTATCAAATTAACTCTCTTGAAAAAGCAGGTTGTCAAATTGTTAGACTTGCCGTATTTGATGAAGAGGACGCTAAAGCAATAAAAATAATTAAAGATAAGACAAATGTACCTCTTGTTGCTGATATTCATTTTAATTATAAATATGCCCTTTTAGCTATTGCAAACGGGATTGATAAAGTACGAATTAATCCTGGTAATATTGGTAATGAAGAAAGAATAAAAGAAGTAGTAAATGCATGCAAATTGGCAAAAATTCCTATTCGTATAGGTGTAAATAGTGGTTCAATTGAAAAACACATTCTTGATAAATATGGACATCCAACGCCAGAAGCGATGGTTGAAAGTGCTAAATTTCATGTTGATTTACTAGAAAAATTTGCTTTTTATGATATCATTATTTCACTAAAATCTTCAGATACACAAATGGCTATTAAGGCTTATCAATTAGCCTCAGAAACATTTAAATATCCACTTCATTTAGGAATTACAGAAGCAGGAACAACATTTACTGGTACTATTAAAAGTTCAATCGGATTAGGTATTATGTTACATAGCGGTATTGGTGATACAATTCGCGTATCCTTATCAGATGATCCTGTTGAAGAAATAAAAGTTTGTAAAGAAATATTAAAGAACTTCAATTTAATTGAAAATGTACCTACCCTAATTTCATGCCCAACCTGCGGGAGAATTCAATTTGATTTAATTCCTATTGCTAAGGAAATCGAAGAATTTCTACAAAATATTCACTCAAATATAAAAGTAGCAGTAATGGGGTGTGCTGTAAATGGTCCAGGTGAAGCAAGAGAAGCTGATATCGCAATCGCCGGTGGAAAAGATATGGGAGTGTTAATTAAAAAAGGGGAAATTATTAAACGTGTTAAACAAGAAGACATGGTAGATGTTTTAAAAACAGAAATCATTAATTGGACTAAAGAAAAAAAAGAGAACAATTAGTTCTCTTATAATAGTATAGTTTTAGGTGTAGCATTTATCTGTTACACTCTTTTTTTTTCTGCCTAATAATTATGTTGTATTAGTAGTATTAACTTGTAGGTTTCATGTAAAACAGATAATAATCCATTGTAATTTTAATCTTAGTTTCAGTAGAAATTAGTCCTTTTTCACCTGGTAGGGTAAAGTTTATGTTCCCAAAATATACACATCTAACACTTTCAGCTAATTCATCAATAAATGTTGATAAATTAGACATATCTTGTATTTCAAAAGTAATCATAATCTTTTTAGCCATTACTCCGTCATCACTCTTAGAGTTTGACCAATTGATGTTTTCTGGCATCACATCTTCTGTATTAATGCCTAAAAGTTTTGCTTCAGCTAAATTTATAGGTCGATAAACAAAAAATTGCAATGTTTCATTTTCATCATATTCATCTGGTATCATTTGTTTTATTGTATTATCATCATAAAGTTTAAGGTTGTATTCAAAAATTTTATTATTAATATCCTCTAAAGTACTGAGTTGGATTTTTTCTTTCTGTTCTAAGTCTGTAATTGATTGATTTAAAGGGTTAATAAATAACACTTTGTTATAATAGGTGAAAATGCTTAAGATAACAACTAATAAAAACCAGATCAATAGTCTAATAACATATTTTTTACTCATTACTTTCACCCACTTTAGGTACCATTGGTGCCTTTTCGATGTCAAGAGAAATTAACATAGTAGTTCTTACCCTACTATCTCCATTTGGCATTGGTACAAGTGTGTAATTAGGTGCTTTAACATCAGATACATAATTAACTTTTAATAAATTGCCTTGATAAATAAATAAATCAGATATTTGGTCAAATTGAATGGTTACTGTAATACTAGAGTCTGATTCTTTAAAACTTACATATTCAACAAAACTGTGTTCTGGCTTTATTCTCAAAAAATTTTCTGGATTGGCTTGTTCTAATTCTGATAAGTTTTGAACATCATTAAAGGTAGCATTATTATCTAGCAACAAAAATATTTTATTTAAATCTAATGTGCTATTTTCAATATCGTTTACAGTATCGTTATTATTTCTAAAAATAGCAGTATAACCACTAGTTCTTATTATGTAAGCAGCATTTTCAATTTTTAGCTCAATGTTTGCAATTCTTCTTTTGACTTTGTTTATATCACTTGTTAAATTATTTCTAGGAATATAAACCATCAGAAAATTTAAGATTACAAAAACTAAAATAATGATATAAGACACAAATCGCAATACATAATCACGTTTAGCCTTTTCAGGTAATAACTTTACTTTAACTTCATTAATAGCTCTTGGTTTTGATTTTTTCATCTTCTCACCAACCTATAAACTCATTGATATTGGTAAATAATATTTTATTACCCTATCTTTTGGAAATGTAGATTTAAATTTTATGTTGTCTATAAATTCAACTTCAACATCAATTTTTTCATTAATCAGTTCTTGTAAATTGTAATTAAATTCAATATCAGTATAAATAACTATTTTTTGAACTTTATCTTGATTTTTAGTAAATTGATATTGAAAAAAGTGACAGATTCTTTCTAATACATCAAGAATTTGATCCACATAAAAATCTTCATCATAATCTTCAATCTCAAAAGTATCTCTTAGTGATAAAATAGGTATTTCATTATCAAAAACAGTTAAAATATGAGTATTTTCCCTAATTTGAGTAAACATTGTAAAGCGTTGATCATTATTCCTAAGTTTCTTTGAAAATAAATATAACTTCCTAGTTAATAATGGTGAAGGAAAAGAATCAATTACGTTTTTACGATGTTTTTGAATTACTCTTAAATACGATAACATAATTTCTTTGGAAGTTGTAAACATAATAACTTCCTTATCATCTTCATCACTTAAAATTTGATAGTCTATAATATCGATTATCGGATCTTTAAATGGTAAGGATTGTAAAGATTCTTCTAATTCTAATCTTAAATATTTTTTAAGGTCTTCGCCTTTTAGATACTTAGGCACTTTTACTTTTTTAATAATTAAATTTTGATCTGGAACCATCAATTTTACAAAAGGGGATCTTAAGTGGTATTTTCTAATAATAGTACCCAATATTTTAATAACGAGGCTCTCATCCATGATTTTTCCAGATATAATAATACCGTTTTTTAATTTAACTTCACCTATTTTTCGAACAGTTAAATGCTTTTCATCTACTAAAGCAAATTTAATATAATTATCTGTGAACATTAAATTTATCACGTTTTTTCTAAATAAACCCATATCATCACCTACAAATTTTAAAATAAGTTAAAATACCACTTTAATATCTCAATTCCATAAAAGTAAGTAAGTAAACAACCTATCCCGATGAATGGTCCAAATGGAATTGGTTTCTCTTTATTTATCATTTTTAAACTACTTAATAATAAACTAATTACAGTACCGACAGTTGAAGCAAAAAACAATGATAATAAAGTCATTTTTAAACCTAATACTATTCCAATTATACCATACAATTTAATGTCTCCGCCACCCATTACTTCTTGTTTATATACTATTTGCCCAATAAATGCGATTAAATACAATAAAATAAAGCCAAAAAGACCGCCAATTAAGCTTTCAAGATAATGATTAATATTAAATGTCAAAAATTCAGTAGGCAATTTTATAAAAACACGTAGTAAAACTAAAAGGCCAAAAAAGAAAATAAGTACTTTATCTTCAATTATCATATATTCCAAGTCAGAAACACTAATAATTATAATCAAGCTAACAAACATAAGACTAATTATAAATTCGCCACTAAATCCAAACATGAAATAACAATACATAAATAGTAAACTAGTCACAATTTCAAATAATAAATATTTTGTCGATATATGCGATTTACACTCTCGACATTTCCCGACAAGAAGAAAATAACTTAAAATTGGTATTAATTCCCACCAACAAAGCACATGACCACATTTAGGACACGAACTTCTGGGCTTACTTATACTTTTTCCATCACTTATTCTAAGACCAACAACATTATAAAAAGATCCAAAGCAAGCTCCAAAAATAAATAAGTAGATATATATTAATAATTCCATTAATTCACCACCATTAGGTATTAAAAAACCAAGACCAAAGTCTTGGTTTTAAATTATGCAATCGTTACATCTGTACTATCAATTACATGCTTTCTAGTTATTGGAGTATCTTCATCTGCTACTGTACCCTCATCTACCCCATAATCTCCTTCGATATAAACAAACGTTGATAATACAATATTTGTTCCATCATCACTGATAGTAATTGTCAAATAAGCTTTATCTAATTTAAGAAAATCATCACTCAAATCTATTTGAAAATCAGTATCGGTAACAGTTACTGTTGTAGGATAGCTTGTGTCTAATGATGCATCAACATAAACAATATAAGTTTTGGAATCATCTGCTAAATCTCCATACTGCATAGAATTATAATCAGTTCGAACATTAGTTATAGCAGTTTGTATAAAAGTATTAGCATTAGCCGCGATAGCATCTTTTTTAGTGTTATTAATTAATGAGTTAACCGTTGGGAAGGCAATGGCAGCAACAATTCCTAAAATAACGATAACTGCTAGTAATTCAAATAATGTCATCCCTCTTTTTGTTAAAGTATTCATACATTCTCCTCCTATTTAAATTTTTATTTTAAGGTAAATTTATTATATCACTTAATTATTTCATTAACAACAATAAACTTAAATTTTTTAGCTTATTCCACCATCCATCATACTTAAGAGTGGAATCATTATCGCAAGAACGATTGTTCCTACTATTGTTGCTAAAATTAAAATCATTAATGGCTCCATTAATTTCTTCAATTTTTCAATCGAAATATCCATTTCATTATCATAATAATTTGCGATACTATTAAGCATTTCTCCTAATGTCGCTGTCTCCTCACCAATTGCCATCATCGATGAAAATACGGGGTCTACAGCCCAGTGTTTACTAAATGCCCTACTAATAGCGACACCATTTTGAACGTTCAAAAGTGCTTTATCAATAATTTCAATATATACTTGATTAGTAATTATATTTTTCGTAATTTCTAAACCTTCAATCGCATTAACTGAATTATTAAGCAAAGTTGCGTATGTTCTAGCAACTTTAATTAAATTACCCTTACGATTAATTTCTCCAAACACAGGTACTCGCAAGGTAAATTTACTGTAGAACATTTTACCTTTTTTGTTGCGGTTATACAGTACTCCGATAATAGTAAATAATAAAGTGGTAAATAAAAGCATAAGCATATTTTTTTCAAAAAAACCACTAAACGCTAAGACAAATCTAGTAATAGCTGGTAAATCTTTTCCCATGTCGGCAAAAGTTTCCTGAAATTGAGGGACTACAGTAATCATTAAAAATGTTGTAACAGCAAATGTCGCAATTAATAAGAAAATTGGATACATAAGAGCAGATTTGATTTCACTAGTTGTTGTATTTTGTTTTTCATAATATATGTGCAAATCTTTCACAACTTCTTTTAACTTACCAATCACTTCCCCAACCCGTATCATTTCCACCATCAATTTGGGAAAAGCTCTTTTTTGTCTTGCCATGGCTCGATAAAGGGTGCTTCCATTTCGTAAATCTTGTAAAATTTTGATTAAATATTTTTGTAAATATTTATTAGATGTTTGATCTATAATTATTTTAAAACAATCTAAAAGAATTAAACCAGAGTTTAAGAGATTATAAAGTTGAGAAAGGAAGAAAACTAAATCTTGTTTTGATACCCCTGATGTTATAATAATTTCCTTACCTTGCATCAACTTGGTAATTCTAATTTCTACTACATCTATAGGAACCATATCATTTCTCTTTAATTTTCTTACAGCGTCGCCTTTATCTACAGCTTCGATTATATCTGATACAACATATTTATCGCGATTTTTCGCCTTGTATTTATAAAAAGGCATGTCCTAAAGCCCCCTTTTTATCCAGTTACACGTAGTATTTCTTCAGTTGTTGTAATTCCTTGAATAACTTTTTCAAAACCATCTTGAATTAAAAAACGAGTATTATTTTGGAAAGCTGCTTTTTTGATATCTAATTCAGAACCTTCGTTATTTATTATCGCTTTAATTTCTTCGTTTATCTCTAATATTTCAAATATCGCAATCCGGCCCGTATAACCTTTATGATTACATGATGGACACCCTTTTGGCACAAATACTTTTTCAATATTCATACCAACTTCTTTAAACAATTTCTTTTCACGTTCTGTTGCTTCTTTCCACTCACCACATTCTCGACATGTCTTTCTAACTAAACGTTGAGCTACAACCCCGATTAAAGACGATGCAACTAAGAATGGATCTATTCCCATGTCAACTAATCTAGTAACACTGCCAATAGAATCGTTTGTATGTATAGTACTTAACACTAAATGCCCTGTTAGTGATGCTCTTACTGCGATTTGTGCAGTTTCAATATCTCGAATTTCACCTATCATGATAATATTTGGATCTTGACGTAATATAGAACGTAAACCATGTGCAAAATTAAGACCAATATCAGGATTTACTTGTACTTGATTTATACCTTTTAACTGTAATTCAACAGGATCTTCAACTGTAATAATATTAACTTCATCTTGGTTTAACTCATTTAAACTTGCATAAAGAGTTGAAGATTTTCCACTTCCTGTAGGACCTGATACTAAAATTATCCCATTTGGATTACGAATTAATTTTTGTAATTTATCGTAGTTTCTTGTATTTAACCCCAATTTATTTAAGGATCCTAATGTGTTTTTTAAATTTAACAAACGCAAAACTATTTTTTCACCATTTACAGTTGGTAGTGTTGAAACCCTTAAATCAAGATGAGTATTATCAATTACCATTTTAATCCTACCATCTTGAGGACGCCTGTTTTCAGTAATGTCGAGTGCAGAAATTATCTTAAACCGAGAGATTAATTGTTTCTCCATAACTTTCGGAAATCTTTTTTCAATATTTAACAGACCATCTACACGAAATCTAACTAAAACTTCGTTTTCTTGTGGGTCAATATGAATATCAGAAGCGTTCTGTTTAACGGCTGATAGTAATAACTGATTAACTAAACGAATTAATGGCGTATCATCACTTTCATTTCCTACTTCATCATTATTATTATCGTTGTAATTTAAAATAATCTGATCTAGTGAACGATTAATACCATAATATCTAGAAATAGCTGTTTCAATTTCGCCACGTGAAGCCATCATTAATTTAATATTATAACCAGTTATTAAGCGCAAGTCATCGACGATATAATAATTAAGGGGGTCAGCAACTGCGGCAATTAATTTTCCTTCTTCAAATGTAATTGGAACCACTAAATTTTCTTTTGCATATTCTTCAGAAATCAATCTTAAAATTGATTCATTTAAATTATAATCACTTAAATTTATTTTTTTAACACCAAGTTGTACTTCTAAAGCTTCCATTACTTGGTTTTCAGTAACATAACCAATTCTAATTAGGGTATCTCCAAGCTTTTCATCCGGTTCTTTTGCTTCAAAAGCTTTTTCAACTTGTTCTTTTGTCACTAAGCTAGATTCAATCAAAATATCCCCAATTCTTTTTTTAATTCTTCTCATTTATTTTCACCTGCTATCCAATATAATTTTGAGGTTTCATAATAAAAATAGCATTTACTGGCATATAGATGTCTTGTGATATAAATTCTTTTATGGTTTTACCATCATAAGTTGTTGTAATCCTATACATAATCCCCTCAATTCCTGGTCTTCCAGAAGAAATGGGAATTTTAACATCGTCATCAATTTGGACACCATTCCATGTAGTTTCATATCTAATTGTTTCGTCTTGAATCATATCAGTTGATTCAATTTCTAATTCATGCGAATTAATAAAAGGAGCACCAAATAAAGTGAATTTCAATACATTTTTATTTGCGTCATTTAATCCATCTGTTATTTTAATATAATAAGAGTTGCCATTTGGATTATAAAATGATAAATCAATAAGATTTACATACTCATATGTCAATTCTCCTTCAACTGACACTTGATTAATTTCAATTTTACTTATTGCCTCATAGCCTGCATCTATAATATAGTTAGGTTTTTCTTTACTAATCTGTTTTGATAAATTTCGAAAATTCGATTCCAAAAATAATTGATATATACCTGTTGCTAATAAATTTAATTCTTCTTCAGAAAAAATGGTGCTAGTTGTATAATTGCTAATTATCCAATCATTTAAAGAAAATTGAGTATTCCCTCTTATCTCAATAGGTTCATCTAGTATATAATTAATTTTGTTTTCCAAAAATACAGCATCAGCAAATTCAAACTCAATTTGATTAACTTCTGCTTCTAACAACAATTCATCATTAATAAATGCACCTAAATCTATAATAATATCACTATATAAATAAGAGGCGTAGCGAATTATTTCTTTTTCAAGTGTATTAAGGTTAAAATCGTCAATTTTAATAATCGTTTTATGTTCAGTAATCAAATTAGCTAAATAATCTTCATCATTTATATTAGCAATAATGATATTGTCTTTAGTACTCTCATTTTTTTTCTTTCCATCTTTAACCGTACGAATTGATTTTTCGCTTTCAAATGTTAGCTTAGAAAGATCAATATCAATCCTATATCCCTGGTAATCTAACTTTATAGAGGCATTATCTTTCCAACTTTTAGTTTCAAGCTCTAACTGCTTAATTGCATCTCTTTCATTTAAACCGCCAATATAAACATTACCAACATATGTATCAATACTATATGGTGTAATTCTAGTAGTATTAATAAATGATGTATAAATTAAAACACCTGTAATAAATACTAAAGTAATAAAAACTATTAAAATGAAACTGAAAATTTTTTTACTATTAGTCACTTCATACACCTACATTTCTAACATAAGATATGATATAATTATTTTAATTAATACAATTATACTATATTTTTTTTATCATTTCTATAAATGTGGGTGATACTTTTGCAAAAGTTTAAATTAAATAATAAAGGAGCATCTTTAATTGAGATAATTGCCACAATTACTATAGCTTCAATCGCATTATTGATGATTTATCGTATTTTAGCTAACAATATTCGACAAAATGAGGTAAATCAGGAAAAATCCGTAAATGCAAATGTCGCAAATTCTGCACTAAGTTATATTAAAGGGTTGGACTTTTTTGTTATTAAAAATTACTATGAAGACTATGCTATTGAAAACCACGCTATTATTGATAGTAGTAAATGTAGCACTCTATTACAAGAAAATCAAGATTTTAATGAAGAGTTATGTAATTTGGTCTTAAATCCAATAATTAATAATAAACATTTTAATGAATCGAATTTAAGGATATATATTGTACCTTACAATGATCCAGATAAGCTTTCATCATTGAAGTCTTTATTTTTTGAGGATGAAATCCTTGAAAAATATTTTGGAAATTTAGACATCTCAAATTATACACCATCGAACACCAATAATAACATAATTCGTGTAATTGTTGTCGTAAATTCATCTATTAATAACAGGTATGATTTTTTATTAGAAGGAGTGATAACTAATGATTAAAAATAAAAAAGGGATTACCCTAATGGAGTTATTAGCCTACTTATCAATCGTTAGTATAGTTGTTGTTCTTTTAACTTCAACTTTAACTTACGCTGTAAAAAGTTATGATAAAGTAAATGGTGAAGGTGCAATTTACATAGAAGCGAATTATATAATGAACACTTTAATTTCACAAGTTAATGCCTTTAACCCAGATTTTGCTAGAAGTTGTAAAGTAGATGATGTAAAAATTGAAAATTGCATAGAATTGGTTATAGATAGAATAAGGGTAATAAATCCCTATTTAGGCATAATTGAGGAGATCCCGCCATCAGAATCTGGTGAAAAAATAGTGAAAATTAGAATTGAAAATAATAATATTTTTATTAAAAATATGCAATTAAATAATAAAAGTTATGCTGTAGAAAGATTTAATATAGTCAATATAAATGGTGATAATGTTGAAAAACCAAATCTAAGTTATGATTGTAACGACGGAAGTATTGATATTTGTCAAAACTTTACTTTATCAATTAGATTATCAATTTACAAAATAAATAAAAACGGTGATAAAACATCTAATATTTACGCCTTCGAAAACCGATTCTCATTTTAGTGGAGGTGATTAGTGTGCTTAATAAACGTGGATATGTCCTAGTTTATGCAATTGGGATATTGTCATTATTAATTTTATTAACAGCGACATTGACGAATTTAACGATGTCGAGAACATTATGGGTTGATAAAAATGTAAAAAATATAAAAGACATTAGTAAAGCTAATATGCAAATAGAGGCAGCAAGCAGTGAACTAATAAATTATTTTGATACAAATTTATTTGAAAATGTTATTAGTTTATCTGTATTACAGGCTGATATACAAAGAGAATTTAATGAAATTCAAAATAATTATGATGTAATAATTCGTGATTTAACCGTAGAGCCCTGTGAATATCCAGTAATAAATGATCTTAACCCATGTTATGATGTAAATACAGATTCAACGTATGCTTATGATATTATTTATGTAAATGAAGATATAGTTGCCCAAAGAAAATTTTTCTTATCTACTATCCCCTCCTATCTTTACTATGCGTTAGGTTCAAAAACTGATATGACAATTAATGGTGGAGCCTATGTTTTAGGTGATATGTATGTTGATCGAAATCTTTATTTAGCTGATACTACAAATTATATTCTAGATAGTAGCTTATACCAAAAAAACTCTACTTTCTTAACTGTCGATACGACAAATAATATATATTTTGGGAAATCTTTAATTAATAAACCTTTTTATTCGTGTAAAAACAATATAATTCCTTGTTATGACATAGAAACTGATCCAACTAAATTTTTAAAAAGCCCCAATAAATTTGTTCAAATTACAGAAAGTTTTGAAATCCCTACTACATTTAGTCAGAACCCACCTAAAATTAAATATTTTACTGAAAAGTTTGTTGATATAAACTTTGATAAATCATATACTTATTATATAGGTGAATCAATCAAAGATTCTAGTCGCACAATTGACATAAATAATTTAAATACTGAATTTGGTGATTTTATAAGCGAAAATTTATTAAATGAAGTAGATTCTCTTAATCAATACCTCGATCCCACTCAATCAATCATAGTAAGAGAACCAGTGACGGTTATTGATCATAATTTTTCATTCAATAAAGATGAATGGGTTATAATTGATGGCGATTTAAAAATTGAAAAACGTGATATATTTAATACAATATTTATCGATGCTAATTTTATTGTGACTGGTAATATAAGTATCTCTGGAGATGTTCAAATAAATAGCACTACGTATAGTTTGGGAAGTGGGTTAATTCATAGCGCTAGTATCAATAGCTCAGATCATTTTGATCCTACTATTCTTAAAGACAATCAATTAGTTTTATTAACTAAAGGTAACATGCAATTTTCAGCAATAAATGAATTTGACAATGACTTTAGTAAACGTTTTGATGAACTAACTGGAGAATTCAACCCTGATATAAGGGGATTTTTCTACTCCGAAGGAAGTGTTTCAATCTACACTAGTAATTCTTATTTAACTCTAGAAGGTGGTATTTTCAGTAATGATATAAATAATCATAGCGAAGATACAACATATATTGACGGAACTGATAGTGTCGGATTATTAATTAATAGCTATCGAGGCGAAGTAAGGCGTAGTGCCGGTGATTTCATATTTTTACCACCAGAAAGCTATCTAGAATCAAGATTTGTAATAAAATATAGCCCAGATATTATCTTGAATCAACCCAAAGGCTTACCAATTAGCGAAAAAGCAAATTATTTTTTTGAAGATATAATAATAAATTAGTTTGTGATATTAATCAAATTGTCAAACACTGGCCAAACAGGTTTCAATAGGGGTACCCTATTATAAAAAAAAGACCCAAGAAATCAATGATATTATACCTATAGAGTAGACACATAATAAAAAAGGTGTTGCTCTATAGGTATTTTTTATTATAATAAAAGTAATTAGTTTCGGGAGGGAAATTACAGGTGTTAAAATTAAAGGAATATATTAAAGAACATAAAACAGAATTAGAGAATAATGAATATGTGAAATCAGTTGGAAAAACTATTCAATATTCACCAGTATTTAAAGTTAAAGCTGTAGAAATGAAAAAGCAAGGTTTCACAGCTAGAGAAATATTTTATTCATGTGATTTACCTTTTAAACAATTTAAAAGTAGAGAATACATCAGAATATGGGAAAAGCAGTATGACTCACTAGGAAAGGAATCCTTCTTTGAAGAAACTAGAGGACGTAATGTTAATGGTAAATCTGGAAGACCTGAGAAAAAAGAAATAACAGCTGAAGAGAAGGTCTTGATTCAAGAAAAGATGATTGAAGCTTTAATGAAGGAGAATGATGCATTAAAAAAGCAATTAAGTCAAGGAAGGAAGGTGAAAATAAACGAAAATAATTATGTGCCTACACATTTAATATTTCAGTTTATTGATGAATTAAAAGGTAAAATAAATGTACCTTTAAGAACATTATGTGAATATTTCAAGGTATCTAGATCAGGTTATTATAAATGGATTAAATCAACTGAAAATAGAGAGAAAAGAGAACATCAAGATAAATTAGATTTTAATTTAATTAAAGATATATGGGATAAACAAAAAGAATATGGTTATCTAAGAATAACGATGTGTTTAAGAAATGATTTTGGAATTGTGATGAATCCTAAGAAGGTTTACCGGTTAATGAAAAAGTTTAATATACAGTCTATTGTTAGGAAAAAGAACCCGTATAGGCACTTATATGACGCTTATAAAGAACATCATACCTTTGAGAACTTACTTGATAGAAAGTTTGATGTAAATGAACCATGTACAGTATTCGCAACTGATATAACCTACTTAATCTTTAACGGACAACGTTATTATTTATCAGTAGTAAAAGACCTTTGTACTCGTGAAATAGTAGCTTGGAAAATATCACAAGGACTAGGTTTAAACCTATCAATAGATGTTATTGACCAATTAGTTGAAAGATATGGGAAGGACAAGCTGAAAAACACTTTAATTCACTCTGATCAAGGTATGCACTATACAAATCCAGTGTACGTTAATAAGTTGAAAGAGTTAAATATAATACAGTCCATGTCACGTCGCGGAAATTGTATAGATAACGCAAAAATGGAGACTTTCTTTGGCCATTTCAAAGACGAATGCGAATATTATAAAGCTAAAGATATCAAATCTTTAAAAATCATTTTAAAAAATTACATGCATTATTATAATAATGCGCGTTATCAATGGACATTAAAAAAGATGGCTCCTGCACAATACAGAAGTCATCTATTAGCAGCATAAAATTAAATTTTTTAACTTTTTTGTTTCTATCTACTTGACAGGTGTAAGTTCATCAAATTCTTGGGCCTTTTTTAATTGTATTTAGTGTTTATTATTTAATGAATCTTCATCAGTATCAATACCAACTAGGATTTCGAATGTATATTGATCTGTAACTTCAATTATTTCTCCTAATTTATTTTGTTGTGTAATTGTTACTCCAATTGTGATAAAACCTGCTTTATCACTATAAGTTGTCATTGTATTAGCAACTTGGTCAAAATCTTCAATTAATCCATTTTCATCATTAATAATTTCAAAAGTAATTTCAACATCATCAACTGTAAGACCTTCAGGACTTAAGTTAATAAATTTTTCTAGATATTGTTTATAACCTTGGTACAATTTTAGCCTTGATAACAATTCTTCATCAAAACCAGAATTTTCTTCTGACAACGGTTCTGATACTTTAATTATCATTTGCGAGTAAAAATTATTGTTTATCGCTTTTATTACTACTGTTCCTGTACCAGTTACTACTAAGTTATTATTACTATCAATTGTGATAATTCCCTCATCTAGAGATTCAAAAGTAATATCTTCAAAAGTGATATCAGCACTATTAATGATCAAATTATTACGCAATTCATCTACTGTATATATGTCACCAATTAATAATTGTAAATATAAATTATTAAATTGGAATGGAACATCTTCATTTACACAAATTGTATTTTTTTGAGATATTACATCACCATATTCATTATAACCATAAACAACAATATCTATATGGCCAATAGCTTTAGCTATAACAATAAATTGTTCACCACTCCGAATAATTTCTACTTCACCATTACCACCAGTTATCTCATAGAATAGATTTCTAACATCGATATCGTTTGGAAGTATAGTTAAAGGAAGTGGCATTTCTTCGTTTAGATATAATACTAAACCATTTAATTCTAGCATATCAATCGGTTCATACGTTTTAACTAAGAATATATTATTATACTTATTACCAAAGATATCTTCAACAATAATTTTAACATTTTGTTCTCCAATATTATCGGAAACTAATTTATATTTACCATTTATTTCAATTAATGATAGGTAAGAGTCAGTTTCTTCAAATTTAATAGATTTAATAATACCTTCATTAGTAAAATTAAATTTAGTAGCTAAATCTTCTATACAACTTCCATATGGGATGAATATATAATTCTCGAATGTCGGTTCAACCATTGTTGGGCTAAGACCATCTGCAGCTTTAAAACTAACACCAGAATTTGCGATAGTATCAATATCGTTACCAATTCCATTAAATGTGATTGTTGAAGGCTCAAATGTGTAATCACCTTCTGCATTAGCAGTAAATGGGAGGGTGAAACTCTTCGATTTTATATTAGGTACATAATACCCATCACTTGAAAGTGTATAAATTATATTACCCAAATCTTTTGTCAAAGTATTATCTTCAACCACAAATCCTTGTGAATCATAAGTAATATTCTCAGGAATCTTTTGTCTAAACAATATATTTCTTAAATATATTGTTTCTGGTAATACAGAATAATTTAGATCATTGACACTAATATTATCAAAGTTAATTCGATATTGATTAAAATACTTGCCTTCAACATGGGTTTCAATATAATTATTAATAGAATTTACAATAGGATTATAATAAGTTATATTATAAGTTTTTTGATTACCTACATATACATAGAAAGTATACGTTTGTTTTTCTCCATTTTCATTTTCAATTTCAGCACATATTCTTACTTCTTTAAAACTATCATTTGTTACAAATATAAAGTCGTTTAATTCAACATTGATATATTCATTATTAGATATAATATGATTAGTTACTTCAGTACTATTTATAAATAATTTATAATTGAAATTTTCATTTTTATTACTATAAACAGTAAAACCAAAAGAAACAGGGTCTTTTACATCAATTAAGCCATTCTCATAGTTATTTGAAGCATTGATTGTGAACATATCACTTACTTTAGTATCTTTAGCTTTATCTTGAATATATAGATTAACAATTGAATCAACTAATAATTTATGTTCAATATCCTTATATGGTTTAAACATGCTACTCCCTACATTTAGATATACTACATTTTCATTTTTCGTATAGTAATAATTATTGTAAGAATCAAATCTATCAAAATTCAGATTATTTGAATTATACATATTCAATAAAGGAACTAAATTAGGATTCGTCAAATCCATCTGGTATTCTTCATTAAATACATAATTTAAACCTTCTGGAACAGTTAATTCCTCATTAAATAAGTTAAATGGGTATAAAATAAAATTACTATCATTTATTATTTGTAGTTTATTGATGTTGTTATTTAGCCTATATAAATCTGTTCTATAATCTGATAAAGATAATTCATCAGCGAAATATTCCATCCATTTTTTATTCCCCTTAGTAATTGAGCTAGTAAAAATAAATGGTTTACCCTCATCTAATTGATCCTTTATTGAGTGATATACAGAAGTTGGTACGTTTTTATTAAAAATATCTTGCCCTAATAAAATTACATCATAAAAGTCCATAACCCTTTTATGTCCGCACTCATTATAACTACCGTTTTTAGAAAAATCCTTTATTTTACAACTAGTAACACTAATATTGTAGTCTTCATTGTTTGTAAAATAATTATTAAATAATTCTTCAACAAATAAACCGTTTTTATTATAAACCATTTCAGAAACAATATTTAAAACTCTAATGTCTTGTCTGGCTTCAGTTCTAACCCTTAAAGTACCTGTATATAGTGATTGTTGGTTAAAATTATCAACAACTATTTTATATTTTAACAAACCACTGTAAACATTTGGTATTTGGAAAGAAAATGAGTTATTTCCAGTTTGAATTGGAAATTCATAAACTAATTCATCTAGATCAAAATTTTCATTTTGGTTAACATCTAAATAAAAGCTTAAATTGCTTTCTTCTTTATTTGTTAAATTAAGATTAAAATTCACCGTTTCATTGAGACTATAAGTTTTTGAAATACTATCATGATAATCAATAGGTTTTTCAATAAATTCAATAACTGGTTTGTAAGATAGTAATTCAGTAATCTTCAAAATTGAAAGTGTACTATAAAATTCAATATTATTGTTAGGATTAAGATAATCATAGTCTAACATAAAAATGTTTTCATATTCATTTACTAAAGGATTAAAATAGTTGTATAAATTACTACTATTATCAATTAATATGTCATCACTCATGAAAACAGGCAAGCCTTTTTTAATATAACCGTCGATAATTTCGGTTGCTTTAATATCTGTAATATCATTTAAAACCTCAGTTGGTTGTGTGTACGGACTTGGTTTGTCATTATCAAAATATCCAGTATATTCTAAATCACCAGTATCTGTAAAAGAAGTTCCATACCCTTCTCGCACATCTGCTACCCACTGTCCCTCGTAGTTTACAAAATTAGATGTTGAATAACTAACTCCGTAACAACTCTTTTTACCATCTATAAACCCACCTATATAACTTGGCTTTTGACTACTATTGTAGAGAGTTCCAAACCCATGATATAAACCTTCTTTAAATGTTCCTTCATATATTAGTTTACCATCTTCATTATATTCTTTTCCATATCCATGGTATAAAGAATTTAGTAAATTGCCCTTATACCTTAACTTATTGTGTACATATTTGCTTTCATACTCTAAATTTTCTTCATTATAATTAAAATCACAACTTAATACCTGCTCTGTTGAATAATCTCCACTAGCAAAAACAATAGCATCATACAAGCCATCTATTTCTTCATAGTTATTAACTAATTGCTTTATTGTCATTACATCAACTGAAAAATTCGTAGTATTTGATATTAAGAAATTCCCTGTCAAAGCACTATTATTTGCCAAAGCTGTTTTATAAATATTAGTTATTTTTTCAATATTGTAATCTAAATCACTTACACTAGATTGATCACCTAAATATGTTCTTGGTGTTATTTCCAATATTTTGTATTGGCTTTCACCATTAATTAAATTTTCTACGACATTAAAATCAGGAAATTTAGTAATAATCATTTGATTAATGTCAGAATAATACTCCTCAATGTTATTTATTTGTGTTAGATATGTAGTGAAATCATCTATACTTAATTGTGTTAAATCTTCAGCGTTTACTAGTCTCGGTTTAGAAAATATTAAAATACTCAAAAATATTATTCCAGCTAAACTAAAAAATAAAACTTTTGTATATTTTCGCATATACTCACCACCCTTTCAATTTACATAAAGGTTTTATAATTTATTGAAAATTAGCATTATTTCTTCATCGTCATTAGCTAACTTTAAAGCATAATCTTTGGCGGTTCTATTTTCATTATCTTTTATAGTTTTATTTATATTAGAATTTTCGAGAATTATGTCTACAGCTCCAACATTAGCGTATTCAACACATACGTGTAAAATAGTTTGGCCAAAATCATTTTGTTCATTAATGTTAATATCATCAAGAGTGAGTAAATATTCCAATAAATCATTTTGTTGATTAGATACTGCATTCATTAGGCAATTATAGCCATCATCTCCTTTATAATTTACATTTGCTTTATTATTTATTAGTTCTTTAACAATAAATATATTCCCTAAACCACAAGCATATGATAAGGCCGTATCATTATGATAGACTTTATCAATATTTTGTGTGAATTTTAATATTTCTGTAACTAAATCATAGTTATTTAACTGTATTGCATTAATTAGAAGAGAATAGCCAGTTGAATCTTCATTTTCAATCTCATCTTTAATTTGTTCTAAAAGACTAATTGCTATATTATTGATAAATGTCATATTAATGTTTTCATTATAATCTAAAACATTTGTAACAGTATCAATATGATTGTTATCTACTAAATTCAAATCAAAACCATTTTCTACTAATTTGCCTGCACTAAAAAAATCATCTTGTTCAATTAATAACTCAAGAGTCGTTGTTCCGTCTTCAAAAGCAAAGCTCATTTTTTTACCATCATTAAGGTATTTACCGTAATCATTTCCATTAATAATATCTTGATATATAGAAGCTTTTTCTTCAACTGAATATTGAACTATAAATGGTTCATCATCATTTATAAATTTAACAATTAAAGCTGATCCAATTGATAAAATTATAATAAATACACTAATTATAATCCAAAATAATTTTTTATTCATAAAATCACCTATTCTTATATCAACTACTAAAATTGTATTTATTACTATTATATAAGAAAAAATAACAATTTACCATCATTTTAAGTAAATTGTTATTATATTTATAAATTTATTAAGGCTCCAGTTTTGTTAAAAGATTTATTTTTAAAATTCTTGATTTCATCAAAATAAGGCGAGATTGAATTTTTATCTCCTATTTTAATATATGGGGTTTCTAAAATTTTAGGTATATCTTGAAAATCTTTTAAATGAACAATGTTATTTAATGGTTTAAAACCAATATGGCCAAAACCAATATTTTCATGCCGATCTTTTCTAGCTCCACTAGGATTTTTGCTGTCATTAATATGGAATACAGAAATTCTATCTTTACCAATTATTTTGTCAAAATGAGTAATGACCTCATCAAAATTGTTTTTAACATCATAGCCATAGTCGTGAGTATGACATGTGTCAAAACAAATAGATAATCTTTCATTATGTGTTACCCCATTAATAATTTTTGCTAATTCTTCAAATGTTTTACCTACTTCTGTTCCTTTACCTGCCATTGTTTCTAATGCAATAAAAACTTCTTTATCAAATGTATTTGTTATAACTTCATTCAACCCTTTTATAATTCTGCAAATCGCATCTTGTTCACCTATGCCGACATGTGCACCAGGATGTAATACAATTTGCCTAGCACCTATTTGATAAGTTCTGTTAATCTCTTCTGTTAAGAAATCTACTGCAAACTGAAATTTATTCGGGTCTGGGTTTGCCATATTCATTATATATGGGGCATGAACAACGACATTTTCCAATCCAATATTATTTTTGTTCATTTTTTCATGAGCTTCTGATACAAGCATTTCACTAATTGCTTTTCTTCTTGTGTTTTGTGGGGCACCAGTATAAATCATAAGTGCATTTGCTCCATAAGATAAGGCCTCATTCACACTTCCTAAAAGCATTTCTTTCCCCTTCATATTTACATGAGAACCAATTTTCAACATCATATCACTTCCTTATTTTATTTCTTTGATCTAGAGTTAATTTTCTTTTTATAATTTGGTTTTATTTTTTTCGATTTTCTAACTGTTAATTCATCTTTTTTTGATCTAACTTTTTCGACAAATTTTCTCCGACTATTCCGTACCTTAGCTTCAACAATTTCTCCCTGTTTTATTTCTACATGATTAAATTTAATTTGCTTATTCTCTAATTTATTTAAATAAAAATCATCATCAAAATCATAAAAAGAATATACTAAACCAGTCAAATTATTTCTTGATGTCCTTCCACAACGATGAATATAAAACTCTTCATCATTTGGTAATGAGAAATTAATGATATGGGAAATACCTTCAATATCAATACCTCTAGCAGCAATATCTGTTGCTACAATATAAGTATATCGCAAATCCCTAATATCTCGCATCATTCTTGCTCTTTCTCTACTACTTAAATCCCCGTGAATTTGTCCTACCTTGTAGTTGTTTTCACTTAAAAAAGTGTAAATTCCCGCAACTTCTTTTTTGGTGTTTCCAAATATTATTGCCAAATATGGATTTAATTTAGACATTAAACTAAGAAGTAATTTAAATTTATCTTTTCCTTTTGTTTTAATTAAATAATGAGTTAAATTTACAGGAGTAATATTGCCTTTAGTTAAATTTATATGGACAGGTTTTATCATGTATTTATTTAAAAATGGTTTTAACCCATCAGGAATTGTAGCAGAAAACACACACATCAGTAAATTTCTTGGCATAATCCCACAAATATTATCAATTTCCTCTAAAAAACCAGTTTCAAGTGCCATATCTGCTTCATCTACAACAAAATATTGACAATGATGTATTAATAACTTTCTTTCTTTAATTGCATAGTCCCAAATACGGCCAGGCGTACCGATAACAAGATCTGGTTGGTTATTTTCTAACCAAGTTAATTCCTTATCTCGATTAGTTCCACCAACATATAACTTGATTTTATATGGTTTATCACTATGTTCTGCAATTTTGTAAGCCATATCAAAAATTTGTTTTGCAAGCTCTCTTGTTGGCGAAGTAATTACTGCTTGTGTTTTTCCAATTGGTTCGATATTCTGAAATATTGGCAATAAAAAAGCATGAGTTTTACCAGAGCCGGTTTCAGATTGACCGATTACATTTTTGTTGTCTAATATTAAGGGAATTATTTTTTCCTGAATTGGTTTTACTTCATTAAAACCCATCTCTTGTAAGGCTTTATATATAAATGACTTGAAATTAAAATTATCAAAATTCATGAGTAGTCTCCTTCTTATTTCTTTATAACATTATTATTATAATATAAGTTAGCAAAAGTATAAATAGATTTAGAAAATCTTCCACAATAAGTTTTAAGTTGAAAAAAAAGTTATTTTTAGTATAATTATACTAGGTGATAAAATGAAAGTAATAAAAATTACCCCAAGAGGTTTTTGCTTTGGAGTAGTAAGCGCATTAAAAATAGCAGTTGATGCTGCTTATAACCCATCAATACCTAGACCAATTTATATATTAGGTAATATTGTCCATAATCATTTTATATCAGAGGCATTAAAAAAAATAGGTTTAATAACAATTGATGACAAATCAAAAACACGCTTAGAACTTCTTGATTTAGTAGACAGTGGAACTGTAATCTTTACGGCACACGGAGTATCAACAGCTGTTATTAACAAAGCTCAACAAAAAGGATTATACATAATAAACGCTACATGCAAATTTGTTAATAAAACAAATGACTATATTATAGATAAAATCAAACAAGGTTTTGATGTTATTTACATTGGTAAAAAACGTCATCCCGAACCAGAAGGTGCAGTTGGTATTGATCCCGAAAAAGTACACCTCATTGAAAATATTGAAGATATAAAAAAATTAAACCTTACAAATTCAAAAATCGCTATAACTAACCAAACAACAATGAGTTTTTGGGATGTAGAGAAACTTGCTAAAGAAATTCAAAATATCTATCCAACTAGTGAGTTTTTAAATGAAATATGTAATGCAACACAAGTAAGACAAGTTGGGGTCTTAAATAAAGCAAAGAATGCTGATGTTACAATAGTTGTTGGTGACCCTTTAAGTAATAATACAAATAAATTAGCTTTTATTTCAGAGAAGATGGCAAATACGAAATCTTATCTCATTGAAAATGTTGAAGACATTAATCCTGATTGGTTGATTGGCAATAATACTGTTGCTGTAACTAGTGGTGCTTCTACCCCAACTGCAATTACAAATGAAGTTATCGATTTTCTTGAAAGTTTTGATGAAAAAGATGAGTCAACTCATCATATGATATCTAAACTTAATTATTTAAATATATTACAAATAATACCTAATCAAAACTCAAATAACAACTAAAAGGAATCAATTTGATTCCTTTTTTTGTAGTGAAAATTATATTGAGTTCTATAATTATATAACAGATAAAGGCGTATAAAGTGATATATTATTTTATTATTTTTTCAATCAATTCAATTTCATTTTTAAAAACAGTTTTATTTGCATGAGAGCTAGGTATTTTGTTAAAAGTTGCTTTATTGTGTTGCAAAATAGCTTTCCATTTTTCAATAAACAAGGCATTTTTTTGTTTAAGCAAAATTGGTCCAAATTTTAATTCTTCTTTTGAATAATTTATATTATGAGTGATGCGATTACTTACAATTATTTCGTAAATAATACCCTCTTCCTTAATTAATAATTCATCAATAATTTCATAATGGTTCTTACATAACCATTTTCTTAATTGTCCTTCTCCTACATTTGGCTGAAGAACTAGTCTTTTATTTAAAGGCAAAATATCCTCGCCGGAATTTAAAATATCAATTATTAATTTCCCCCCCATACCAGCGATAATAATTACATCACAAAAATCATCTTTAGTGATTGTTGTTAAGCCATAGCCCGATCTTACATCGATAATTTTATTTAAATTATAATTTCCGACATTCTTTTTTGCTTCATTAACTGGACCAATATTGAGATCAGTGGCAATAGCTTTGTCTATGAAATCGTTTAATGCTAAAAATATTGGTACTAAGCAATGATCTGTACCAACATCAACAATATAACGATACGGCTTAGAATATGAGGCTATGGATTCTAACCTGATAGATAAGTCCATTTTAATCTTCCATGAAATCACGTAATTTTTTGCTTCTTGAAGGATGTCTTAATTTCCTTAATGCTTTTGCTTCTATTTGTCGGATTCGTTCTCTTGTAACACCAAACTCTTTTCCTACCTCTTCTAAAGTACGAGTTCTTCCGTCATCTAAACCAAAACGTAAACGTAATACTCTTTCCTCTCGGTCTGTTAACGTTTCTAAAACATCATTTAATTCTTCTTTTAATAATTCATTTGAAGCAAATTCATCAGGACTAATTGCATCAATGTCGGCGATAAAATCGCCTAAATTTGAGTCATCTTCTTCACCTACTGGTGATTCTAAAGAAATCGGTTCTTGAGATATCTTTAGAATTTCTCTAACTTTATCAGGTGTTGTATCCATCATTACAGCTATTTCATCAGGAGATGGTTCTCGACCCAATTCTTGTGTTAATTGTCGTTGAAATCTAACAAGCTTATTAATAGTTTCTACCATATGTACTGGAATTCTAATTGTACGAGCTTGATCAGCAATTGCACGAGTAATCGCTTGTCTTATCCACCATGTAGCATAAGTTGAAAATTTAAACCCTTTAGAATAATCAAATTTGTCTACAGCTTTCATTAATCCCATATTTCCTTCTTGGATTAAATCTAAAAACAACATTCCTCGACCTACATGCCGCTTAGCAATTGATACTACTAAACGCAGGTTAGCCTCAACAAGCCTTTGTTTAGCTAATTCTCCACGATGAATAGCTTGTTCAAAATCATCGATTTCTG
Organism: Haloplasmatales bacterium 4B; assembly: GCA_003586005.1. Lineage (GTDB taxonomy): Bacteria > Bacillota_I > Bacilli_A > Haloplasmatales > Haloplasmataceae > NSKI01. The sequence continues at coordinate 3,997 of NSKI01000077.1, read as the reverse complement.
TCTCTGATAAATTATCATGAATTTCTAACTGTTCCGCGGCAAATTTTCCGTATTCAATAATTTTAGCGTAATCAATTTCTTCATCACCAGATAACAGTTCAACTTTTCCTATTTCTTTTAAATACATTCTTACTGGATCATTTATTTTTATATTTGTAGGTAAAGTTATATCATCTGTCGAATAATGTGATTCTAAGTCAATATCTATTTCTAAATACGGGTCCTCTAAGTCTTCAATTTTATTTTCTAAATCTTCTTCTTTTTCAATATCAACATCATTGTCATCATTAATATACTCATCCAGTTCATCATCATCTTCTGTTTCTTCAATTACATTTATTTTCTCTAACTTAAACATTTCAAAAATCTTTTCAAAACCTTCAACATCAATATCAAATGGACTTAATTGGTCTTGAATATCCTCATTATATAGATACCCATCTTTTTTTCCTTTGTCCAATAATTTAGTTATAATTTTTTGATAATCAGCATGGACCATTTTACCACCTCGTTTTATTTTTTAACCTTGATAATTTTATATTGATCAACAATTTTTTGTGATATTTCCATCTTTTCGTCATCGCTATTTGATAATTTTAGTTGCTCTTTTAAATTTACGACAATATTAGCAATTAACTCATTAATTATAACAGCGAAGCATTGTTCTAAGTGAAAATCTTCATAGGAACCGGTGTATTTCTTATATTGGGAATAAATATCTTTAACAAATTTTATATGACTTTTATCCTCTTTGACATATTTTTCCAAAAAATTATCAATTTGAAAATTATCATATGTACTGTAGTAAAGAGATAATTCTAAATATAATCTTCGGTAATTTTGATCATAGAAGCTAATTCTTGTATCCTTGTTAATTATATTAACAAACCTCCGATTATATAAGCAAAAAAAGAGCATTATTTTTTGTGTTTCAAGCAGTTTCTTTTTTGAGGGACGATTTTTTTCAATACTTTTAATTATTCTATTATGGATTTCTACATCATGGTTGCTTGGTAATAAACTTCTATGAACGTATTGTGTATATTGTTTATAATCAAACTGTAGAGTAGAAACGGATACATGAATATCATTACTTAATTTACTTAGATATAATTCACGTTCAGTAGGTGTTGAAGTAGCAATAAGTTGAAAAATTTTTTTCTTGAATTCATCAAGCGATGCAATATTATTAAAATTAACACTTGAAAAATATAACTCGTACATGTATTCTTTGTAACTTTTCTGGTTATTTATTATGTACTCAAGATATTGTTTTTCACCATATTTATTTACATAATCATCTGGGTCTAAACCATCAGGTAGATTTATAATAAAAACATTTAACTTATGCTTGATTAATATTTCAATAGCTTTTTTTGTAGCTTCTATACCAGCACTATCACCATCATAGCTTATAACAACGTTTTTTGTATATTTCTTTAGAGTTACCACATGATTTTCAGTTAATGCTGTTCCCATTGTAGCAACAGATTCTTCTAGACCACATCGAACTGAAGCGATTACGTCTAAAAATCCTTCAAATAAGAATACCCGATTATTTTGCTTTATCTTTATTTTTGATTCATTTAAGTGATAAATAACGTTGCCTTTTTTGAAAATGGGCGTTTCTTGAGTATTAATGTACTTCGGCTCATTTTTATACTCATCTAAGAATATTCTACCACTAAAACCAATTTTATTTCCATATTCATCACTTATTGGAAACATTATGCGATTTTTAAATTTATCGTAATATTTATTATTATATTTTGTTACATGTCCTAGGTCTAACATCGTCAGTTCTGAATAATTTTTAGATTTTAAGGCTAAATACAGTGAATTAGTACTATTAGGTGCTAAACCTATTTGAAACCTTTTAATCATATCATCATCTAAATTTCTTGAATGTAAATACTCTAAAGCCTTTTTGCCCTCAATTGTATTATGGAGAGTGAATTGATAATATTCAGAAACAAATTTATTGATTTCTAAGTATCTAGACTCTTCAACACTTTTATTATCGTCAATAATTCCATCTATATGAAGATTAATTCTAGATGCTAACTTTTTTATACTTTCTGTTGTTGATAAATTGTCAATTTTCGCTATAAATTGAATAACATTACCGCCTTCACCACAACTAAAACAATGAAAAATCTGTTTTTCTGGCGAAACAGAGAACGAGGGTGTATTTTCGCTATGAAAGGGACATAGGCCAAAATAATTTCTTCCTTTTTTTTCCAACATTACAAATTCATTTATTACTTGTACAATATCATTTCCTTTAATTACTTGATCAACAATATGTTTAGGAATCTTTATCATATCCACCCTCCTTTATTGTATCATAGAATTAAAATTTTAAACGTCCACTAAAGAATTCATTTAATTCACTAATTTTTATTCTTATCTGTTTCATAGAATCTCTTTCGCGTACTGTGACAGTTTCATTTTCTAAAGTATCAAAATCAATGGTAACACAATACGGAGTTCCAATCGCATCTTGTCTACGATATCTTCTGCCGATATTTCCAGACAGATCATAATCCACCATAAAATCTTTAGCGATTGCATCATAAACAGTTTGAGCTTTTACATCTAATTTTTTTACGAGTGGTAATACTGCAACTTTATAAGGTGCTAAAAATGGATGTAAATGAAGAACTTCTCGTGTTTCGCCGTTTTCTAATGTCTCTTCATCATAGCTATCAGAAAATACTGTTAAAAATAAACGCTCAACACCAAGTGAAGGTTCGATACAAAATGGTATATACTTCTTATTTGTAATAGGATCTAAATACTCTAAACGTTCTTTAGAATGATTTGAATGAGCTAAGAGGTCGTAATTTGTTCGGTCAGCTATTCCCCATAATTCTCCCCAACCAAAAGGAAATTTATATTCAATATCTGCAGTACCTATACTATAAAAGCTTAATTCTTCTTTGCTATGTTCACGCAAACGTAAATTTTCACTTTTAATTCCTAAAGACTTAACAAAATTAAAGCAGAAATCACGCCAATATTGATACCATTTTAAATCAGTACCTGGCTCACAGAAAAATTCTAGTTCCATTTGTTCAAATTCACGAGTTCTGAAAATGAAGTTTCCTGGAGTAATTTCATTTCTAAATGCTTTCCCAATTTGACAAACGCCAAAAGGTAGCTTTTTTCTTGTAGTACGAGCAATATTTTTAAAATTCACAAATATCCCTTGAGCTGTTTCAGGGCGTAAATAAACTGCGGATAATTCATCCTGAACTACACCTTGATGCGTTTTAAACATCAGGTCAAATTGTCTTATCTCTGTAAAATTTATTTCCCCACAATTTGGGCATTTAATTTCTTTTTCTTTAATAAATTGTTCTAATTCATCATTAGTCCAACCAGCTGGATTAACATTTTGGTTAGAATAATCCTCAATTAATTTATCCGCACGATGTCTTGTATTACAAGCTTTACAATCCATTAAAGGATCACTAAACCCACCGATATGACCAGTAGCTACCCAAGTTTCAGGGTTCATAAAAATGGCAGAATCTAGGCCTACATTAGTTTTAGATTCCTGTACAAATTTTTTCCACCAAGCCTTTTTAATATTATTTTTTAATTCTACACCAAGTGGTCCATAATCCCAAGTATTTGAAAGTCCACCATAAATTTCTGAACCTTGGTATACAAAACCAAATGTTTTTGCGTAATTTACAATTTTTTCCATGTTTAATTTGCTTTTATCCATTATTTACCTCCAATTAATTAGTAATAAAGACAAAAAAATTCTCTTACCTACACTTAAAAATTTAAGTATAGGGACGAGAATTAACCCGCGGTTCCACCCTATTTACCATATTAGGTCACTTTTTTAAATATATACTCCAAAGGTCCTTCGTTTACTATAATTTTATCTAGCTTCCACCGACCTAGAATCGCTTTAAAATATATAATAAAGTACTTTTCTCTATCATCATATATCTATATTTATTCAAAATATATTATAGGT
>NSKI01000012.1 GCA_003586005.1 Haloplasmatales bacterium 4B | reverse complement strand
CAAACATAAGAAAAGCTTGAAAGTCCCTATTTATAAGGGATTTCAAGCTTTTTATGTCTTCTAACTGTCAAATTCAGAATTATACCATAAAAAACTATTTATTTCAACTATCTTTGGAAAGAACCTTCATTATTTCTTTATCATAAACATTATCATTTTCTTCTTCATCAAAATTTTCATAATTTTCTTTTTGCCAAAATAATCACCTCATTAATTTTGAAATTTAATTATTCTTTATACATTTTAATGCAAATTTATACAATTATCAAGATATACAACAAAAAATCGTCTTAAGTATAATATACTCTAAAAGACGATTTTAATCAAACTTATTTTCAAATGATCAATCTTTTTTACAAACGATTAATCTTTTTTTCAAATGATCAAACTTTTTTTCAAAACTACACAACAAATTTAAGTTTTAAATCTAATTATTCTACAGTCACACTTTTAGCTAAATTTCTTGGCTTATCAATATCTAATCCTCGTTCTAAAGCAGCATAATAAGCCAATATTTGTGTTGGTACTACAGTTACTAAAGGTGTTAATAATTTATGCACATCATCAATCACAAATCCATCGGATTCAGAACTAATTGATTTAAGCGAAATTACTAGAGTATTTGCCCCTCTTGTTTTCACTTCTTTTACATTTGAACGGGTATTTAAATTTATTTCTTCTTGAGAAATAATCGCAATAACTGGTGTATCTTTCTCAATTAAAGCAATTGTTCCATGCTTTAATTCACCAGCCGCAAAACCTTCTGTTTGGATATACGATATTTCTTTTAATTTTAATGACGCTTCCATTGCCACTGCATAATCAACATGTCTTCCTATATAGAAACAATTTCTTGTATCACGTAAAAAACAACTTGCTAATTCTTTTAAAATTTCTTTCTGATCACAAATTGATTCAATTACATTTGCTGCAAGTGATAATTCGTGTATTAAATCAAATTCTTTTACATCAACTGTTAAATATGCACAAATTGCTAATACCGCAATTTGAGCTGTATATGCTTTTGTAGATGCTACAGCAATTTCAGGACCTGCATGTAATAATAAATTATAAGTAGCTTCCCGATATAAAGTTGAATTTTCAACATTTGTTACAGCTAATGAAGGATAACCTAATTTATTAACATTAACTAATACAGCTCTGCTATCAGCAGTCTCACCTGACTGAGATATGAAAATAAATAATGGTTTTTGACTTAACACTGGTTGATTATAAACAAACTCACTAGCTACACATACATCAACAGGTTTATTTGCGATTTTTTCAAATAATTGCTTACCAACTAAACCAGCATTATAACTTGTTCCTGCAGCAATTATATAAATTCTATCAGAATCTTTTATCGCATCAATAATATTTTGATCCATAATAAAACGTTCATGACGTTTATCAGAATATTTATCTATTATTCGTCGTATAACAACTGCCTGTTCATCAATTTCTTTTAACATATAATGAGGATAAGTACCCTTATTTACTTGATCTTTATCTAAATTAGTAATAAAGTAATCACGAGTAACTTTTGCCCCAGTGATTTCAAATATTGAAATACTATCTCTAGTTAAGATAGCATATTCTTGGTCATTTAGTTCATAAAATTTATTTGTTTTAGTTATCATCGCCATGGCATCAGAGCCTATCATATTAAAGCCTTCACCTAATCCAATTAATAAAGGTGATTTATTTTTCACTACATATAATTTATCAGGCTGTTGGCTATCAATAATTCCTAAAGCATAAGATCCATTTAAATGATTCATTAAGTGACGTATTGCTAATTCAACATCATTATACAATTCATAAAAATAATTGATTAATTCAACTATTATCTCTGAATCTGTTTCACTAATAAACTTAAATGATGCGAAGTAATTTTCTCGTAATATATCTTCATTTTCAATCACACCATTGTGAACAATAGTAAATCTGCCATTTTTACTTTGATGAGGATGAGCATTATTTTTACTTGGCTCACCATGAGTTGACCATCTAGTATGGCCAATTCCTATTGAAGCTTTTTCTTCATAATCAACAATCGTTCTTAACTGACTCACCCTACCTAAATCTTTGAATACAGAAACCTGACCTTGATCATTTAGGATTCCAATTCCACTTGAATCGTACCCACGATATTCAAGCCGTTCTAATCCTCCCAAAAGAATCTCTTTAACATCTTCATAACCGATGTAACCTACAATTCCACACACAATAAAACACTCCTTCCAAATTTTAATTACTGTGTATGGCTCCCTAACATCATGCCATTTCCTTTGTCCTTAAAGTTACCAATAAGTTTTGTGAAATAGCTTTTAGCATTGATGAATACTAGAAGGTATCCGCCGAATTTTTCGATAAACCTTCCCCTCGTCAACTATTAACAAGTCCTGGCGCTTTAGTTTTTTAATTTTTTAGAAGAGCCAACTGTTATTATACCAAATAATACCGCTGATGACTACCTTAATTTTTAGTATATGATACTAAAAATTAAGGTCATCATTAATATTTTATGCACTATTATTATTTTAAGTGAAAGCTGTTACTAATTAATAATAAAAAGAGGTATCAAACCTCTTTTATTATTATCTATTTACTCATATAAGAATTTACAAGTTCAATTACTTCTTCATTTGTACTTTTAATTAATGCCTCACTAGCTAATAATTTCATCTCATTTAGTGATAATTCTAATAGCAGTTTTCTTGTATTTAAAATACTTGTTGCACTCATACTGAATTCATCAAGACCTAAACCAAGTAAGATTGGCACTGCTATTTTATCTCCAGCCATCTCACCACACATACCAACCCACTTATTTTCTTGATGTGCAGCATCAATTACCATCTTTATTAATCGCAATAATGATGGATTATATGGTTGATATAAATAAGAAACATGTTCATTCATTCTATCAGAAGCAAATGTATATTGAATTAAATCATTTGTCCCTATACTAAAGAAATCTACAACCTTAGCAAATTGATCAGCAAGTAAAGCTGCTGATGGAATTTCAACCATCATTCCGATTTCAATTGAATCACTTACTTTATATCCTTCTGCTAGTAATTCTTTTTTCACTTCAAGTAAGAAAGCCTTTGCTTCATTAAATTCAGCCAAGACAGCAATCATCGGAAACATAATTCTTAAATTCCCATAAATGCTTGCTCGTAAAAGCCCACGTAACTGAGTTTTAAAAATATCTTTTTGATCAAGGCATAATCTGATTGCTCTATAACCTAGGAAAGGATTTAACTCCTCAGGCATTTTAAGATAACTTAATTTTTTATCGCCACCAATATCAAGAGTTCTAACTACTACAGGTTTACCCTTCATACCTTCTAAGACAGTCTTATATGCATTAAATTGTTCCTCTTCACTAGGGAAATCATCACGACCCATGTAAAGAAACTCAGTTCTAAATAAACCAATACCTTCAGCACCATTATCTACAACTCCTAATAAATCTTGAGGAGTTCCAATGTTAGCTGCAAGTTCAACATGTAATCCATCTTTAGTTACAGTATCTTCATCTTTTAATTGTTTCAATAAAACTTTATCTTTCTCATACTGTTCTTTTTTAGCAACATATTCGTTAATTACTGATTCAGTTGGATTAATAAATACTTCGCCATTTAAAGCATCTAATACAACAAAATCTCCGTCATTTACATCATTTGTTATAGTCTTTGTCCCCACAACTGCAGGTATCTCTAAACTACGGGCCATAATCGCAGAATGTGAAGTTCTTCCACCTGTATTTGTAATGAAACCCTTAACAAATTTATTCATTTGGGCTGTATCAGACGGTGTTAAATCATGAGCAACAACAATCACATCTTCATCTATTAATGAAATATCACTAGTTTTAAGATTTAATAACTTGGCTAACATTCTGTTTGTAACATCCAAAATGTCAGTTGCTCGTTCTTTCATATATTCATTATCCATATTTTCAAAAGTAGTTACAAACGTATCTCTAACCGTTTTCAAAGCATATTCAACATTTACTTTTTCTCTATTAATCATATCCGTTACTTGGCCAATTAACTCAGGATCATCAGCTACAAGTAAATGAGCATCAAATATATCTGCTTTTTCTTTTCCCATTGTTTTTAAAGTATGATCACGAAGGTTAGTTAAGTCTTTTTTTGTTTTTGTGATAGCTTCATTTAACAGTTTTATTTCTTTTTCTACCTCATCCACTTTTTTTTGATCAACGGCAATTGTAAGTTCTTCTAGTTTGTAAACTTTAGCTAAAGCTATTCCTAGACTTGCTGTAATTCCTTTAATCATGATTAAATTTCCTCTCTTGCAATTTTATTGTACTATTTATTTGTATTACCTAGATTCAAATCCTCAACATGCATTTATTATTGCCAAAAAACTAATTTCGTAGCATGATTAATTAAGGACTAATCCAATAGAATGCCTCACCTTATATACTATCAAGTTTGATATTGTAAAATACTAATTCCAGGATTTATTATAGCATTTTTTGCCTTACCTGTCCCATCTAATAGCGCAAAAAAAATTTCCAATTTTAATTGTACCTCTTAAATATAAGCAAAAGGATTGCATAATAAAATCACTTCATGTGTGATATTGACACATTGCAATATTTAATTTATTCTTTAATAATACCATCTACGTCTAAAATAAGAAATGGGATACTATCCAATATTTGTCTATTAATTTTAATTAGTGTATCTAGACCAACGAGTTCTGGTATCTCTTCTAATAATATGTTTAGTAATTTTTTTTCACTAATACGCCTTTCTTCACTAATACAAATTTCAATATACATAACCTTCACTATACCATCGGTTTTACAAATCTCAAATATATCTTCGGCGATTTTTTTATATAGATAGTTAGCCTTCATATATCCACCACATTTTTTAATAATTCTTAATTATATATACTTTGAAATATTAAAAAATATCACAAAAAAAGAATTTACTTCATCAGTAAATTCTTAAAATCATGTAACCTTTTTATTCCTTATCGTAAAAAGTTGTAGTGCTTCTTCATATAAATTGTGTAATTTATCTTGTCTACATTTATATAATCTAGATTTACGGCTCCTTAAGAATTCATAGACAAAATATGGATTATTCGTGTAATTTTCTTTTATCCACATTATTTTTTTAACTATCATCCCTTTTTGAACAGTTATCCTGAAAAGCAGTATATAAATAAAGGCAACCATTATTAAATTAAAATACTTAGTTGGATTATATTCATCTAATATAAAAAAAATTATAGCTGTACTTATAGATAATACAAAAATCAAAAAAGTAATAAAAATAAATCCCTCATTTTTGAATATCTCATTCATTTTATCCTCAAACAACATTATGTACCCCTAAAAATTATATTTTCATTAATATTATAATTTAAATTTATTAAAGTTTCAATACTAAGCTAATAATTGTTAAAAATTTTCAGGATAAAGGACTCTCTATTTCTATATTTTGCCAACGACCACATTTATCACCCCAACGAGCTGCTAAGATATCGTCTTTATAAATACCTATTACTTCACAAGCATTTGGACAATAACTGCACTCAAAACCTTTAACTTTAAATTCAATATCAGCTATATTTAAACCATAAAATTTTGTTTTATTATTTTCAACTTCTTTTTGAGCTAATATCGCTGCACCTAGTGCTCCCATAACGTTAAAATGTTCTGGTACATATATTTCACAATTTAAAGCTTTTTCAAAAGCTTTTTTAATTCCTTTGTTCGCGGCTACTCCACCTTGAAAAACAACTGGTGGGAGTATATCTTTACCTTTTCCAATATTATTCAAATAATTACGAACTAAGGCTTCGCATAGACCATTTATAATATCTTCTTGACTGTAACCTAGTTGTTGTTTATGGATCATATCTGATTCAGCAAATACAGCACATCTTCCGGCAATTCTTACCTCTGTTTGTGACTTTAAAGCTAAATCACCAAATAACTCAATTGGAATTCCCAAGCGTGCTGCTTGTCTATCTAAAAAAGATCCTGTACCCGCTGCGCAAACAGTGTTCATCGCAAAGTCAGAAACAATTTGATTTCTTAAAATAATAATTTTTGAATCCTGTCCACCTATTTCTAAAATTGTTTTTACATCAGGTACATAAGTTGATGAAGCAACTGCATGAGCAGTAATCTCATTTTTGACGATATCTGCTCCAACCATAAAATTAGCTAAATCACGACCACTTCCTGTTGTTCCAACTCCGCCTATAACCATTTCATCCATAATCTTATCTCTTAGAGCTTTTAGTCCATTTTTTAATACTTTAATGGGATTTCCCATTGTTCTATAATATTCTTTTATAATCACATTTTGATCTCTATCTATTACCACAATATTTGTACTGACTGACCCAACATCAATTCCAAGATAAACTGTTTCCTTCATTTTTTAAATCCTTTCTTTTTACTAATAAATCTACAAATGCTTCTAAACGGGTCATATATCCAGCTTCACCAGTCATTTCATCCAACACTAAAGTCATTATTGGTATGTCTTGTTCTTTCTCAATTGTTGGAAGAATACATTGAGCAACAATTTCAGGCATACAAGTAAATGGTAATAAGTGAATGATTCCATCAAAATTCTGTTTTTTATACAACATTGAATTACCAATTGTATTAATGGCGTGTCCACCAATTGGTATTTCTAAATAAGGTTTTGCGGCTTGATATATTGTTTTTTTACCAGAATGGACAAATGGCAAAAAATCGAGTTGTTCTCTAACATATTCACTGGCAGAAATTGACCTTGCTACATCAATTCCTAACACACCTAATTTTTTTTCAATATTAAGATTTATAAACGGTTCTAATATTGTATATATTTCACCAACGATACCAATTTTTAATAATTGTTTAGTTTTGTCAATTTTAACCGAAGAAACCTTTTCCTTATAATCAATGATTAAATTCATGGCTTCATCATACCCATGAACTTTGCGTATTTCATGACTGAAATTTGTATCTAGGTAGTCTACTTCACCAGTATTAATTTCTATTGGTCTTATTTTATTTGTTAATTCTTGAAGTTCATCAACCGCATCCAGTATCTTTAGCCCTTTTCTTATTGTATTAAAGATCTTTAAGTAATTATTTTTAGGTGAAGCTTCTTTTAGTCTCGCTGAAAATTCTTTTAAACCAGCTAAATTGCTAAATCTATCAGCAGTAATAAATTCTATCTTTAAATTCATGTCTCTAATAATTTCATTTTGAAGTGCATGAAATATTCCAAAACGACAAGGTCCGCATCCAGTTAACATAAAAACAGTATCCGCACCATTTTCAATTCCTTCTAAAATATTCCCCATAATAATTTTAAAAGGAACACAAATAGCCTCCGGTGAACATTTTATGCCTAATTCTAATGTTTTCTTACTACTCATAGGAGGAAGAACAACATCAATATCTAACTCCTCTAATATTGTTTTCACGGGAATATAAGTTGTTCCCATGTGTGGAAATGTTATTTTCATTTATTTTCCTCCATTCCAACATATCAATAAATGCTTCTAAACGAGTATTAAACCCAGCTTCCCCACTATGTTCATCTATAGTCATTAACATAAAGGGAATATTAGTTTCTCTTCTTAACCTTCTTTCAATTGTTTCTGCAACTACAGAGTCAATTCCACAACCAAAAGAGGAAATATAGATTACTCCATCAAAAAAGTTATTTTCAATTAAATATAGGCAAGACCCTAACATTTTTCGGAAAAACAACCAAAATATTTTCCCAGGATAACTATTAGCATATTCATTAACTAAATCATCATCTAAATTATCTGGAGTAATACAACTATATCCATAGCTTTTTAATTTTTTAATGACATTCATATTTAGATATTCATCATATAAAATATATGGATGCCCCATAATCATAATTTGTTCATTTTGTTCATTTATATATGTATTTTTCATACTAGACTTATGTTCATTATATTTAATTAATGCCTTCTCATAAGCAGAAATTATGCGTTTTTTGTCAGTTGTGATATAGGACCCCATATTCAATATAGCATCTTTCATATTAGAGCTTTTTGTTAAATCAATTTTCGTATTAATTAATTTAGGAAGGTCTTTTATAGAATATTTAACAACCTCTGGTAGCCCACAAAATTTAGGACAAATATATTCTTTTTCATAAACACCCATAATTCTTGGAATAAAAAGATAATCAACTTTATCTTTCAGATATAAAACATGTCCATTATATAACTTAACCGGTATACAAGCATCTTCTACTGTATAAATAGTACCATTATTTAAAATTCTCTTATTTGATTTATCTGAAACAATTACCTCTGCACCAACATCATTAAAAAATGATATCCACAATGGTGCATATTCATAAAAAAGCAGAGCTCTAGGAATGCCCACTTTAATTGTCATGATCATCCTCCAAAATAAAATATCAAAGATATATTATGTAATTTAATCTTTATTATTCATAAAACCAAAAATCTACCAGCAAAATACTGGCAGATTAGGGTCATCAATAAGAAGAGTTTATATTATTTTTTTATTTATTACCTTGATTAGGTAAATTTTTATTCTTTAATTGCTTCGCTGTTTCTTGTGATTTTAGTTTAGCTTCCTGGCTCATTGAACCAGTTCCCATACCAAATTCTGTACTTGCTTGGTTAGCTTGGTTTATTGAAGATGCAGTTTTATATTGTTGTTTTGCTGCATTTGTTCCTGCTTTAGCATCAGCTGAGTAAGCATTTGTTGCTTGAGACATTGCTCCAGTTCCTTGAGCAAATTCGCTAGTAAACTGTGCATTTGCTTGTTGCTGTGCTCTTTGTGCAGCTGCTTGACTAGAAGCTTTAGCTGGTTGAGACATATTAGAACCTTTTGCATTTAATTGATTATTATTTTTGGTTTTAGAGTTTTGATTATTGTTCATTTATTATCCTCCTATTTAAATACTTGATGACACTCTTATTTTTAACCCTTTTCTGAAATATATTATTTTTATTTTTAAATTTTTTTGTCTTCGTGATATTTAGAAATTAGTGTTTCTTCTCCTCGTTTAACTAAATCTTTTACCATAAATCCACCAACAGGTCCAGCATAAACTCCAATTGTTTTACTAGATAAATCTCCCCCATTAAGTATTTTTACGTTATTATATCCTAATTCACCAGCAATTTCTTTCTTTAGATTATCCATATTTTTTTTGATTTGAATTTTTTTTTGTAAATATTCGGAAATATCACCGTTCATCTAATTCACTCCTTTCATTGTTATTATTCCCTTAATTTCTTTACTTTAAAATTTTTTAATTATAATCCTCAAATTGGTAATACTATATATTAATGAGGAGGTTTTTGAATGAAAAAAATCTTAGTTATTTTATTTTGTTTTTATATTTATAAGTCAAATACACTACAAAATATAATTTCAAATTCAGATAATAAAACTAATATTTATCAAACCTTTCTTTCACTAGAAGATAAGTATGATGATAAAATGTTAAGATCTTATAATATTAACCCCGATGACTTAAGACTAGAATTAAGTCAAATCAAAGGCGAAAAAGCTAAAGAAGATTATAAAAGAGAATATATTATGGAGAAAGCAAATATATCCGAAAGTGAATATCAAGATAGGTTTGTACATCCTGTTTCACAAATTAAACAAACTTCTTCTGAATCAATAGAAGATATTAAAAAAGCATATGAATATATCGAAACAAAAGTAGAAAGCATAGAAAATTTATTGGATTTATTTAAAAATAATTGAAATTTGTACAACAAATCTCAATTATTTTTTTATTACATATTTACTATATCTACACCTTGAAAATAATGTTTAATAATTTGGTCATAGGTATAACCTTCTTCGCCCATAAAGTGAGCGCCATATTGACTCAAACCTACACTGTGTCCCCAACCTCTTTGAGCGATGGTAACTTTCCCATTTGCGAAATTAATATCAAAATCTGTTGAGTGTAAACCCAATCTACTTTTCACATAATTCCCTGATAGTATTCTTCCAGAAATATCGATAGAATTTACACTACCATTATCTGTTCTTGATATGACATTAGCGTATAAATTATTTAAAGATATCCCTAATCTAGTCGCAAACTCACTATTAGTAAATGAACTTGTACGATAGAAGTATGGTGAATTTGTGTCCCAGTGGCTATCAACTGATTTTAAATATGGTAGTTTCCCACCCCAGATATATTCTGGGCTATCAGTTCTTCCATTACTAGTTGAAAAATATAGGGCATCAATCAATTCACCCTGATATGAAATAACTTGTCCACTTGTTGCACTTACTGCATTTTTAATTTCACCATAATACCTATCAAAATCATTTCCCCATAATTGCCTTAATTGGGTAGTATCTTTATATACTTGATGACTGTCTGTATCCGAAATCGTTTTACCTTCATTATTTCGCTTAACTGCATAAGTTCTTGCAGCAAGCGCTTGAGCCTTATACGCTTCCTGGTTAAATGCAGTACCTAATTCACTAGCTACTACTCCAGCAACATAATCCTCAAGAGCAATATTTTGGACCACACCAGTTGTTCTTCTAACGCTTATTGTTGTATCATTATAAGCTGGCAAATCAGTATCTGGTGTAATTGTTGTTGGACTTATATATAACTTTTGTCCAGGAAATATTGTAGAAGTTGTAAGGTTATTCATTGACTGTAATTGAGCAACAGTCATATTGTTCCTATTAGCAATAGACCATAATGAATCACCTTGTTCTACAGTATATGTTTTTGGACTAGTTGTTTGAATTACTTTAAGATTTTGATTTGGATAAATTACATTAGATACACCATTTAGTATTTTTAGATCACCAACACTCATGCCATAACTTCTTGCAATACTCCACAAAGAATCTCCAGATTTAACAATGTAATTTCCAATTTCTGCTCCAGGAATTAATAATAGTGTTTGGCCTGGATAAATTGTATCACTTTTTAAATTATTGTAATCTTTTATTTGTGCTATTGATAAATTTGTAGCCTTTGCAATTTTAAATAATGAATCGTTTTGATTTACCACATATACTCCACTGTCAATAATTGTATTTACAGTAGCTACTATTAATGTTTGACCAGGATGAATTATATCAGTAGTTAACTGATTCATGTTTTTTAATTCAACTATCGATAGACCATTTTCCCTAGCAATTGTAAATAAAGAATCTCCTGTTTCTACCACATAGGATGTTTGAATAGTTGATGCACTTGCTGTATTAATTACTCCAGGTGTAAATGTTAATGTTGCTACAATAAAAGCTCCAGCTAAAACTTTTACAATCGACCCATTAAATTGAATACCTTTACTCTTTAAATAATCGCCTGTTTGCTTCCTTAAATTTTTTTGTCGTTCTTCATTATTTTCACCTAACTCACTTGAAAATTCTTCTAAACTTGTATCTAGATAGACACATAAAACTTCTTCACTATTTTCAACAATAATTTTGTGTTTTATAATCATCAATTAACCTCCTTTTTCTTCCTTATTATTTACATATATAGGATATTCATACCTATATATAAAAAGGAAAAAAGTGATTATCTATCAGTTAATCAATATTATTAATAATTTTTAATTTGACATGAAATGAATTATAAAATATACTTAAATTATGTTTATAAAAAAGGATGAGGTGAGTTATATGTCCTCCGATATCAATAGGAGTACGTTAAAACAATTGAATAATAAACACATCTCTGCTTTTTTTGTGTTTCTGTGAGAGTTTATTTTTCATTTCTTTACACAAAATAACAACATCGCGGGGATAAAAGTAAAGGAGTGAAAGAATGTTATCAATTTATAAAACAACTGAAAATCATCAACTATTAACATTAGAAGAAATTCAAGAGGGATGCTGGATTAATTTAGTTGATCCAACAAAAGAAGAAATAGATTATATTTCAGCCGCATTAAAAATAGACGAAGACCATATTCGGTCAGTTCTAGATGCTGAGGAAATGGCACGAATTGATAGTGAAGATGACTATACATTAATTATTGTTGATGTTCCAACAATCGAAAAAGAAGCAACTTCCGAATTTTTTACAACAATTCCCTTAGCAATAATCGTTACAAATACTAATGAAATTGTAACTATTTGTTTAAAAGATCTTAAAATTTTAGAAAATTTTTTAAACAACAAAATAAGAGATTTCTATACATTTAAAAGAACGCGTTTTATTTATCAAATTTTATTTAGAAATGCAACACTATTTTTACACTATTTACGTTTAATAGACAGAGCAAGTAATCGTATAGAAAAAGAATTACATAAATCACTAAAAAACAAAGAATTAATTCAATTACTAGAATTAGAAAAATCCCTTGTGTTCTTCACTACTTCATTACGTTCTAATGAAGTAGTCTTAGAAAAATTACACCGTGTAGAACATATTAAACATTATAAAGATGATGAAGAATTATTAGAAGATGTAATCATTGAAAATAAACAAGCAATTGAAATGTCAAATATTTATAGTGGTATTTTAAGTGGTATGATGGATGCATTTGCATCGGTTATATCTAATAATTTAAATATCGTTATGAAAACATTAACATCAATTACAATTGTATTATCAATTCCAACCTTAATAGCAAGTTTGTTTGGAATGAATGTCCCACTACCTTTTAAAGATACCCCAAATGCATTATTAATTCTTGTAATATTATCATTTACAGTTTCTTTAATAGCTGTCATTATAATGAGAAGAAAGAATTTATTTTAATTTTATAAATACTAATAGATTTTAAATAATTGGTTTTTTTGGTCAAGGGTTTAATCCCCTCCTAGTTAAATGTAGGAGTGACCGACATAGGAAATATAAATCTTAAATATATAAAATTAATTTGAACTTAACATTAATATAGTTTATAATATTTATACACTTTGAACTACGAATAATATCAATAAAGAAGGGATATCACATGAATATAACAGTCTTAGGATGCGGAAGATGGGGAACACTACTTGGCTGGTATGCTCAATCTATAGGACATAATGTACTTATTTGGGGTAGATCTAGCTCTAATCATCTTTCTTATTTAAAGGAAAATCGTAAAAATGAATATCTAGAGCTTGATGAGAAAACAAAATTAAGCACTTCCTTAGAAGAGTCAATCGAGTTTAGTAATTATATTATCATTTCTATTAATTCTCAAAATTTAAGAGATTTATGTAAAAATTTAAATAACTTGGATTTATCAGGTAAGGTTTTTATATTGGCTATGAAAGGTATAGAAAAACATACTGGCATGAGACTTACACAAGTAGTCTTAGATGAAATAAAGCAAGATATTAAAATAGCTATTTGGGTGGGACCTTCACATGTTCAGGACTTAGTAAAAGGTGTACCAAACTGTATGGTAATTAGTTCAAGTAATATTGATGTAACTAAAAAAGTCATAGAAAAATTTAATAGTAATCTAATTCGATTATATATTGGTCAGGATTTAATAGGAAATGAAATTGGTGCTGCAGCAAAAAATGTAATGGGTATAACAGCAGGAATGCTTGATGGATTAAACTACTCTAGCCTTAAAGGAGCTTTGATTGCCCGTGGTTCACGAGAAATATCTAGGTTGGTTAGAGCAATGGGGGGAAACGAACTTACTGTATATGGTTTAAGTCATATAGGAGATTATGAAGCAACATTATTTTCTAAACATAGTCACAATCGAGCATTTGGCGAAGCATTTATTAGGAAAGAAAAATTTAGTAAACTTGCAGAAGGTGTTTCTACTGTAGAATCGTTAATATTACTAGGCAAAAAATATGATGTGTCTATGCCGATATGTGAAGCAGTTTATTCAATAGTTATTGAAGGTGCGGATCCTAAAACAATACTACAAGATTTATTTTTAAGGTCAACAAAATATGAATTTTAAAAAACCACTTTTAATGTGGTTTTTTTATTATCTATTATCGACAGCTTTCTTTTTTACTGTAGCTAATGCCCCATCTCCACTTTAAGATTTATATTTAACATTAAAAGTATTTAGTTTAAAATCAAAAACTAAATGCTTCCCTTGTAATAATAAAAAAATACTATATAACTTCATCTAAATACAACTAGAAAAGTAAATATAGCATTAAGACCCATCCACCCCTAGATATTATAATGTTCCTGCTATCATTGTGTAAAGGTTATGTAATTTATAAGGGAAACTATTAGAAAATAACTGTACAAGAAAAAAAATTATGTTTATTTTCTAAAAAAACACAAATATATTCTTTCTACATAAAAAATTCATATTTAAATGTTACAATTAATTTGCAATTCCAATCATGCTATTAGCCAATAAAAATATCTTTGAAAGGACTGATGAAAAATGTATGGTTACAATTGTGAAACTAATGGATATGGGTTTATGAGAGGATATGGGTTTTTTAATGGTTATGGATTTATCATATTAATCTTACTGGTGATAGTTATTATTTATGCTGCTTATAAATTACTTAATAACAATAACTACTCAAGTGATAACCAAGCTTTAGAATATTTAAAAACTAGATTTGCCCAAGGCGAAATTACAGAAGAAGAATATCTACGAACAAAAAAAACCCTAAAAAAATAAATAAGCGAATCAAAAATGAAAATATATATAGAAGGTGATAAATAAATGAATAGATATAAAATAAAATGGCTAATCATTTTGATACTAGCAATTAGTTCACTTATTGGCTACGGAATATATAATCGAAATGTTATTTTTGGTAAGAAAATTGATATAGAAAATTTAGAAGTTCGTGTAAACAATTATATAAACAGAATAGATTCAAACCTTAAAGTATCAGAAATTATTATATATAGTGATACAAATTATTATTTTTCTATTGAAGAAAAAGATACAGCAATTGGGGCAATGGAATTATTAGTTAACCCTTACACAGGATCAATTCGTCCTGAGCAAGGTCCAAACATGATGTGGAATACAAAATATCGGATGATGGGAAGAAATATATATTACAATAACGATGAAATAAATAATATAAAATTAACAAGGAATGAAGCTTTAATTAAAGCAAAAGAATATGTTAAAAATAATTTAAATACAAACTATAATGTCTCAGACGAAGGACGAGAATATAATGGTTATTTCACATTCCACATTGAAGAAAATGATACGATTGTTGGAATGTTAAGTGTTAATTCATATACTGGTGATGTCTGGTATCATAATTGGCACGGATCTATAGTTAACATAATCACTTTTCATGATGAAGAATAAATATAAGAAAGGATTGATTTTATTATGATGTACGATAGATACGGTATGTTTGGTGGCTGGAACTTTATTATTCTAATCATTATTATTTGTCTTATTATTTTTGCATTAAATAAATTATTATCTACAAATAACAACCAAACAAATAATAGTGATGCATTAAATGAATTAAACAAAAAATTTGTTCGTGGCGAAATATCTGAAGATGAATATTTACAAAAAAAACAAATAATTAAACGAGATTAAATGATTTCTTTAACTATTTATAATTTCTTAAACACCCATTTAGTAAATATTTTTTCTTTTTCATAAAAGATACTCATAGTTATCAGTAGAGATGAAAAAAGCTCCAATTTAGGGAGCTTTTTTTTGTTAAAAATATAAAAAACGCTTTGACATAATATGGAAACTAGAATATAATATTATTGAAAAACGATAATATTAGGAGGGATTATGAATAAGTTTATGATGAACATAGTAGTAGCGTAAAAGGATTTCATGAAGAAATTTTTGCTGAAGAAATATATGTTAAAGATGGTTATTTTACAACCCATAAAGGTGAAATTTATTATATAGATAATGATTTAAAGATAAACAAACTTATAGGATTAAATAAATCTGAATATATTACAGATGTTATTGATATAAATAATTGGAATTCACAATTACCATAAAATAATTAACTTACTAAAAACTATATTAATATTTAAAATAGTGTGTAAACTTTACACGCTATTTCTTTATTTATATTTTTTCATTGTAAATATCAAATTTATAATCTATAATTATCGTATAATAATACGAGGTGAAATATGAAGTATAAATCATTAATAATTTTAGGTGTTTTTTTTGTATCTTTTGCGGCAATATTTGTTAAACTGATTGATATTGCTCCTTCAGTAATTGCGATGTATCGTTTAGGTGTTGGCGGATTTATCTTATTACCATTTGCTTTGAAAAATAAGGATTTGCATAAATTAAAACCCAGTGATTTTAAACTAACATTTTTTGCAGGATTTATAATAAGTTTACATTATTTAACTTGGTTCACCTCACTAAAATTTACATCTGTGACAAGTTCAACACTTATTATTTGTTCAGAACCACTAGTTGCCTTAGCTCTAGGATTTGCATTATATAAAGAAAAAACTCCTTTAAAACAATTTATTGTATTGTTAATCGCCCTATTTGGAGTATCGATTGTTGCTTGGGGTGATATATACCTTAGTAAAGATGCAATAATTGGTGATTTCCTCACATTTATCGCAGTAATATTTTTTGTGGTTTATCTAATCATTGGACAAAATGTAGTTAAAAAGCATTCCTTTATAATTTATACTGCAATTTTATTTATAAGTGCAGCTTTAATATTACTAATATACAATGTAATAATGGGATATGAAATGCTAAATCACCAACCTAAAGATTGGCTGGTTTTATTATTAATTGCCGTCATTCCAAACGCAGGACAAGTAATATTTAACTACACTTTACGCTATGTAAAATCGTCATTAGTTGCAACATCAATCTTATTAGAGCCAATATTTGCGACAATACTTGCCGTTATTATATTAAAAGATAAAATATTTTTAAATCACTATCTTGGTGGAATAATTATTATCACCAGTGTGTATATTTACATAAAACAAGATAAAATAAAAACTAAAATTTAATCATAATTAATATTATTAAAAGATGTTGAAACCTTATTATATTACTCTACTATCTTCAACTAAAAAATCCCCACTTCATATGCAGTGGATTTTTTTCTATATAGAACCAACTTAAATTATAATATTATAACGAATAGTTTACAGTAATTAAATTTTTATCACATACTATAATAAACAATTAAATTCAAAAATAAATAAATAAAGAGGCCTAAAACAATGAAACCAAATAATCGTAAAAATGAGCATGTTACATTAGCAGAAAAGTTTTATTTAGATTCTAAACCATCTGATTTTGATGCAATTACTTATATTCATCATTCTTTTCCTGAAATAGGTGTTTCTCAAGTAGATATCACTACAAACTTTTCTTCATTTCATATGGAACAACCCTTCTTTATCAATGCGATAACAGGTGGTAGTTATTTGACCAAAAAAATAAATGAAAAGCTAGCAACACTAGCAAAGGAAACAGGATTACTAATGGCATCTGGTTCACTTACTGCAGCAATAAATGATCCCTCTACAGAAGATAGTTTTAAAATTATTCGTGATATTAATCCTCATGGCTTGATATTTGCTAATATTGGAGCTGAACAAACAGTTGAAAATGCAAAAAAAGCTATTGATTTGCTTAAAGCAGATGCTTTACAAATTCATATTAATGTCGCACAAGAATTGATTATGCAAAATGGTGATCGTGATTTTACAAATTGGTTGCTAAATATCGAAGCAATCGTAAAAAAGGTAAATGTTCCAATTATTGTTAAAGAAGTAGGCTTTGGTATGAGTCGCAAAACAATTGAACAATTAATTAATATTGGCATTAAAAATATCGACATAAGTGGTCGTGGAGGAACTAATTTTGCTCAAATAGAAAATTACATACGCTATACTAATAAATATGATTATCTAGAAAATTGGGGACAATCAACTGTTATTTCCTTATTAGAAGCACAATCATTAATGAATCGAGCCGATTTTATCGCTTCTGGTGGGATTAGAAGTCCACTAGATGTTATTAAATCATTATCACTTGGAGCTAAGTTAGTAGGTATTTCAGGTCACTTCCTACATTTGGTTTTAAAAGATGGCGTTGAAAAAACTATTGATGAAGTCAATAGTTGGAAGGAACAATTGACAACCATTATGACACTACTTGGTAAAAAACATATATTTGAATTAACAAAGACTGATATAATACTTACTGGTGTTGTAAGGGACTGGTGCTTATCAACTGGAATATCTTTTGAATATTATGCAAACCGGTCAAAATAATGAAATCTTTCAAAGATGGATTGAAATTAAATAAAGGATTTGAAATTCCAAATCCTTTATTAAGCTAATATGCTAAAATACCTGCAATAAATTCATTCATTAACTCTTTAACACTTACTAATTTTTTCATTCGATAAGCATTATCTCCACAAAATAATAACCCATTTTCAACGTCACCTTTTACAGCGGCAATTAATTTATCTGTTATACAATAAGGGATTGTAACTCGATCGCAATGATCGATTTTTAAACAATCAAAACATTTTCTAACTTTTATGTTTTCGACTTTAATAGTCTCAACTAATTTATTATTAATCGCTCTTCCTGGCATGCCAACAGGGCTCTTTACTAATTCTATGTCTTCCTTCTCACAATCTAAATAAGCTTGTTTAAATCTATCATCTGCATCACATTCATGAGTAGCGATAAAACGGGTAGCTATTTGGACTCCACTTGCACCAAGACTTAAATAATGAGCTATATCATCTCCTGAATAAATACCTCCTGCTACAACAACGGGAATATGTTTTTGATATTTTTCTTCATATTTTTTTACTTCTATTAATACGTCTTTTAAAATTTTTTCTAAAGAAACCGTATTATTATTTAATTCATCTAATGAAAATCCTAAATGACCTCCCGCTTTTGGACCTTCAATAACCACCATGTCTGCTGCTTTATTATATTTTCGATCCCATACTTTAAGGATTGTCTTAGCTGCTTTTAATGATGATACAATCGGTGCAATTTTTACTTTTGTATTTTTAACTAATTCTGGTAGTCTAGTTGGAAGACCAGCTCCAGATATAATTAAATCTATACCAGCCTTAATTGCAGTTCTTACATATTCCTCATAATTAGTCAATGCTACCATAATATTAATTCCGATAATACCATTTTTCACATTTTCTTTTGCTTTTTTTATGTGATTAGTTAATGCTCTAATATTAGCTTTAACAGGATAATTTTCAAAATCTTTTTCTTGATAACCAATTTGTGCTGTCGATATGATTCCAATACCACCTTCATTGCTTACTGCAGAGGCTAAACGTGATAAGGATACTCCTACTCCCATCCCACCTTGTATAATTGGTAAATTAGCAACTAAATCGCCTATTCTTAATGGTTGTATTTTCATGATGTCGTCACTCCATTTCCTTAATCTAAATCAATTATACTCTATGAGACTTAATTTTTCAATTACTTTGAACATCAAAATTTTTGATGTTCAAAGTTTTTATTTAAAAAAATGCTTTTTTTGAGCATTTTCTAAATTATTCTATTAAACTTGTGATTTTTTTGTCTAAATCTTGGGTTATTATTTCTTCTTTCAATAGTTTCCCCATCGCTCTTTTAAATGCTGATTTACTAATATCTAACAATGATTTAATATCTTCTGGACTCGAAATATCACAAAGTGGCATTTTCCCATAATGGCTGTTTAAATAATCCAAAATTGTAGCTGAATCATCTTTTATCGCTAATTCCTTTTGTGGAATGAGTGATAAGTTAATCTCGTGGTTACTTTTTACGTTAATGACTCTAGCATTAACTAGACTACCTAAACGTGGTTCATCTTTATACTCAGAATTATGGATAAATCCCATGTAACCTTCCTCGCTTATAACGTTTATTCCAACACTACCTATTTTTACCACCCGTACATCTAATTTTTTACCGTAGACATCTTTTGGTGCTTCTTGAAAAATATCTAGGAAATCATTTCTTGTAGCTAATTTTATCAACAAGCCTTTGTCGTTATCATTTATTAGATAGGCATAAATTTTATCGCCAACTTTTGGCCAAAGTTCTTTATTTAATGGTAAATCATCACTACTTAATAAAATATCCTTTCGTATACCTATATTAACAAAAACACCAAAATATACCACATCGACTACTTCAATCCAATCACAATCAAAAACAGTAATAATTGGAACATGTAAAGTAGCAGCTAAACGCTTTTTATGATCAAAGAAAATAAACACATTTATATTCTCTCCAACATTTAATTCTTTCCCATTACACTCATTAAAGTGTAATAAAACTTCATCCTCTTTATTTCCGTTTGATAATATATACCCGATATCACTAACTCTATCAACTGTTAGCTTTGTCATTTTTCCAGCTTCCATTTTATCTCCTTTAAATTTAAAACGTATGAACTCTATTAATATAATACTTAATATCTTCCTTTTTATCAACTTTTATTATCTTACTTAAGTAAATAACTGCCTTTAAAATTAAATCTGAGGTTGTAATTAATACCTCTTCGATACTGTTTGTACTTGGTGAATCATCAAATCCTTGTATCTCTCCATCAATATTATTTATAAAGTAATTAGTCAATTGTCCTGTATCAACGTGAACATCTCGACATAGTAATTTATAAATATAATAATACTCTAACTCCGAATCTGAACTTAGTGCCATTTCTTTCACGTTAATTTTCCTGATTTTCTTCACACCACATCTTAACATATTTTCAGATATTTTTTTCATTTCTTCTTCAATATTTATAATATTATTTTTTGTGACATACTCATAAAAATTATCATTATTATTTTTTATATCATGTAACATATTCATTTTTTTAAAATATTCATCTTCAATTAATAATTGAAATGTTTCTTTAGGATTTATGTATAAATTTTTTATAACCCACAGCCCTTCTAATATGGTTCTATTTACAATTCTAGCTTGTGTATCTAACCCATAATTATATAATAAAACGACAGTTTGATAAGTGTCAAGTAACTTAAAAAATAAAAGTGTTGACACTATTCCAATGTTATCTGTATCATCTATTTTTAACTCATATTTAAAGATTTGACAAAATTGATTTATCTCTATACATAAATCAAATAATTCTTTGTGATTTTCATATATCTCTTTTTTAGTTGCAATAATTTCAGTTCCAAGATACCCATTCAAGTTAAGCATAAGCATCTACCTTTCCTCATATTTAGTATGTTTTTTTTGAAATTAATTAATCAAATAAATTATAAAAATAAATTAATTTCACTTACAAGTCAACCAAATATACTTAATATTAATTTTTTCTTATATAAACATCATATAATTAAATTATTAAAAACAATTGGAAGGTGTTAAAATAGGTTATTTAATACTTTGAACTTAACATATTTTTTCATTTATAATATTCTATATTTAGTTAGATAAATCTATGCTTTTGGAGATCACTTAATTGAAGAACACTTGGTCTTATATTAGTGTAGTATTAGGATTCATAGTATTATTAATTTGTTTATTAAATATCACTATTTATTTCGGTGATGTTGACAGTTTAAATTTTAACCCAAAAGGATTTTCTTTTAAAATAATTAACAGTTTTTCTGAAATAAACTTAATTTTTCTTATAACACTTTCTCTATTATCGTGTGCAACTATTTATTATAACATTAAGTATATTGTTTCTAAAGAAAATAATCGAATTGCTAAATTTATTACCAAATTAATGTTATTTATCTGCGTTATTCCGTTTATTATTACTATAATAGGTTTTATTGTTTAAGTATTGAAAAAATATAATCTGTACATAACTTCAGAAATATAAGAAGTAGTTATCAATAAAAATCTAAAGAAAAAAGCTCATAATCCGAGTTTTGCAGCTAGAAAACCAAAAAACCAGAATTACTTACTGATATTGTAAAAATTTTGGTTTTTTGGTTTTATTCACTTGTTGTGAACTATATTTCTTTGATTACCTTAATTTTTCTGTTTATTCCCTTCCGTTATCTAGTTTGCATGATTTCCATCTCTTTTATATGATATAGTTGCCTTAACTGCATTTTTCCAACCGGCATACAAAGATTTTTTCTCTTCTTCTGCAATTGTGGGCTTAAAGGTATGATCAATCTTCCATGATTTAATAATTTCTTCTTTACCCTTCCAAAAACCAACAGCAAGTCCTGCTAAATAAGCAGCTCCTAAAGCTGTTGTTTCATTAATTATTGGTCGATTGACCTCACATCCTAATATATCTGCCTGAAACTGCATTAAAAAGTTATTTTTACTTGCGCCACCATCAACACGAAGGGATTTTAAACTAATTTTTGAATCCATTTCCATGACATTTAATACATCTTTTGTTTGATAGGCGATTGATTCTAATGTTGCTCTAATTAAGTGTTCTTTAGTTGTACTTCTAGTTAGTCCAAACATTGCTCCTCGGGCTTCACTATCCCAATATGGAGTTCCTAGACCTACAAAAGCAGGTACTATATAAACACCTTCTGTATTTTTCACCCTCATCGCATAAGTTTCACTATCTGAAGCATTTTTAAACATTCTTAATCCATCTCTTAACCATTGTACGCTACTACCAGCGACAAAGATGCTTCCCTCTAAAGCATACTCAACTTTTCCATTAATCCCCCAGGCGATTGTGGTTAATAATCCATTTTTTGATTTAATCGCTTTCTCTCCTGTATTCATTAGCATAAAGCATCCTGTTCCATACGTGTTTTTTGCCATTCCCGGTAAAAAACAAGCCTGACCAAATAAAGCTGCTTGTTGATCACCAGCTACTCCTGAAATCGGAATACTACTACCAAAAAAATGTTGCTTGGTTGTATAACCATAAATTTCAGATGAACTTTTAACACTAGGTAACATCCTTCTTGGAATATTTAATATTTTTAACAGTTCATCATCCCAACATAAATCATATATATTATATAATAAAGTTCTTGAGGCATTTGTATAATCAGTTACATGAACCTTTCCACCAGTTAATTTCCAAATTAACCAAGTGTCAATAGTTCCAAATAGTAACTCTCCAATTTCAGCTCTTTTCCTTGCTCCATCAACTTCATCTAATATCCATTTTATTTTCGTACCAGAAAAATACGCATCAATTAAAAGTCCTGTTTTGTCTCTAAATAAATCTTTATAACCATGATTGCTTAACTCATCGCAAATTGATACTGTTTGTCTAGATTGCCAAACTATCGCATTGTAAACAGGTAACCCAGTATACTTATCCCATACTACAGTAGTTTCTCTTTGGTTAGTAATACCAATCGCTTCAATTTGATTAGGTTCTATTTCTTTTTGAAGTAAACTCTCAGCTATTACAGCTAATACAGTTAACCATATTTCATTTGCGTTATGTTCAACCCAACCAGATTTAGGAAAAATTTGTTGAAATTCTTTTTGAGCAACGGAAATTATTTCTCCATCTTTATTAAATATAATTGCCCGTGTACTTGTTGTACCTTGATCTATTGCTAAAATATATTTTCCCATAACATTCCACATTTCCTTTCTTAATATTTAAATTAATATTAATTATACATTTAATTAAAATAATTATCTAGAAATGTAGAATAAATTTTATTATTTTGTCAATATTAGGTATGATTTTAGTAATTTTTAGCTTATTTTGTTTACACCTTATAATAATTTGAGTAAAATATATTTATAAGATATATTAATGATGGAGGGTTGAATTATGAATAAAGTAATAATCATGTCAGATAGCACATGCGATCTGTCTCAAAGCATAATAGATGAATATAATATAAAAATAGTTCCTCTATATGTTAGTTTTAATGATGAAACTTATAAAGACAGAGTTAATATTACAACTGAGAAGTTATATGATCTAGTGGATAAAAAAGGTATTTTACCTAAAACATCAGCACCTTCTGCAGGGGTATTTCATGAGTTTTTTAAACCATACATTGATGAAGGTTATGATATTGTTTATATTGGTATATCATCTAAATTATCTTCAACATTACAAAGTGCATATATTGCTGCAAGTGAATTTGAAGAAGGACGAATTCAAATAGTTGATTCACTGAATTTATCGACTGGAGTAGGGCTTTTAGTTTTAAAAGCTGCTAAATTTGCTTCACTTGGAGACAATTCAGCAACGATAGCTGAAAAAGTAAAAAATATTGTTCCAAAAATAGAGACCGCTTTTGTTATTGATACAATGGATTATTTATATAAAGGTGGTAGATGTTCAGGAATAGCAAATTTTGTTGGCACTATTCTTAAAATTAAACCTATTATTCACGTAGTTGATGGTGGAATGATTGTTGGTGCTAAACCTCGAGGAAGAAAAAAAGCTTATAAACTATTGTTGGACAAAATCTATGCCGATAAAGATAAATTAGATAATGATTTTGTAATGGTAACTCATTCTCTCAATTATGAAGCTGCTAAATATCTAACAAATGAAATAAATAATAATCTAAATATCGAAAGTGTATACGAAACAACCGCTGGATGTGTTATTTCTAGTCATTGCGGAAAAGGTACAATCGGTATTTTATATGTTACTAAATAGAAGACTTGATTTTTAAGTCTTCTATTATTTTTATTATCCAATTCATGACTAAATGTTTTATAAACAAAGTTATGTTACTAACAAATCATAAATTAGTTGATCAATTCTTTAATCTCCTAATTCACAAAATATAGTCCTGTAATTCTTTTTTTTAATAAGATCATAAAAATGATTTTTACTTGTGATTTTTTCATTTACTGCACTATTACAAAAAAATAGCTGTAAAATACTACAAATTTAAATTTTGACTTTTAAAATATGTTAAATATTAGTATAATAATATCAGATGGGCATTATCTTAGAAAGGGGTATGATATTATGTATACACAAAAAATATCAGTTAAGGGATCAAGAGTAGCAGCTGCAATAATTGATGTAATTATTATAAACATCATTAATTTATTTTCTACAACAATACTTGCATTTTTTATGATTTCTATTATAAATTCTTATCATTTAAGTACTTCGCTAGTCTTGGTAACTATTCTCTATCCATTATCTTTGTACTTAGTCTATTACACAATTTTTCCATATTTTACAAAAGGTAGGACAATCGCAAAACTATTACTGGGAATAAAGGTAGTAAATTATGAATATGGAAGCCCTTCATTTTTTCAATTATTATTTCGAAATTTCTTCCTACTAATACAAATTCTTTCGGTTACTATTTTATTACTAATAATGCCTAAGATTGGTTTTTCCTTAAATATGATTAGCTCTATTTCATTTACTTCTAATATACTAGCAGGAGGCCTTAATTTTTTTATTTGCTTACTTATATTAATTATGATTATGGCTACTGACGATGAACAAGGATTACATGATATGACCGCAAAAACCTATGTTGTTCATAAAAACTTTAGTATTGACCAATATAATGATGTAAATGCCTTAGAGAGAAGAAATATGGATTGGGCAGATTTTGGTGAATTTGATCCTGCTTCTAAAGATGAGACTGAAACAAATAAAAATAGCAATGATAATGATGATGAAATTGAATTATTAAAATAAATTAATAAAGAAGGATGCAGTAATTAAATAAATTTTTAATTACATACATCCTTTTTTTTATATTCTTTTTAAAGCATTAATTGGTGTTTTTTTACTAGCTTTAATTGCAGGTAATAAACCAAACAACATCGCTAGGATTATACAAGTAATTACAGCTATTATATGTGATGAAGGTCTTAAGATAATAATTTTTACATGATCATCATTAAACATTTCAAATATTTCATCATGATAACGATAATTAATGTACCTATTTGCTCCTAAAGTTAGGACCACTGCTAATATAACACCTATAATACCAGCTATAAATCCAATTACTCCACTTTCCACAATAAATACAGATAATATATCACCTTTTGTGGCACCAAGAGACCTTAATATTCCAATCTCTCGACTTCTTTCAATCACTGAGATTAGTAACACCATTAATAACATAATCCCAGCGGTAACTACTGAAACTACTAAAATTAAACTTATAATAAATTGAACAATCCCGAGAAATACATTAAATATAGGTGTTTGAATATCATGCATATTATCATGTTCATAAATATCGGCTTCACCTTTGTACTTTACCTTTATGTCAATGATATGTTCTTTTCCTGCTTCAGTTAAAAAGATATCATAAGAAATATCATATTGTTTTTCAAAACTACTTAAACGAACATATTCTGCTTCAGTAACAAATGAAAAATCAATATAATTAGATTCAATAATTCCAACAACTTTATATTCTTTTGTTGATTTAACTTCATTAGAATAATGGGTATCAAATTTTAAATAATCAGTACAAAAGTAGATTTTTTCATTTTCATCCTTTAGAATTTTATTATAAAGATTCTTTTGGGTATTTATTTGTTCCTTAAAATCACCAAACAGGCTTTTATCATAGCCTACTGGTTCTGTATTTTCATCGATAAAATCATAACTCTCACAATCACTATAATAAACATCTTCAAAAAAAATTTGATAAGGAATTTCATAGTAATGCTCTGTAGCGACTTCCAGTTTTACATCCTGTAACTTGCTCCACACTGTTTCCAAATTATCAATATCATATAATCTTGAAGCATAAGATGATGACAGAATAATTTCATCGTCTTTTTTCGGCCAACTTCCATTATCGTATAATCTACCAAAATATTTTGTTTCATTTTTATCAGTAAATCGGTAACTTATTCTTTCATGCATATAATTATTATCTATTTCATGGACATTTTCTCCATCAATTATTTTTCTAACATCTAAAGTTAATCTTTTGTCAAATCTAACTGAATCAAAATATTCATCTTCAAGTAAGTAATCTCGAAACTCTAATTCACTCTTCCCATTTAAATTAGGTATCCTAAAATTTAAATCAGGAGAATTGTCATAGGCTTTTAATTGTTTATTAATATTAATTCTAATTCCATTAGAAATTCCATCAATCAAAATAAAACCTGTAACTCCAATTGCTAAACCCAATGCTGTTAAAAAGGTTCGCCACTTCTTCATTCTTACATTTTTAAAAGCATGTTTTACTTTATCAAAAAGCCTAAACTTTGTAGTCTTTTTCTTTGGTTTTATAATTTTAACTCTTTCAAATGAATGAGTTTTTGTATCGCTTTTAACAACGCCATCTTTTAATTCAATAATTCGGTCGGCATATTCATGTGCAATCTTTTTGCTGTGAGTAACCATTAAGATCAATTTATCATTACTGATTTCTTTTAAAAGTCTTAAAACTTCTTTAGTCGTTTTCTTATCCAAATTTCCTGTTGGTTCATCCGCTAAAATGATATCAGGGTTATTAACAAGTGCTCTTGCTATAGAAACTCTTTGACGTTGTCCTCCAGATAACTGCTTTGGAAGTTTATTAGCCTGATCTAGTATATTTACTCTTTCTAACATCTCAAGGGAGCGTTTTTTGGCTTCTTCTTTTTTAATACCTTGTAATTTAATAGCTAATAAAACATTATCTAAAACTGATAAATGTTCGATTAGACTAAAATTTTGAAAAACAAAACCAATCTTATAGTTTCGAAAATAATCCCATTGTGTTTCCGTAAATTTAGTAGTCAAAACACCATCTATAACCATGTGCCCACTACTTGCTCTATCTAAACCACCGATTATATTTAGTAATGTTGTCTTACCTGATCCTGATTTTCCTAAAATGCATACAAAACGATCATCTTTAAAATCTAAATTTATATCTTTTAGTGCTAAAAAACCATTAATGCCATCATCATATATTTTATGAATATCAACTAATTTTATCATAATAAATCACCCCTATTCCTTTCTTAAAGCCTCAACAGCGTCTAACCTTGAAGCTATAATAGCTGGAATTAACCCACAGATAACAGAATATATAATACTTACCCCAAAGACAATGATAATTGCCAAAACATCTATATGTAGTAATTTAAATTCTTCAAATTGTGTTACCTCGAATGTTCTAAATAATGCCCCTATTGTACTATTGAAAATCATATTTATTAATAAAGTTATTAATAAAGAAATTACTAATGCGATAAATGAACTAAGTAAACCAATAAACCCAGATTCAAATATAAACAAACTGCGTATATTTCTTGCTTTAGCACCAATTGACTTTAAAATTCCTATTTCTTTTATACGTTCAATGACTGAGACATAAATCATTAACCCAACTAATATACCAGCTACTAGTAGCGAAACAGCAGCGGTTCCTAATAAGATATATAATACTGTATCAAAGAAATTATTTATTGAACCATATACTTCTTGAACTGGATTTTTTAAAACAAGCCCTTCTTTCGTTAGGTTTTCTTCTAAGTCATCTATTTTTTTATTATCATTTGTGTTTAAAAAAATAGTCAACTGTCTTTTATCAACCAAATTACCACTATCTCCATAATAAATATAATCTATATCATCTTCTTCAATCGCTTGTGCCATTTTCTCTACTTTACTATTTTTCAAATAAACTTCATTCTGATTTTGATCATAAATGATACCAACAATTTTAAATTTCTCACTTAAAAGTATACGGCTAGAGACTCTTTCAACAGTAATTGTCTTAGATAATATCAAATCAAGTATTACATCTTCTTTAAAATCTTTTTCCGATAAATTTTGCATTTCAATTAACGTTTCAGCATAATTAGTAGTAATAATAATTTCATTTTCATTTTTGGGATAGTCACCAATTAAGTTATTTCGATTAGCGTAATGTTTTTCTAAATTGGGAATTCCTATAATTCGATAATTTTCAGAATCATAAAAATCATAATTTTCTTTATTTCCATATAAATTATTAGTTAGTGGACGGATCGTGTATTGAAAATATGCCTCTGTAACTTCATTTTGTTGATTAATAAAAGCATAATCTTCTTCATTTAATAACGTATGGTTTATTTCAGATTTAACATAATATTGATCCTCAGGTATAATATCTTCTACAAAATCTGTTACTTCGTTTCTTATTCCATTAACTAAAAAAACAATTAAGAAAATAGAAATTAAACCTATCGACATCGTAAGTGCAGTAAAAAAGGTTCTTATCATCCTTTTTTTTAAATTATTTTTAGCGAATTTCCATAAGACTTTTAGTTTCATATTTGGATATTTTAAATTTAAAGATGTAGTATTTTCAAACCCATAATCTCTTTTATCTGTATCAGAGATAATCATTCCATCTTCTAGTGTAACAATTCTTGTTGCATATTGATTAGCGAAATCTTCATCATGTGTAACTAAAATAACGATATGATCCTTTGATAAGACTTTGAGTATATCAAGAATAACTACTGCGTTTTCACTATCTAATGCTCCGGTTGGCTCATCAGCCAATATAACTTTTGGATTCGTGACAAGTGCCCGAGCTATTGCTGTTCTTTGTTGTTGACCTCCTGATATTTTACTTGGTAATTTATGGGTGTGATTTTTAAGACCTAGTAATTTACACTTCTCTATAGCTCTTTCTCTAGCTACCTTTGGCACTATACCTTGTAGTAATAATGGTAATTCGACATTTTCAACAACAGTTAAATGATCAACTAAGTTGTATTCTTGAAATACAAATCCAACATAGTTATTACGATAAACGGCCCATTCTTTTTGACTAAAATCTTTAGTAGTCATACCATTAATAGTTATTTCACCAGAATCATACCTATCCAGTCCACTAATTACA
Source organism: Haloplasmatales bacterium 4B (assembly GCA_003586005.1). GTDB lineage: Bacteria > Bacillota_I > Bacilli_A > Haloplasmatales > Haloplasmataceae > NSKI01. Next base: position 31,568 of record NSKI01000012.1, on the reverse strand, counting down.
TTTAATAATGTAGACTTTCCACTGCCTGACTCTCCCAATATAGCAACAAATTCCCCTTCTTCTACTGACAAATGGACATCTTTTAAGGCTTGAAATTTCCCATAAAACTTATTAACGCCTTTAATGTTCAGTATACCCTTTACATCACTCATAATAATCCTCCTTACATATAGATTTCTTCTACATTTTACCACAATTTCCCAGTTTATTTAAGATATAATTTAAAAAAGGTAAGTAATTAACATCACTACCTTTTTTAAACACTCAAATAATTGTTTTTAATATATTAACAAAGTAATCAATATCGCTTCTTTCTATATCGTTGTGGGTGACAAAACGCATTTCCTCTCCACGATATCCATTTACTTTAATGCCTTTTTCAAACAATAATTCAGAATAATTTTCTGGGAAATTTATATTATCATCTACTGTCACAAATACCATATTGATATTAAGACGTTCTCTATCGACATGGAATCCAGGAATTTGTTCAAGTTTGTCGGCAAGATAAAACGCATTTTCATGATCAATAGTCAACCTTTTGCTCATTTTTTCAAGTGATATAATTCCACATGCGGCAACGATTCCAACTTGTCGCATTCCACCACCCATTAGTTTACGGTTTTTTCTTGCTTTATTAATAAATTTTTTTGACCCTGCAAGCATCGAACCAATTGGAGCGCATAATCCCTTTGATAAACAAAACATTACTGAATCAACATGTTTACAAATTTCTAATGCATCTACATTTAAAGCTGTAGCAGCATTAAAAACCCTTGCCCCATCTAAATGAATATGGATGTCTGCTTCTTTAGCAATATTGGCGACTTTTTCCATATAATCTAAACTTAAAAGCGTTCCAAGTCCAGTCGCATTTTCTAAGCAAATTAATGATGTTTTTGGGAAGTGAATATCCTCAGATCTAATTGCTTGTTTTATTTTTGATAGATCCATTTCTCCCTTAACACCTTCAATAGAATTCAACTGCACACCAGCTATAACAGCTGCTCCCGCTACCTCATATTTCTTAATATGACAATTAGCCTCTAGTATAACTTCATCTCCGCGATTTGTATGGGTAAGCAAAGCCAATTGATTACCAAATGTTCCAGACGGAACAAATAATGCTGATTCTTTCCCAACCATTTCTGCAGCCATCTTTTCTAATCTAATTACAGTAGGATCATCTTGGTAAACATCATCTCCCACAATTGCGTTTAACATAGCTTCACGCATGATTTGTGTTGGTTTTGTTACAGTATCACTTCTTAAATCAATTATTTTCATTGTATTTACCTCACTTTGACTTTTCATAGATTTTTTATTACATACCTTTATTGCTTCTATATAACAAAAGTCTATACACTAATTATAAACCAGCATATTGGTATTTACAATAAAATCATTTATTTCAATTTTTAATTTATTTATCTTCTAGTAATTGACAAGCTTCACAAATTGCTTCGCCTATCGATATAAAGAAATGCTCACAACCAATTTCTTCATAAAGATTAGCTTTACGCAAAACAGTAAGTGGTTGCTCATTAATTCCAGAAATTAAAATGGTCAAATTTCTTCCTCTACACATCTTTATAAACCTTTTAAAAGCAATAAGAGCTGTGGCGTCCATTGCTGGTACATATCTCATTCGAATGATAATAATTTTCGTCGGTTTACTTACATTATAGATAGTTTCCATAAACTTATCTGCAGCTCCAAAGAAAAAAGGACCATTAATCTCATAAATTTGCACACCTTTTGGTGCATTAATATGGGTTTCTACATCTTTTTGATCATCTTCAGTTGCATCTAATGATTTTTCTTTAATATATGATACATCAGACATCCGCTTCATAAATAGAATCGCTGCAAGTACCATTCCCAACTCAATAGCTACAACTAAATCAATTAAAACTGTGATTGTAAAAGTTATTAATAATACAAACACATCACTTTTAGGTGCTTTAAACAATTCCTTAAATTCTCGCCAAGAACTCATATTATAAGCTACAACAACTAGTACGCTTGCTAATGTTGCTAGAGGAATTAATTTGGCTAAAGGCATAAGTGTTACTAAAATTACTAATAAAGATAATGCATGTACTATTCCACTAACTGGAGTTCTGCCACCACTGTTAATATTAGAGACAGTTCGCGCAATTGCACCTGTTGCAGGTATTCCACCAAAGACCCCAGATGCTACATTCGCAGCACCTTGCGCAACTAGTTCCATATTTGAACGATGTTTTGATCCAATCATTCCATCTGATACAACAGCTGACAATAATGATTCAACTCCACCTAAAATCGCAATTGTAAAAGCTGGTCCAATTAGCATTCTAATTGTCGCAAATGAAAATGATGGAAGTTTTGGCTTCGGTAATGATGATGATAAATTACCAAACTTTGATCCTATGGTATCTACATCCAAGCTAAAGATACTTACAATTAAAGTTGTAATTATTATCGCAATTAATGTTCCAGGGATTTTTCGATTCACTTTTGGCCAAATAATAATAATAATTAAAGCGACAACCCCAATTAGAACTGCCTCATAATTAATTGTATTAAATGCTAAAAAGTAAGTTTTCCATTTTCCTATAAATTCTACCGGTACTTCACTAATATTTAATCCAAAAAGATCTTTAATTTGAGAAGAAAAAATCGTAATGGCTATTCCACTTGTAAAACCAGTTGTTATCGGATATGGGATAAACTTAATAATGCTCCCTAGTTTACATAAACCAAAAAGCATTAAAATAATCCCTCCCATAATAGTTGCTGTAATTAAACCATTAATTCCAAACTCAGCAACAATACCAAAGACTATCAACATAAACGCGCCTGTAGGTCCACCTATTTGTACTCTACTCCCTCCTAAAAAGGAAATAACAAATCCAGCTATTATTGCTGTATAAAGGCCTTGTTCAGGAGATACACCTGATGATATAGCAAGTGCGATAGATAAAGGTAATGCAATGATACTAACTATTATCCCCGCAATAAGATCACTAAAAAATAGTTTCTTTGAATAATTTTTCACTGTTGTAAATAACATTGGTTGTAATTTTGACATACTTCTTATAACTGCTCCTCATCTGTATTTATGAATCTATTAATATTCCACAATAGATTCTATCACTTTTTTAGGTGAAAAGCACGAATTTATTTTTTAATTCCATTAAAATAAGTTAATCTTATCCAAAAATAACTTGTTGCCTTTTTATGATACTAAAACTAAAGACTTATATGGAATGTAATCATAAATATATTTAGCGTTTTCTTCAGCTAGTCTAATACAGCCATCAGATAAATCCATCCCTAATCTCCCATCAAAAACAGTTTTCTCATCTAGATTGAATAGAATGGAGTGAAAAAAATAATTTTTATAATATTGTGTATACCACTTTACTTTAAATCCATAAATAGGTCCCCCATAACCTAAACCTTTAGCTCCGACTGTAAATATTCCTAAAAGTGTAGGCGTTGATGGTTTACCAAATGTTGCTAAATATTTTTTAATAATATTCCATTCGCGATTCTTTCCTTTAAATATATATACATAATGAAAATTACTATCTGCCCAGATAAAATAATCTGTTTCACTATAAAAATCCCGACTATTAACATATGCCTCTTCTTTGCCGACACCACTATCTAATAATAACCTTTCAAAAGTATTAGGTCCGACTATTCCATCAACTTTTAAATTAGATTTTTGTTGGTATTTAATTATCATAGTTTCTGTTTCACTTCCAAAAATGGCATCAGATTTTATCTTATAATCCAATATAATTAAAATATCCTGAATTTTCTTAACTAAAACTCCTTTACTTCCTTTTTTAAAATAATCCAAAAAATCACCTCAAAACATTCATAATGTATTATATTATGAATGTTTATATTATGGTGATAATATTTTTATTTTTTATATGGAATATATAGTTCTTTTTTTTCACATTGTATAAAAATCAACATTATTATGTTTAATTTATAAAATTAATTAAAACTATTTGAGGACGAGCAAAGAACCTAATTGGTAACCCTACTACCCCAACTCCATTTGAAATTATTATCTTTATATTATTTAGTGTTTTTAAGCCAGTAAGGTATTTCTGTTTATATTTTGAAGGAACAGAAGGGGCATATATACCAAAAATAGTCACTTGTCCACCATGAGTATGACCACTAAGTACTAAATCTACTTTCTCTTCTTTGATATCTTGGATATAATCTGAATTATGTGATACTAAAATAACATAATCAGTTTCTAGCACATCACCTGTAGTTTTATAAATCAGCTGCTTATCATATAGATAATCACCCACACCACCAATCTTTATTCTATCGTTACCTAAGTTAATCCAGTATGATTTGTTATCTAATGAAGCTATATTAGCTTTCTCCATTTCATCTAACACCAACTGTTTGCCCACATTAACATCATGATTGCCTAAAACTCCAAATATTCCCAAACTAGCTTGTAACTTACATAATTCATTAAACAAAGGCTTGATATATTTTTTATGATTAGTAATATAATCTCCGCCAATTATAATTATATCAGGGTGTAACTCATTTGCTTTTTTTACAATATTTCTTATAAATTTTTTAGATACTATTGCTGAGTGATGTAAATCTGTTAAAAAAATAATTTTTTTATCTTTAAATGACTTCTTATCGATTTTGATATCATATTTTTTCAATTGAATCCAGTATCGTTCAAATAATGAATATATGAAAGCTAAAATAAATAACAATAATAAAGCTAAAGTAATATTAAAAAATATCATGACTATCCCATTCCTCACAAAAGTATTTTAATTATCAATTCTTGTGTTTTTTCAACAATTAAATTTTCTACCATAATATTCCTTTAAAAGATATTGTAAATCTTCATAACTTAACTCACGAATATCCCATACTTGCTTATTATATAAATTCTGTTTGCAACATATGAATTCCCATAGATCTTCTTTATAAGTTTTGTAGTTAAAATTAGCTTTAAGTTTAGCTTTAAATAGCTCATCATATTCAAGGAGAAGTAGATTTTTCAGATTGTAGGCGTGTCTTATTGGCATAAATTCATTTGTGAATGTTAGATACTTACCCATAATTACATCATTGAGATATTGAATATGTTGATTAATCAAATCATTATCCACTATCTCAGAATGTGTGGTTATTAAATATTTAACATTAAGATTTTTAATTAACTCTAATGTCTTGATATAACAGCTAAGGTCTATATAACTTAAAACAGGAATTGGCTTTTCTAGTAGGTCTCCCACATAAAGGACATTATCTAATTTATCAAAACAAATTGCTGAGCAGATGGTGTGTCCTGGTGCGTATATAAATTCAATTTCTTCGTCAATAAATTTTAATTTATTTGAAAAAGTAATGTTTGGATATTTTAACTTAGTATTTTGATTAGAAAAAATCTCTAAATCTAATTCTCCTCTTTCTTTCATCCTATATAAACATTCATCACTTGCAATAATATTTTCATTTTCAAAGAATTCATTTCCCCATACATGATCATAATCTGAATGAGAATTAAAAATAAACAATGCTTTTTTCTCTAGATTATTCTCTTTCAAATAAGTTTTAACATATTCCATTTCTTCAATTCCTTCACTAGTATCACAGAGTACTAGTTTATTGAAACAGTTTATTAAATAAACTGAGTCTCCATATTCATATGTGAACATTATCCCTCTAGAACCAATATGGGTTATTTTTTCTAATTTCATAAGATATCCCACCATCCTTGTAAAATCTATTTTATCACCTTATATCTATAAAAACAAGTAAAGGAGATATTAAAAAATGCATATAAGTATGCATTTTTATTATTTATTAAATTCTTGACATAATATATCAGCATCTGCAATTATTTTATCTACAATTCCCCAATTTTCTACATGTGCTCCACTTGCAAAGATATGACCGCCCCCACCATATTTAGCTGCTAGTTTATTAATAATTGGACCTCGTGATCTAAAATTTACCCGAATCTTACCTAATTTTTTATCTTCCGTAAAAAAAATCCACATAATTATTTCCGTAATATTAGCTAATATATTAACCATACTTGACGCGAACTCGGGTTTTATATTAAATTCATCGAGAATCTTTTGGTCAATTTTCATATACCCCAAACCATTTTTAGTATAACTGAAATTATTCATCAAAAATCCTGAAAACTTCATTTCAGCGATTGATTTATAATAAAGGTTTGCATATAATTCTTGCTTATTAAATCCGTACTTATAAACTTCTGCGCCATGACTTAATGTTCTTTCTGTAACGCTATTAAAATAAAAACGACCGGTATCTGTTAACAAGCCTGCATATAGTACTTTCGCTGCATCTTCTGTCATATTTAGTTTATCTTTATTTTGAAGATAAAAATCAATAACCATTTCTGTACAAGACGCAAAATTAGTATCAACCCATTCAAGTGTGCAAAATTCCTCTGTAAGAGGATGATGATCAATTTTTATTATTTCTTTACCTTTTAAGAACCGTTTATCAAAAACTCGTAATTTATCACCAACATCAACAATTATGACAAGTGCATCGCTGTATATACTATCTTCTATTTTATCCAACTTTCCCATAAATTCAGTTCTATCAACATGTTCCCCAACTGCATAAACTAATTTTTCAGGATATGATTCCTTAATGATATATTTTAATCCTAATTGTGAGCCAATACAATCAGGATCAGGATTTACATGATGATGAATTATTATAGTTTTATATTTTTCTATCATATTTAAAATTTGATTAGTTATCATGATTTCCCTCCATAAAAATAGTGCTAATAAGTTAGTTTCATCTTATTAACACTATATAATACCATAATTATTTTATAATTACCAATTTTAATACAATTTATATTAACAATTTAACAATCTAACAACATCTCGAGCAATCATTACTTCCTCGTTAGTTGGTATAATAAAACATTTAATTTTTGATTCATTTGCTGATATTAATCTTTCATCACCACGAACATCATTTAATTTCATATCTAATTTCACATCTAATACAGCTAATCTTTCAACAATCTGAGCTCTTGTTAAAGCAGATTTTTCTCCAATGCCACCTGTAAAGGCGATTGCATCAGCTCCACCTAATAAAACATGATAACTCGCTATATAAGATGCAATTTTTCTAGTAAACATCTTTTGGGCAAGTATGCATCTTTTATTGCCATTTTTAATACCCTCTTCAATATCACGTGAATCATTGCTCACACCACTTATTCCGAGTAACCCCGATTTTTTATTTAAATCATTTTCTATTTCATTAATTGAACGCTCCATTTTAGTACTGATGAAAGGGATTATAGCTGGGTCTATATCACCACAACGAGTACCCATAATTAGGCCCGTTAAAGGGGTGAATCCCATTGTTGTATCAATAGATTTTCCATTTCTCACAGCACATATACTACCGCCATTACCTAAATGGCAAACAATTATTTTTGCATCTTTTTTATCTAAAAATTCTTCTACTCGTCTAGACACATACTTATGACTTGTACCGTGAAATCCATATTTTCTTACACCATATTTCTCATACCATTCATAAGGCACCCCATAAATATAAGCTTCTTGACTCATTGATTGATGAAATGAAGTATCAAATACAGCAACAGCATCAACATCAGGTAGCATTTCTTTAAATATTTTGATTCCCATCAAATTAGCAGGATTATGAAGTGGAGCTAAATCTGATATTTTTTCGATTTTTTTTATAACATCTTCATTAATTAATACAGAATCATTAAACATTTCTCCACCATGAACAACACGATGACCAATACCTTTTATTTCAGATAAGTTTTTAATTATTCCGAATTCAGTTAGACCTTTAATAACTAAATTTATAGCTATTTGATGATTTTCAATTTCTAATATTTTCTTCTCTTTTCTGTTTATCGAGTTAAAATTAAAAATTGCATCTTTCTTACCAATCCTTTCAATGTTTCCTTCAGAAAGGATAATTTCTTTTGGCATGTTAATTAATTTAAATTTTAATGATGAGCTACCTGCGTTTACTGATAGTACCTTGTTCATTTATATTTTTTACTCCCCTTTTAAAATTACAGCTGTTCCCATGCCTCCACCAATACATAATGATGCTAAGCCATACTTACAACCTTGTTTTTTCATTTCATGTAATAAAGTTACAATAATTCTATTCCCGCTTGCGCCAACTGGGTGCCCTAAAGCTATTGCACCACCATTTACATTAGTTCTTTGAAGTAACCAATCCTTACTTATATTATATTGCTCAGTTAATTCATGCATCACACCTAAACTTTGAACAGCGAATGCTTCATTTAGTTCAAGTAAATCAATCTCATTTAATGTCATGCTAACATTTTTTAAAGCTTCTGCAATAGCAGGTACTGGACCTAATCCCATAACCTTTGGATCCACTCCGCCTTGACCAATTCCGACAACTTCAGCGAGAGGTGTTAGATGATATTTTTCAATCGCATCTTCACTTGCTAATAAAACCATACTAGCACTATCGTTTATTCCTGAAGAATTCCCTGCTGTTACAGTACCATCTTTCTTAAAAGCTGGACGTAGTTTAGCTAACTTTTCAAGACTTGTAGTACGATTTGGATATTCATCTTTATTGAACATAATAGTCTCTTTACGCATTTTTACTTCAATTGGAACAATTTCATCATCAAAACGACCAGAATCTACCGCTTTAATTGCTTTCATTTGGGAATTAATCGCAAATTTGTCTTGTTCATTACGAGTAATTCCATACTTTTCAGCAATATTTTCAGCAGTGATTCCCATATGATATTGATTATACACATCAGTTAAAGAGTCATATATCATGTGATCTTTAACAGTCATCTCACCCATTTTATACCCTTTTCTTGTAGCTCCTGGTATTAAGTATGGAGCCCTGCTCATTGATTCAACTCCACCAGCAAATATTAAATGACTTACCCCAGCCTTTATATTTACATAGGCGTTCATAACTGCTTTCATTCCACTACCACAAACCATATTTAATGAATACCCAGGAACACTATCAGGAATACCACCTAAAATTGAAACTTGTCTTCCTACTCCTTGTCCAAGGCCAGCTGATAAAACATTTCCTACAATAACTTCATCAATTACCTCAGGATTTACTTTTGTTTCTTCTAGCATATTTCTTATTAATTCTGCACCTAAATTTGCAGGATGAACATCTTTTAACGATCCTAGAAAGCTCCCAATAGCTGTCCTTTTTGCAGATACAATAAATACTTTACTCATATTTTCCTCCTTATTGAAAAAGCGCTTACAAAACTAATCTAAAAAAAATAATTCTTATTGAATTATCTAACAAATATAGTATGTAAGCATTTACATTTATAGTATAATTTACTATTAATTATTTGTCAAATCATTATTCAACTAAAAAACAGAAATATTTTTTTATTTTTTTAAATTCATTAATTAATAAAAGAACTAAAAATTAAAAGAGGATTAACCACTACCAAACCTGACCAATATAAAAAGAATAATCATGAAGATGATTAAACTATAAAAAAAAGGAATGTACAATGATATGATACAGTTCCTTTTACTATTAGTTTACTAAATCCCATGCAGAAATAACTCCTAAGATTTCCTCATTTCTTTGGCCATTTCCAGTAACGAAAATAAGTTCTAGTCTTTTTTTATTTAACATTTGTTTTTGAAATAATTCCTTCAAATCGAATATATTATCCTTTACTTTACAAAACTCAAAATATTCTCCTTGATGATTTTCAATTTGAATATATTCCAAAATATCATTTATAATGAGCTTTCTGAAATCACATATTCCTTTTTTGGCAATCAAGCTAAGTAAAACATTCTCACTAAAAACACCAATTAATTTATTGTTCATAATTATCGGAACACATGTGAAATCTTTATCGTGCATTGCTTTTATAATATTCATAATTTTTGTTTTAGTAGTAGCAATAAGAACATTTTCATCAGATAAGTGGCGATAGATATCTTTTGCTAGCTTTGGTGAATTTATTTTTTCTAATAATTCATCATACATTTCTACGACAATATCATGAGGTTCTGCAATGACATCGCCATATCGATTATTACAAAAATGCGTATTATGAACAATTGCATTACGTAACTCGGCAAATTCCTTTAAATCATTTTTATAAAACCTAAACAAATTACTTTTTTTGGCTAATTTTTCGATTAATTGGGTATGACTAGTTCTACTATCTTCATCTAAACTTACTCTCATAAATTGATCTAATTCATTATAAATATTTAGAAAACGATCTGAATTACTCATTTTATACTCCTATATCTTCAAATTTCTTATTTTTATATTATCATAAAAAAATAAATTAATTAAGTTTTTTAAATAGAAAGAAAAGTATTTTCCACTTTTCTTTATAATTTTTTAATTAGTCAGTAACTGCCAAAAATCCTAAACCATAAGTTTCATGGATTACATTAACAGTTATAAAGGCACTTGGATCAAGTGTTTTAATATATAATTTTAAATTTATTAGTTCTTTATTATTAACAACTGTACGAATGACTTCTTTCTCTTGGTTCGTGTAGGCGCCTTTAGCTATATAAATCGTGGCTCCTTTTTCAATGACATTCATTATATATTCTTTAATTTCCTCGCATTTTTCACTAATTATTACAACTTCTTTTCTTTCATTAAATTTATTTAAAAAATAATCAATCATAACTCCATTTAAAATAATACCGAACAACCCATAAATAAATGAAGAAAAACTTAAAGAAAAGGCTGATAAAGTAATTAATAGATCAGAAAATAATACTGCTTTACCTAAATCAATATGAAAATACTTATTTAGAATTTTCCCTGTAATATCAGTACCACCAGTTGAAGCTCGATATTTAAACGCTATTGATAATCCAACCGCTGACATGATAGAAGCTATAATTAGCTGAATAAAAGCATCATCCATCAAGGGTTCACCAGGAACAATTGGATATATTTTTTCTAATGCTGTAACCATAAGAGACAGTATAATACTTGAAAAAATGGTTCTTACTCCAAAATCAGAGCCAATAAAAATAAATCCTACAACAAACAAGATAATATTAATTAATAACATTATGTTTCCAACAGATAAATATTGTTTAATGTATTGAAACTCTTCCGGAAGATCCGTTAGTGCTCTTTCAACTACTATCGCTAAACCGCTAATACCACCAGCTACAAATAAGTTTGGAACCATAAAAAGGTGAATTGCTAGTGCCACTACAAATAAACCAAAAGAGATTATTCCATATTCTTTTACATTTTTAAACCATTTACTATCCATTCAAATCCTCCTTTGTTAGTTTATATATCTATCAACATATTATATAATAATATATATATCCTTAGTTTGTAAAGTTAATTATAAAATTATTAAATAAATCAAAAAAATCTATATAGATTACTATATAGATTTATAATTGCAATACTATCAAGTATTTTTTAGAATTAGATATAAGACTTGATTTGCTCTAATCTATTTTACGTTCCTGTAACTGCTTTTTGTAGTGCCTCTCTTACTGCATCTTTCCATCCAATTGAACTATCAGTAGCACCACTAATTTCATCAACCTCTGGAGATTGTATTTCTAACATATCTTCAGCTAAATCATATCGATATTTTCTTAAATTAGGGTATGTCTTTCCATCATATTCTTCTCCAGTCCACATGTCATAATCTACTTCAGCGCCATCAGAATCTAATCTCCTCAATGTTATTGATTTAATTAATCCACCTTCAATAACTACTATCGCATCTTCATAGCCGTAATCTCGTTTTTCTCCAGTACCTGTATATGTCCCGTCATTATAAACAACAGTGGGCAAAGCGGTGCTTGTAATATCTGTAGTTGTTGTAATAGTTGTACGACATGCAGAGATCATAACTACCATAAATAATAATATACTTATTATAAATGATTCCTTTTTCATTGTTTTCCTCCTTCTTTTGTCTTATTTAATACTATATCTAAAAATTATAATTTTATTTATCTTATTAACATGTAATTTTTACCTAAAAATATTTAAGACATCCTTTTATAGGGATGCCTTTAGTTATTACAATCGCTTTACCACAATAAAATTATCATCGATTAATAACCAATTTTGTGGAAATGCTAAGCCTAATTTCCAGTAGCTAACACCTCTTAAGTTATATTTTTTGACTAAATCAAATTTAGCTTGAATGCTTCTTGCATCTTCAAACCAAACTATATGTTCTTTATTTTCATCATCAACATAACTTAAAAATGGTGCTTGACTTGTAGTATCATATTCAATAGGTACTTGGTACGTTCTTGCTAGTTCAATTGCCTTTTGTGGGCTAATCGCCTTAGCAAATTCTCCACCCGGGACATATGGCATTGTCCAATCGTAGCCATATAAATTTTGTCCTAACATTATTTTTTGTGGTGGCATTGTTGTTATAGCATAATCTATTACTTTCTTAACTTCATCAATTGGTGACACTGCTCGAGGTGGTCCTCCGCTATATCCCCACTCATATGTCATTAAAACAACAAAATCGGCGATTTCACCAATACCACTATAATCATGTGCTTCATACCACTGCCCCACTTGTTCAGCACTTGTTTTTGGAGCGAGTGCGACACTAACCAGGATATTTTCTCTAGATAATCGTTGTTTAGCAAGTCGTAAAAAGCTAAGGTAATTATCTTTCTGATCAACAGGTATAAATTCTAAATCAAAATGGACATCCTTAAAATTTAACCGTTTTGCTGTTTCAATGATATTATCTAAAAGCTTATTTTGTAAAGATACATCTGATAATATAACCTCACCTAAATCGCCACTAAACTGCCCACCTTCCAGATTAGTTACAACCATCATTAGTAAAGCACAGTTATTTGCGGCAATTGAGGCAAAATCATTTAATAAAGGTTCCTTTAATGACCCATCTCGCATAATTTGGAAGCTAAATGGAGCTAAATATGTTAAATAACATGCTGCCATTGTCGATGATGTAATTAAATTTTCACTAACTTCTTTACCAATTGGTTCTACGTAAGCATTAAATTCAGCATTCCTTTTTGGAGATGGTGGAATATAAAGCTTAGTCCCAACATATATTGTTTGATTCTGTGAAATTCCGTTTACTCTAGCTAAATCAGCAACATTTACACCATACTTTTGCGCAATTGAGTAAAGACTATCACCTGCTGATACAATATAAAATTGTCCTATAATCGGTATCACAAGTGCCTGGCCTACAACTAGTGTATATGGAGCAGGAATTTCATTAACCGCTATAATCTCTTGAGCAGTTGTGCAGTATGCCTTAGCTATTGAATTTAACGTTTGTCCTTGTTCTACCACATGAATTTGCATATTACATCTTCCCTCCTTAATTTCATGAAATTTACTTATTAATAGTGTATGTTAATAAAAGTATAATGGTTTGCGAAAATATATATATTACATAAAAACACTTTCATTAGGTTTTCTCAATCTTTGCCTTGATATTATATTTTCATGTGTTATAATATTTCACATACATAAAAATTGATAGAGGTTGCGATGCAAATAAGTAAAATGTGGAGCAGGCATGCTTTGATACATTTGAAAGGTATACATCGCCGAACAAGTTTTATAGGCATATAAAGTTTGTGGGACTACAAGGAATACTTGTAGTACTCTCTACTGTAAAAAGTATTGGCGCTATCAATTGCATCTTCTCCCTTTCTATTTTATTATTAAGTTGTGATGCAATTGGCTAAGATGCTAATTGCATCTTTTTTTATGTAAAATTTTTAGGAGGAAATATTATGCATAAATATTTTTTGGTTATTACCTTAGGTACCTTTCTCTTAATTTTGTCAGCGTGTACAAAGGAAGTTACTGGCAATACCTTAGTAGTAGGCATGGAATGTGCCTATGCACCATATAACTATATAACACCAAATCAGACCGATACTTCTGTAAAAGTAGATGGAACTAATCAATATTGTGATGGCTATGATGTTAAAATTGCACAAACAATTGCCGATGAATTAGATTATGAATTGGTAATTAAATCTTTAGAATGGGACGGGTTAATCCCTGCACTAAACACAAATCAAATCGACGTTATAATTGCAGGCATGAGCCCATCTGAAAAAAGAAAGTTAACTATTGATTTTACAGATGCCTATTATCATATGGTTGATGCTACTGAGCAAGTAGTTGTTGTACTAGAAAATGGAAAATACAAAGATGCTCAAACAAAAAATGACTTTAATGGAGCTAATATCGCTGCCCAACTAGGAACTTTACAAGATGAAGAAGGATTAATTCCCCAATTAACTGGTGCCAACCATGCAACGCCATTGTCTGACTATCCTAGTTTGGTAACTGCATTAGTTAAAGGTACAATTGATGGATTTATTGCTGAGTCACCTGTAGCTACACACATCACAAACAATAACTCGAATTTAAAAATCATTAAATTCCAAGATGGAGAAGGATTTGAATTATCTGAAGCATTTACAACAACTGCAATTGGATTAAGAAAAGCGGATGTTGAGCTTAAAAATGAAATCAATGAAATTTTAGCTACTATAACCACTGAGCATCGTACAACTTGGATGAATGAATTTATAAGTGAAACTAGCGAATAATATTTATTAAGTAAGGGTAAATTCCTTACTTAAGTTTTTTAGAAGGAGCATAAAAAATGAGATTTTTAACAACAGAAATCTACCCAGAAAGTTTTTTTGGCTGGGTTTGGTTTTTATTTTTAGAATATTGGCCGATGTTTTTTAATGGAATGAAATATACTATCATTATAGCCCTAATTGGAACTTTGTTAGGACTTATTCTTGCGTTTATAATTACCCCTATTAAAATCCAAAATATAACCAAAAGAGATTCCAAACTAATAAAATTTTGGAAAAAAGCAGGAATTTTAATTACAACATTTTATGTTGAAGTATTACGAGGAACACCAATGATGGTCCAGGCAGTGATAATTTATTATGGTTTAATGGGCATCGGTTTAGATTTAACAATAAAATTTGGTGGATACATAATTGTTCCTGGTATTATTGTTTATGGGATAATAATCGTTTCCATTAATACTTCAGCTTATATTATAGAAGTTTTACGAGGGAGTATTAACGCCATTGATAAAGGGCAAATGGAGGCTGCAAGAAGTATAGGAATGACACGGGCTCAAGCAATGCGTCATGTCATTATTCCCCAGGCATTTAAAAACAGTATACCCTCAATTGGAAATGAATTCGTAATTAACATTAAGGACACTGCTGTTTTAAGTGTAATTGCTGTGTCAGAGTTATTTTTTGCAACTAGAAAAGTAAATGCCATATATTATCGTCAAATTGAAGGCTATGTAATAACAGCAATTTTATATTTGATTATGACATTTACAACAACAAGAATTTTATATTATATAAGTTATCGATTTGGTTCTTCAAAAGAAGATATTAAATCGTTCCCTACAAGTCAAAGTAATTAGAAGGTGGTCACATGAAAAGAATTATTGAAATTACCAATTTGCGAAAAAAATTTGGAAATAATGAAGTACTAAAGGGCATTAATTTAAATATTAATAAAGGGCAAGTAGTTTGTATTATCGGACCTTCTGGAAGTGGAAAGTCCACTTTACTTAGATGTCTTAATTTGTTAGAAGAGCCAAATGAAGGTAAAATAATATTTGCTGGAAATGATTTAACTTCACCTAATACGGATTTAAATAAATTAAGAACCAAAATGGGTATGGTGTTTCAAAACTTTAATTTATTTAACAATAAAACTGTTTTAGAAAACTGCACTTTAGGACAAACTGAAGTCTTAAAAAAAAGTAAGGACCAAGCCCAAAAAACTGCTTTATCATTACTAGAAAAAGTCGGAATGAGTGCCTTTGCTCAAACTAATGTGTTTAGTTTATCCGGAGGCCAAAAACAAAGGGTTGCGATATCACGAGCTCTATCGATGAACCCAGAAATTATGTTATTTGATGAGCCTACTTCAGCTTTGGACCCTGAGATGGTGGGTGATGTACTGAATGTTATGCGTGATCTTGCAAAGTTGGGAATGACTATGGTTGTTGTTACTCATGAGATGGACTTTGCTAAAGAAGTTTCCGATATGGTTGTTTTTATGGATGAAGGAAATATAATAGAAACTGATAAACCTGAAGTTATTTTCTTAAATCCAAAAAACAAGCGTACAAGTGAATTTTTAAGAAGAATTATTGAAAAAAGATAAAAATACCACTTAAGTGGTATTTTTTATTTTTTATGTTTAGTTTTTTCATTTAACATTTTAACAATTGCCTTATCGCCATTTCCTAATTTTAAAGGAGTAATTGATGTGTAGCCATTTTTCAATGCCCATGTATCAGTAATTTCTGTGTTTTCAGATGGCTGAAAAGTTCTCTTTGAATACATCATATTTTCTTTTTCGGAAAATTCTATTTCAGATCTTATAATTCCCAAATCTGTTATAGCAATTCCTTTACTCTTAGTAAACTCCTTTTTAGGAAAATTGACATTTAAAACATAATCACTTGATACTAAATCATTTCCAAAAATGTAACTAATAACCGAATCTATTTCATTATCAACAATTTCAAAATTATTATATTCAGTTGAAAAAGCTATCGCTTTTTTCCCATGGTATAAAGCTTCCATAGTCGCTCCAACTGTCCCTGAATAAATCGTATCAATCCCGATATTAAAACCATCATTTACACCAGAAACAACTAAATCTATATCTAGTTTCAATCCATATAACGCGAATTTAATGCAATCACTAGGTGTCCCTTCTACACTCCAAACATTAAGGGGATGAGTATGTACAGTTAAACCTGTTTTAACTGTAATCGAACTTGATGCCCCACTTTGTCCTGAGTGTGGTGCAACAACAAACACATTCCCAATTTTCTTAAAAGCTTCAGCCAATAAAGCAATTCCTTTTGCTTGATATCCATCATCGTTAACTACTAATATATTCATAAATTCCCTCCTTCTATTATTTCTGGCTATAATTGTCTAACAACCTCTTAATATTACTAAAATTAATAAATCGGGATTCCCTTAATAATTCTTTTCCACCAGAAAAGATAAGTATCGTAGGAACTGTAAAAACCAAAAATTGTCCACTAAACATTTCTAGTTCTTCAATATATATACTATACAATAGTACGTTTGGGTAATTTTTCATTAAATTTTCTAAATTTTCTGAAACTGGTTTGCAAACAGAACAATTCTTTGATTTTGCAATAATAACAGCTAAATCATTATTAATTACTTCATTAACCTCAGTAATCTCTCTAATATTTGTCATATGTAACTCCATTTCTAAAATAATTATTTATATTATATCACAAAATTAAACTATCTAACATATTATAAACTCGTGGTCATATAATATATTATTCGCAAAAAAAAAATTTTTTTAAGGAAATTGTTGACAATTAGAATTTACATTGTTAAAATAATAAAGCATGAAATAAAAATAAGATTCGGAGGTGAAGAGAATGATTAATAAATTAAATGCAAATGTAATGAATAAAATAACTGAATACAATCTATCATTGTCTTCACAGAAGGTTTCTTTTTAACTTACAAATAAGATATATGTAACATTATTGTCTTTTTTTGGAGTCTTTCTGTTAAGGACTCCTGTTTTTATTTTTATAAATTTATATAATAATAGGAGTATGTAGACACATTCTCCTATTTTTTTATGGAGAAAATTAACATTAATAATATAAATTTAAATTTTTTTTAAAGGGTGGTATGAATGAAGTATACAAAAACAATCTACAGTTGGATCAAAAACGATATTATTTATCTATTAATGTCAATCATTTCGTTAATATTTGTGACTTACACATTAACACTAATTCCATTATTTTATAAACACGCTGTTGACTCAATATTTAAAGGTGAGCCAACGCAGTTACCTAATTTATTTACTTATTTTATTGACAAAGGACCTACACAATTAAAACAATTATTATATCTAGGCATTGTACTTGTAACTTTACAATTTTTCCGAGCTTTCTTTATGTTTATATCAGGAAGATCTAACGCTGTTTTTTCTGAAAGTGTAGCTTATAAGATTCGAGTTCGTTTATATGATCATATTCAAAAATTATCATATTCTTATCATACACATGCAGAAACTGGTGATTTAATCCAAAGAAGCACATCAGATGTTGATACAATCAGAGGTTTTATTGGCAACCAATTACCTGAAATGTTTAGAATAATTTTTCTTTTTGTTTTCGTTTTAATTCAAATGTTCACAATAAATACCTTAATGACGCTAATCTCATTAGCTGTAGTTCCAATAATCTTTTCATTTGCTTTAATATTCTTCAAAAAAATTCAAAAAGTATTTACTGAAACTGATGAATCTGAAGGTAAAATGAGCACTTCATTACAAGAAAACTTAACAGGTATTAGAGTAGTAAAAGCATTTGCAAGAGAGAAACATGAAATAGAACGTTTTGAAAGTTATAGTCGTAAATATAGTGATAACGTACAAAAGATTATTAATTATATGGCATTTTATTGGTCAGCCTCAGATTTGATCTGTTTACTACAAATTGGATTAACAATAGTAGTAGGTTCATATTTTGCCTTAACTGGTGTAATATCCTTAGGAGATTTAATCGCTTTCTCAATCTTTATTAATTACGTATTATGGCCTATTCGTCAATTAGCAAGGATAATTGTTGATTTAGGTAAAAGTACAGTTGCTGTTA
Source organism: Haloplasmatales bacterium 4B (assembly GCA_003586005.1). Classification (GTDB taxonomy): domain Bacteria; phylum Bacillota_I; class Bacilli_A; order Haloplasmatales; family Haloplasmataceae; genus NSKI01. The sequence continues at coordinate 12,760 of NSKI01000012.1, read as the reverse complement.
AACGTATTCAAGAAGTATTAGATGAAAAAGATGAATATGAAAATAATGACTTATTAAAACCTGAGGTTAAAGGTAATATTACATTTAATCATGTTGATTTTGTTTTTAGTGATTCCAATGTTCCTACTTTAAAAGACATATCGTTTAATATTAACAAAGGTGAAACAGTGGCGATTATTGGAAAAACTGGTAGTGGAAAATCTACACTAGCTCATATATTAGTCAGATTATACGACTATACAGGTGGATCAATCCAAATTGACGGTGTAGAGTTAAAAGAAATAGATAAACAATGGATAAGAAAAAATATCGGAATAGTTTTACAAGAACCATTTCTATTTTCAAAAACTATATTCGATAATATTGGAATTATATCAGATAATCCCGATGAAGAATCAATCCATAAAGCGGCAAGAATTGCTTCAATTCATGAGGATATAATTCACTTTGATAAAGGCTATACCACTTTAATTGGTGAGCGTGGTGTAACATTGTCAGGTGGGCAAAAACAACGTGTTGCAATAGCAAGGATGTTAGTTAAAAATTTACCTATCTTAATTTTTGATGATTCTTTAAGTGCTGTTGATACAGAAACTGATTTATCAATTAGAAATGCCTTGGCCAAACGGTCAAACAAACTAACAAAAATTATTATTACTCATAGAATAGCTACTGCGATGGAAGCAGATAAAATCATCGTATTAGAAGATGGTAAAATTATTGAAATGGGTACTCATAATGAGTTAATTCAAAATAAAAAAGTATATAAGAAAATCTTTGAAATCCAAACAGCTATTGACGAAGATTTCAATTTAAATGAGGTGAAGTAAAAATGCAAGACTTTCAAGAACAAGATTTTTCTACAAGTATAAATATTAAAACATGGAAAAAAATCTTTAAATATTTAGCCCCTCTAAAAAAATATATTATCCTTGGTGTAATATGCGTATTAATAATTGCCGCATTTGATGCGATATTTCCGCTATTAAATCGTTGGGTAATAGATTACGTAGAAGATTCACTAATAGAAGGTGTTCCTCTAGATAGATCTATTTTATATAAATTTGGTGCTTCATTTTTAGTTTTTGCGATATTACAAACAATCTTCATATTCGCTTTCATAAAATTCGCAGGAACAATAGAAGTTGAACTATCATATAGTTTAAGAAAATCTGCTTTTGAAAAACTACAATCATTATCATTTTCCTATTTTAACAATACTCCAGTAGGATGGATTATGGCTAGGCTAACAAGCGATGCGAAAAGATTAAGTGAAATTATCTCTTGGGGATTAATTGATATGAGTTGGGGCTTAATGATGATGGTCTCAATATCTGTTGTAATGTTTGTGATAAATGTTAAATTAGCACTTATTACCCTAGCAGTTACACCAGTGATAATAATTATTAGTATCGTTTTTAGACAAATGATGTTAAGACTTTATCGTGAAGTAAGAAAAATTAATTCTAAAATTACCGGATCATTTAATGAAGGGATTACTGGAGCTAAAACATCAAAAACATTAGTGCTTGAAGAAAAGAACTTAAACGAATTTGATCGTTTAACGAGTTCGATGAGATCAAAGTCAATTAGGGCGGCAATAATATCATCATTATTTTTCCCTGTTGTATTAATTTTAGGTTTTGTAGGAACAGGATTAGCAATATATTATGGTGGTAATTATTATTTAATTGGTGCTATCTCTGTTGGAACATTATCATTATTTATTACTTATTCAACTCAATTTTTTGATCCAATATTACAACTTGCAAGAGTTTTGGCTGAATTACAACAAGCTCAGGCATCAGCAGAACGACTTTTATCACTATTAGAAACTGAACCAGATATAATTGATAATGAGGAAGTAATACTAAAATATGGTGACTTCTTAGATTTCAAAAGAGAAAATTGGGAAAAAATACAAGGAAAAGTTGAATTTAAAGATGTGACATTTAGATATAACGAAGATGAAAATATCTTGGAAAATTTTAACTTAAAAGTAGATGCTGGTGAAACTATCGCTTTAGTAGGTGAAACAGGGGCAGGTAAAAGTACAGTCGTTAATTTGATTTGTCGCTTTTTTGAACCAACTGAAGGTAGTATTCTAATCGACGATGTAGATTATCGAAACCGTTCATTAGGTTGGTTACACTCAAACTTAGGTTATGTTTTACAAAGTCCGCATCTGTTTAGTGGGACAATTATGGAAAACATCCGTTATGGTAGACTTGAAGCGACAGATGAGGAAGTAATAGAAGCAACTAAATTGGTAGATGCCCATGATTTTATTACTGGATTTGAGAAGGGTTATGAAACAGAAGTTGGCGAAGGTGGCGGAAGACTATCAACAGGACAAAAACAACTCATATCCTTTGCTAGAGCTATTTTAGCTGACCCAGCAATCTTTGTTTTAGATGAAGCAACATCCTCAATTGATACTGAAACAGAAATGAAAGTACAAAAAGCTATTGATAAATTACTGCATGGTAGAACTAGTTTCATAATAGCTCATAGACTTTCAACAATTGTATCAAGTGATAAGATTTTAGTTGTTAGGGATGGGAAAATTGTTGAACAAGGTAATCATCACGAATTACTTAAATTAGGTGGTTATTATTATCGCTTATATACTAATCAATTTATTGAGGAAAAAACACAAAAATTATACTAATATAAAAAATTCTGGAGTAATACACTCTAGAATTTTTTATATTAATCAATATCTGGATACATTCATTAAATCACTTTTATAATATTAAATAATTACTTTTAAAAATTTTAGCATGTGCATTTTTAAATCAAATAATTCTATTTTTATATCTCTTATTTCAAGTTCATTATACAATTCATCAATAATTTTACCAAAGACTTCAACACATGTTTGTAAGTATATTGTTTTAAACTCCTTAATAACTTTGTTAAATCTATTAATACTTTCTAGAATATTAAAACAATATTTCTTATATTCATCTATATACGAAAATAATAAATTATCTGCATCTAATTTTTCTAGTTCATTTTTTAAAATTTCAAAAACAAAATTTAACTGTTGGTCAAAAGAATTTGTAGTATCTGTAAGTCCTCTAAAAACAATATTCTTATAATTAAGATCTGTTTCAAGTAATCTTAACCTTACTTCATCTAATTGATATAGTTCTTTATAAAAATTTAATATGTCTGCGTTTAAAAAACATTTGAAAAACATTTCATTAGTCGATTCTATAAATTCTCTATCTACTTGAAAACTAAATTTAAGTGTTTTATTTGTTGATGTGTGGATATATTCCATCCAAACATGAAAAAATGCATATGTAAATTCAACAAAATTGAGATTTAATTTATCATGGCTATCTTCAATTTTTTTTATATCAAATTCACTTAGTACTTTATTTAAGTAATTAAAGTCTTGTTCATTTATAACTTTTACGACTTCAGATAAAAAAAACTCCATTTCTGCTTTAAAAACTTTATTAATGGTTGGAATACATAAATCACTTAACATTGAAAATACTTCTTTTATGTCATTTTCAGTATTCATAAACTCTCCCCCTTTTCTTTATCATTTAAATATACTTATGTTTATGAATAATTATGACACAAGAATCAAAAATAAAAACACTCGTTACCAATTATAATAAAATTTGTAACGAGAATTTAATAAATTTATATTCTATGACTAACATTAACTAAACAAGGAATAGTAAATAGATATTCTTTACTATTTGATTTTAGCTTTAATTTATAAGAATACATTGAAAGATGCAAAATCATACCTAATAGGCTATTTTTGTCACGCACAAAATTTAAAGTAACATCACTTTTCAAACAATTAAAGATTGTTTTTTCATTAAATAAATCATAAATTTTAAATTCTATAGTGTCTTTAGTAACTAATAAAACACCTTTAGCTATTTTGTAACCATTCTTATGTATAACTGATAAATATGCATCAGTTTTAGAAACTTTGTTTTTTTTAGATAAAATATTATAACGTTTATCAATCAATTTAAATGTTGAGTAAATTGTTGTTACTGCTTCTATAACTCCAAAAATAAAAGCTATTAATATATACCGCCAATTAAATGTAAAAGCACCTTTAAAAAAAATAACTTCAATTAAGTTATAGAGTAAATATATTAATATGGAAAATAGTAATCCAATGTATATAGGTGATAGTACATAAATTCGTTTATAGTATTTTTTTTCTTCATGCTTAGTTATAATACTTCGCAATCTTATCATCTCCTTTTCTTCTTAACATTATTATATTGATAAATGCGGAATAATTCAATTGTTTTTTGAGATTATTTACTTATATTGTTTATATTACTAATTGAAATTATTTTAATAATTAATGGATTCACAATATATATGTATTAGTTATAAATGTTGTTTTGATAATTAATAATTTGTGTTATAATAAATATGTCATAAAAACACTAATTTTAGTTTTTTATATATTTGTTTAAGGGGGATTAAAATGTTTAAAATTATCAAAAAACAAAAACTCAATAACTTTGTAACCTTATTAGAAATTGATGCACCATATGTTGCAAAAAAAGCTCAAGCAGGTCAGTTTATTATTTTCCGAGTTGATGAGTATGGTGAGAGGATACCTTTGACCATAGCTGATTATGATAGAGAAAAAGGTTCAGTAACCATAATCTTTCAAGAGGTAGGAAAATCTACTAAATTATTAGGTAGCTTAGAAGTTGGTGATACAATTCTTGACTTTGTCGGACCATTAGGAGTTCCCACCCATTTTGGAAACGTAAAAAAAGTTGCTGTTATTGGTGGAGGTGTTGGATGCGCCATTGCCTATCCACAAGCAAAAGCCCTAAATAATATGGGTGTAGAAGTAGATGTAATAGTTGGTTTCAGAAATAAGGAATTGGTCATTTTAGAAAATGAATTTAAAAAAGTAAGTAATAGGCTTTTTATTTGTACTGATGATGGTAGTTATAAAGAAAAGGCTCTTGTCACAAATGTTTTACAGAGACTAATTGATGATGAAAATAAATACGATTTAGTTATCGCAATCGGACCTATTGTTATGATGAAATATGTTGCCCTTGTTACTAAACCATATTCTATAAAGACTTTAGTAAGCTTAAACCCAATAATGATAGATGGGACAGGCATGTGTGGTGGATGTAGAGTAACAGTAGGTGGTAAAATTAAATTTGCTTGTGTTGATGGTCCAGATTTTGATGGACATGAAGTTGACTTTGATGAATTAATGACCCGTAATAAATTTTACCAAGAACAAGAGATTGCTGAGAGCAATCATGTTTGTAGATTAACAGGGGAGGTCCGCAATGCCTAACATGTCTTTAAAAAAAATAAAAATGCCAGAACAAGATCCATCTATTCGTAATAAGAACTTTGATGAAGTTTCCTTAGGTTACACTTTAGACATGGCGATTGAAGAAGCTAGTCGTTGTTTAAATTGTAAATCTAAACCTTGCATATCTGGTTGTCCTGTTGAAGTAAATATACCTGATTTTATTCAACAGATTACAAAAAATGATTTAGATGCTGCTTATAAAAGCATTACTAATTCTAATTTATTACCTGCGATTTGTGGTCGTGTATGTCCTCAAGAATCACAGTGTGAACAAAAATGTGTAAGAGGAATTAAGGGGGAGCCAGTTGGAATTGGACGACTTGAACGTTTTGTTGCTGATTATCACATGAATCAAACTAATGTAACGCAGGAAAAAATACCAACAAACGGTCATAAAGTAGCAATTATAGGTTCTGGTCCCGCAGGACTTGCATGCGCATCTGACCTAGCTAAATTAGGATATGAAGTTACAATCTTTGAAGCCTTTCATACTCCTGGTGGAGTTTTAGTATATGGTATTCCTGAATTTCGTTTACCAAAGGCAATTGTTAAAAAAGAAATTGATGCTTTAAAAGACTTAGGAGTAAATATCATGACTAACATGGTTATAGGTAAAGTTTTATCAATTGATGAATTACAAGAAATGGGATTTGTTGCTTTCTTTATAGGAACAGGAGCTGGTACCCCAAGTTTCATGGGGATTCCTGGTGAATCATTAATTGGAGTTTATTCAGCTAATGAATACCTAACTAGAATTAACCTTATGAAAGCTTATAAAAAAGGTTATGATACACCTATTCGAAAAAGTAAATCTGTAGCTGTTGTTGGTGGTGGTAATGTAGCTATGGATGCAGCTAGAAGTGCAAAACGCTTAGGTGCTGAAAATGTATATATTATCTATCGTCGTTCAATAGATGAGCTTCCTGCTCGTCGTGAAGAAGTTCATCATGCAATGGAAGAGGGAATAATCTTTAAATTACTATCTAATCCAGTTAAAATTATTGGTGATCAATTCAATGAAGTTTGTGGTATTGAATGTGTTGAAATGGAATTAGGAGAAATGGATGCTTCTGGAAGAAGAAGACCAGTTGCTAAAGAAAATTCTAACTTCTTAGTTGATGTTGACACAGTAATCATGTCAATTGGAACTTCACCAAATCCATTAATTCGCCAGACAACTCCTGGTATTGAAACCAATAAATGGGGATGTTTGGTAGCTGATGAAAAAATGGCAACAACAAGACCAGGAATTTTTGCTGGTGGAGATGCTGTAACTGGAGCAGCAACCGTAATTCTTGCAATGGGAGCAGGTAAGACAGCTGCTAAATCAATTGACGAATATATTAAAAATAAATTATAAATTTTATTAAGGTGATTTAAATTTTAAATCACCTTTAAGTATTAGTTGAAGGTAAATTATGGAAAATAAACCCTCATTAATTAATTTTATTATCAGTTAAGTTAAAAATGTTTTCCCAATTGGATTTAATTTTATAATTATATTTCAATTTTCAGTTTACATTTTGTCTAGGGATCAAAAGTCAAACAATATTAGATAATGTATTGAAAACGCTTTTATTTAATGATATTATAAACTTATAGGAGGGATAAAATTGAAGAAAATAGGATTTTCAACAAAGGCAATACATGCCGGACACGATCATAATACACATGGTACACTAGCTACCCCTATATATCAATCATCTACATTTATTTTTGATAATGCAGAGCAAGGTGGTAGACGTTTTAGTTTAGAGGAAGAGGGATATATATATACAAGACTTGGTAATCCAACTACTAAAGTTCTTGAAGAAAAACTTGCTTCACTAGAAAATGCAGATGGGTGTATCGCTACATCTTCAGGAATGGGAGCTATAACTACTGCGTTTTGGTCAGTTTTAAAACAAGGTGATCACATCGTATCTGATAATAATTTATATGGCTGTACTTTTGCATATTTTACACATGGACTTTCAAAATTTGGTGTTGATATTACTTTTGTAGATGCAAGTAATCCAGAAAATGTTAGAAGAGCAGTTAAAGCTAACACAAAAGTTATCTACTGTGAATCACCAACTAATCCAAGTCTAAAATTAGTCGATATTAAAGCATTAGGTGATATTGCAAATGAAATTGATGCATATTTAATTGTAGATAATACCTTTGCTACACCTTATCTTACAAAGCCAATGGATTTAGGAGCCCATATTGTTATCCATTCAGGCACTAAATATCTTAATGGGCATGGTGATGTTATTTGTGGTCTAATATGTGCTAAAAATGAGCTGTTAAATGATATCCGATATGTTGGGCTTAAAGATATGACTGGTGCTGTAATGTCTCCATTTGATTCATTCTTAGTAATTAGAGGAATGAAGACATTAGGTCTTAGAATGAAACAACATTGCGAAAATGCCCAGAAAGTTGCGGAATATCTGGAAAATCACCCTAAAATTAAACGTGTTTATTACCCGGGATTAACATCTCATCCGCAACATGAGCTAGCAAAAAAACAGATGAAATTGCCAGGAGCAATTATATCATTTGAACTTAATGGTGGAATCAATGAAGGAAAGGCATTAATTAATTCAACAAAAATGTGTAAACTAGCTGTTTCATTAGGTGACCTTGAAACTCTAATTCAACATCCCGCTAGTATGACTCATTCAACGTACACTCAAGAAGAACGCTTAGCGGCTGGTATATCAGATGAATTAATCAGAATTTCAGTAGGATTAGAAGATGTCGATGATATCATTGAAGACTTAGAACAAGCTTTAAATAATATTTAACTTAAAAACTCATTATAAATCTCTTGATTTATAATGAGTTTTCTTTTTATGTGTGTTTACTACTGATCATATCAAATAATGGATCAGATTTTTTCGGAAAACATCTCTTTTATCCATTTATATTTAATATTATTATTTTTTGTTAAATGTTTTTATTAATCTGAAAATTTCTATTGTGTTAAATTCTACTAGTTTTATTGCGTTATTTTTTTCCATTGCTTCATTAACTGTCATAGGATAGTTCATAATTGAAAAAATTGCTGTTATTCCTTGTTCATGTAACTTATAAGCATCATCAGTAACTCCACCTGCTAAACCAATCACAGGTATTCGATGTTTTTGCCCAAGTTTACTTACACCATTGGGTACTTTCCCCATCACAGATTGATTGTCCATTTTCCCTTCGCCTGTAATAATAACATCAGAATTTTTTATTTTATCCTCCAAATCAATTTTATCAAAAATAATTTCAATACCTGGTAATAGCTGCCCATTTAAAAATGTGTGTAATCCTCCACCAAGACCCCCAGCGGCACCAGCTCCGCTTAATGTTGAAATATCAATGTTATAATGCCTATTAATAACATCAGCGAAATTTTTCAAACCTTGATCTAGCTGTTCAATAGCTTTATCATCCGCACCCTTTTGTCCAGCAAAAACATGAGCAGCACCAGTTGGTCCATAGAACGGATTATTTACATCACAAGCAACAAGAATTCTACATTCATCAAGAGCTTTTAATTTGAGGCTATCATCAATGAAGTGAATTCTACTTAGTGATTCTCCAACACAATCAAGCTTAACCATATTCTCATCATAAAATCCATATCCTAATGCTTCAAGCATCCCAATTCCAGCATCATTTGTACTACTTCCACCTATACCAATGATAAAATCTCGACACCCCTTATTAATTGCGTCTTTTATTAATTCTCCAACCCCAAATGTCGTTGTTTTAAGGGGATTTCTTTCGCTTGTTTCCAATAATGGTAAACCAGCTGCTGCAGCCATCTCAATTACTGCTGTCTTGTCATTTAATATTCCATAGTTAGCCAATACTTCATTTTTCAATGGTCCACATACACTTTTTTCAATGATTTTACCACCTAGTCCTTCAACCAATGTTTCAACTGTTCCTTCACCACCATCAGCTATTGGCACTTTAATAACTTCTGCATCAGAAAAAACTTTTTTTATTCCTCTTTCTACTGCAGCACTAACTTCACACGAAGTCATACTACCCTTAAAAGAATCTATTGCGATTACTACTTTCATTATATTCACTCTTTCTAAATTTATTTTACGTTATTTACAACATTAGTATATTTTTTATTTAAAAAGGCATTAATATTCATAATTGCGGTATTCATTAAACGAATTCTTGCTTCCTTTGGTGCCCAGGCAATATGTGGGGTGATAAAAACATTTTTAGCTTTTAATAATGGGTTATCTTCTCTAATTGGTTCTTCTGTAACAACATCAACTGCGGCGGCATAAACTTTTTCAGTTTCTAATGCCTCATATAAATCATTTTCGACAATTAATCCACCACGAGATGTATTAATAATTATTACCCCATCTTTCATTTTTCTTAATGATTGTTTATTTATTATATTTTTGGTTTCATCAGTTAAAGGTATATGTAAAGAAATGATATCCGCATTTTGATATAGTGTTTCTAGTGAAACAAATTTTAAATTTTCATTTTCAAAATCTTTTTTTATTGTCCGATTATGAACTAATACGTTCATCCCAAAACTCAACGCTATTTTTGAAACATTTTGTCCAATATTACCAAACCCAATAATCCCTAATGTTTTCCCACTCAACTCAATTAATGGATAATTCCAAAAGCAAAAATCTTTGGCTTTTGTCCATTGTCCATTAATTACAGCTCTACTGTGATTTCCTACATGATGACAAATTTCCAAAATAAGCGCAAAGACAAGTTGAGCTACAGAAGCTGTACTATACTGTGGAACATTTGTGACTGGAATACTCCTTTTTTTAGCTGCTTCAATATCAACGACATTATAACCTGTTGCTAATACACCTATATATTTAATGTTTGGCGCTTTTTCAATAATATCACTAGATATTATAGTTTTATTTGTGATTATAATTTCAGCATCACCAATTCTCGATAATATATCACAACTATCAGTTCTGTCATAAACAGTTAATTCAACAATATCATGTAATTCATTCCATAATAGATCTCCCGGATTTAATGTATATCCATCTAAAACTACTGCTTTCATAAACACCTCTTTAATTTTTAATCTTTCAACTTCTTAATAAATAATTTACAACTATTGCAAAAAAAAACATTCCTTATGCCCTTACCTAAATAGCCATCTAAAGCATCCACTAATACCATCTTATTATTTTTATCAACTGACACCCACGGTATATTATAAATTCCGCGATGGCACTTAATTTTCCCTTTTATCATGTCAGTATTACAATATGGGCATTTCACAATCACTCACTCTCCTTAAAAAATAATTTAAGCATTTCATTGACTCTTTAATAATTCATACAATATATAATAAATCACCAAGTTTTTTACATCTCTTTTTCTTGACCACTACCCTATTGAGGTATTTAACCTGTTCCCTTGATGCAATATATAGCTTTAATACAAAATCAAAATAAAGTGAACTATTTAAAAATATATAAAACATCCTCTTCTAATTTACACATATCTAAATAGGTAATTTTATTTATATCTAACTTAATTTTATTTTTTAATAAATTTGTAGGTTTATGCTGATCAAACCATTGAATAAGAAGACCCATATATTTCATTTTTTTTAAAGCTAATAAATCTTTAATCATAAAAAACCACATAATTAATTCTTCTTCATTGTTTTCTCTAGTTTCACCATGTAATAAAGACGTTCCGCAGTCACAATCAGATTCTGTACATCGAACAGTTATACTTTTTTTGGGTATATATTTATCAACCATCATTGTTTTATGAGGCTCAAATCGCATATTGTATTTACCTTTAATTGTATTTAAACTATCAATATCAACATTTTTTGGCAGTATTCCTATAATATAATAGCACATATCATTCTCCAATCTTTGTATTTTATTTTATTTTAACATATATAAAGAAAAATCTATATAATTATATAGATTTACTTAATAATAATTTGTTAATATAAAAAATTAGTAATAAATACTTGTTTTTATTTTTTCTGCCATGTGAACTCCTTTAAGTTTAGCAATTATCGCAAAAGCAAATTCATGGACACATCCTGCAGCTTTACCTGTAATTAAATTATTATCAACTACAACTTGTTCAGACTGGTAAATTCCACCTTGACAATAATCTTCAAAACCTGGATAGCAGGTGAATTTTTTATCTTTTAACAATCCTAAGCGGCCGGGAATTGACGGTGCGGCACAAATACAAGCTAATATTTTATGAGCACTAAAATGTTTTACAAGCTCATGAACTAACTCCTCTTTAAACAAATTATCTACTCCTGGCATTCCTCCTGGTAAAAATAGAGCATCATATTCGCTAGTGTCGATGTCATTTAATAAGATGTCTACTTCCACATTAACTCCATAATGCCCCAACACATGTCTTAAGTTTTCTACTGAACAAACATCTACATCAATTTTAGCACGTCGTAATAATGCGATTGTACCAATTGCTTCTAAATCTTCATAACCAGTAGCGATTAAAGTTAAAACTTTCATTTTTCCCTCCTAAATTTATTAATTTTATCTAAAGCTTCTTGTAAATCAAGAACATTAATTTGATTTGAAGAATAAACTCCTCCATCAATGGCAATTTTTTGATAATCATGGTGAAAATATATATCATTACTTATTTCTTTAGCTGCAAATGCTTTTCGTATCATTATAGTAAAGCGATGTCCAACAACAACAACTTTTTTTAAGCCATATGTTTTATTCAAATCCTGTTCGAAAAATTCGATAGGATCTATCCAAACAGCTTTGTGAAAATTTCCATTTTTAAAATCGCCATTTGAAAAATCTAACCCTGCATGAGTAACTATAAAATTGTCTGTTTCAAAATAATAAGGAAGGTTATTAAGCCAATCTTTTAAATATGGATAGTTAATTAAAACATAATTTTGCTTTTTTTCAAAAGTTAAATCAAAATAATTAGGGATAAGCGACTTTAGAGTAGTACTAAATCCATTGTGTTTTATATTAAAGTTAACCCTTTTTTCATTACCTTCTAAAAATTCTTCTAAAAAAATTTCATGATTACCTTTAATAATAATCGCTTTTTCTTCTTGGTGCAATTTATATAATAATGTTAATACTTCTTTTGACTGAGACCCTCTATCAAACATATCACCAGCAACAATAAGTTTATGCATTGCATTTCTCATATCAAATGTTGACTTTTCTAAAGCGTATATTAATTCATCAAAATGGCCATGGATATCACTCACCACATAATATTTCACAAACATACCTCCATCTATTATTATCACTAGTCTTATTATATCATTAAATTACTTTATATAAAAAAATGTGTTTAAAATTTAGGTTCTATAATATCTGGTGTGGGTGAAAACTCACATCAGTTTTTTTGTACACAAAAAGAGACATAAATCCAATTTCC
>NSKI01000076.1 GCA_003586005.1 Haloplasmatales bacterium 4B | reverse complement strand
TGTTAATGTCAATAGTAAATTTACCAATTTTGATTATGATAGATTAACCAATTATGGTAATTAACTCATAATCATTTTTTATTAGGTTCTATATTCTCTATTTTATCTTTAGTTCTATATGATCTACCTACTATATTTATTATGTGTGAATGATGAAGTAATCTATCTAATATCGCATTTGCTAATACACTATCCCCAAATATTTCACCCCATCTTGAAAGTGGTTTATTGGTTGTTAGGATAGTGGAATTCTTTTCATAACGCTTAGCTATTAGTTGAAAAAATAAATTTGATGATTCAATATCAAGTGGTAAGTACCCAACCTCATCAATTATTAAAACTTTATATTTTGCGAAGAACTTTAATCTGGTTTCTAGTCTGTTTTCTAATTGTGCTCTTTTTAATTGTAAAATCAAATCATTACAACTAATAAAATAAGTTAAATATCTTGATTTAGCTGTTTCAATTCCTACTGAAGTTGCTAAATGGGTTTTACCTACTCCTGGAGAACCAACAAATAATATATTTTCTTTATTTTCTATAAAAGTAAGATATTTAAAATTTGTTATTTGATCTTTACTAATTGATGGTTGAAAACTAAAATCAAAATCTTCTAATGTTTTAATGAATGGGAAATTAGCTACTTTAACACATGCTGTTATAGCTCGTTCTCGTTTTAGGTTCATTTCCAATTCTGTTAATTCATATAATGAATCAACTACATCTTTATCATCTTTAGCGATTAGATTTAAATAAGAATCTATATTCGCTTTAAATTGAGTTAAATTCAAGTATTCTAGATTATTTAATAGTTTATTATAATTGTTTGGCATTATTTTACTCCTTAATTACTTTCATTCCTTCAATAAATAATTTTATTCATATGAATATGTAATTTATATTTATTCATGTTTTTATCTTCTTATATTATCTAATAATGCTAAATTTTCTTTAGCTATTTTTTCAATATCTATATCATCATTTTTAATAGTAATTCCTAATGCTTCCTTATAATGACTCTCATTGTAATTAAATTTTTTGTTGGTTATAGTATGTATTATGACTAAATCAGTGTTATAAT
>NSKI01000011.1 GCA_003586005.1 Haloplasmatales bacterium 4B | reverse complement strand
ATTATTAGTGAATAATTATACTACAAATTAGCATAAATATTCAAATATAACTATAAAAAATTACATAGATTATACTACTAATTATATGGTAAGATTTCAATTCTAAAATAGAAAATTATAAGTATTTGTAAAATCTAGGTGATATTATTTGAAGTAAACAATTAAAAATTGATATGTTATGGAATTTATGATTTTAATCAACTTAATTTGTTTTACTGGTGAATTTAAATCAAAAGTTTTAACTTCTTCTCAATCGAAACTAGCTGGAATTAAAGGTGTTCAAGTTGAATCAGGAAAAAATACTTTTACTCGTATAACTTTTATTAACTAAGTTTTTTGTTTACCAATTTAATATGGATTCTAATTATATTCGAACAGAACGTATAAAAAAGAATAATACTAAGTATTGTGGAACGGATATAACTATAAATTTATCTAAACCCGAAAAAACCACTAACAATTCCAATAGAGAAATCAATGTCTAAAAAAGATTGACTTAAATGTTGTTAAAGTTAAATAACTACTTAAATTATTATGATAACATAGACAGAATAAATAGAAAAAGGAAGTTGATGTACTTCCTTAAACCATTTAGAAAAATTATTTTATATCTATACAAATTGCAATATAGTAAAAAAATGCATTATTTCTTAATATTAACAGTAAACGATATTCCATGTGAATCCAAATTGATTTCTTACCTCTCCTATTAGAGAGCACCATGTTTTTTTCTAGAGGACTTAAAACTACCCCCTTATCTTTTAAAGAATTAAAATATTCATTAGCCTGATAAAGCGCATTGCATTCAACGGCTAAATATTAATACCATGAGATTCCAAAACAAATGCTTATTTTGTAAATATCTTTCGATGATACATTCTCCCAAGACTTTCTCTATTTTCTTCTTTTTGATATAAAAATCCTGTCTTTTCTAACGTTTTACATGAAGCAATGTTGTCTGATTTAACTACTCCATAAATTGTAGAAAGGTTTAACTGTTCCCTTGCCCAATCAGTATAAGCTTTTACAGCCTCACTTCCATAACCATTTTTCTGATATGCTTCACCGATAGCATATCCTATTTCAATTCCCTCCGCAATTTCACTTAATCCTACATGTCCAATAAGTATTTTTGTATCTTTTATTTCGACTCCCATCACATACGGATAGTGAATATTTTGTGAATTATTTGCATATTTAGATATTAAGAATTCCAATATTTCTTTTGCTTCTTCCAAATTGGATAGGGTATAATTAACTGGACAGGTTTAGAATAGAAATGTTAAAATAAAACAATACAAAAAAGGAAGGTATTTAACATGGCTAAAGGTCAAACTTATTCAGATGAATTTAAGAAGCAAATTGTTGCGTTATATAAAAATGGTAAAGGTGTTTCACTATTATCAGGAGAATATAATATAGGAAAATCAACAATTCATAAATGGATTAATGATTATGATAATTCAGGTTCTTTTAAAAAATAAGATAATATTTCTGACGTTGAAAAAGAACTTATCAAATTAAGAAAACGAAATAAAGAACTAGAAATGGAAGTTGATATTTTAAAGCAAGCGGCGCTGATAATGGGACGAAAGTTAAAGTAATTCTCGCAAACACTCATAAATACAGTATAGTAAAGATGTGTAAAGTTTTAGAGATCCCAAGATCTACTTATTACTATGAATTATACAAAATAGAGTTAGAAGTAAAAGAAGAATATGAAGGAGAATTAGATGGATATATATGAGGTGTGTATGGACTTAAAAATAGAGAGTAAATTAATCAAAATTGAATCCCGAATGAATTAATAAAGGTTATTTGATAAAAAACAAATCGCCTTTATTGTTATTTTAATATATAGTCATAAATATCTTCTCTTACAGTGTGATTAATATTAAATTTAAAATTTACAATAGGAACTTTCTTTCCTTTATTATTATTAATTGTAGTTTGTTCAAAATGTATTGGAATAACCTCGCCAATATAATAATGATAAGGGCCCTCATCATCAGCCTTTTTAATAAATAAATGTATTTTTAATCCCGTTTTAGTTGAGTTAATAATTTGTTGAGCTTCATTTGAATCAAGACTGACTTTATTTCTTGTCATCCAACTAAATGTATTTTTATTGATAAACTCATCTTGGTACTTAATGCTTTCAGGAATATCTTCATTTTTATCATAAGTCACAAATATGGGGCAAGTATTGTTGTTAAACATATAACCATACATAACACTCGCCAAATTTTTATCCCAATTTAATAATTGACATACTTCTTTTCGAGAGTATTTTTTGTATAATGAAAGATTAGATGTCTTAGATTTATTAGGTAAATATTCGTTATTATATATATCTAGTCCATATTTAATTAAATCATCTACAAAATCCCTGAATAAAATATTTCTGTTGTAAGATTCAATTAACTTTTTTTCAATTTTGATTACATTTGAATTACAAAATATAAATTGATTATATTTTTTGTTCTCTGAATCAGTTAAAAAATCCTTGACTAAATATTTAATTGCTGAGTTAATTGAATTTAGATCATTTATAACATTAAACTCTTTTTCTAACGTTTTACTTATATAATTAATATTTACTGACTCATTTTCTAGGAGTTCTTTTAGAATAATTATTTCATGAGGTCTTTTTGTTGGCATGAATTCACAGGATATAAATTCTAAAAAGTTAATTTCACGATCTTCTAATTCAATATTATAAGCCTTATCAGTTTTCTTAAGGAAATTATAATAACTTTTAGAATAATCAATTATTAATTGTGGATCAATTGATCCATATTTATAAAAATCATATAAACTAGGAATTTTACCGATTTTAACTTTTAAGTTTTTGTATTCTTTTCTAAGAAAATTTAATTTCTTAAAATTTGTTTTATTTATATTTTCATAAATTTTCCTTTTTGAAATTTCATCAAAACTAACTGTAGAAGAACCAGGAATAGTATAATTACCTTGCCTAATAAATCTTCTTAAAGTATCTTTGTTGTAAGTTCTATCACCTGATAAAGCAATTGGAATTAGAAAGTTGTTTTGATAGTTTCCTATAAAATCAATCACAATTACATATTCCTTATTTTTAGCTTTTCTTAATCCTCGCCCTAACTGTTGAACAAATATTATAGCAGACTGAGTTGGTCTTAACATTATAATTTGATTAACAGATGGGATATCAATACCTTCGTTGAATACATCTACTGAAAAGATGTAGTCTAAAGCAAATTCCTGTTCATCTGTTTCTAATCTATTAATTGCCTCTTCACGATTGTTTTCTGAATTTTCACCTGATAATGCGGTTGTTCGAAACCCTAAACTATTAAATTTGTTTGATAATTCTATTGCCTCTTCAACCCTACTACAAAATATTAAACCCTTAGGTCTATCTCCATTGTATCCGTAAAACTCAATTGTATTAATGATATGTTTTATTCGTTCATCGCTTGTTAGTTTTACAAAATCTGAATTCTCATCTAAAACCTGTCCGTTCACTTCAATGTCACTTACTCCAAAGTAATGAAATGTACATAATAAGTCTTCTTTTAAAGCGTCTTGAAGTCTTATTTCATGTGCAATATTATAGTCAAAGTGATTAAAAATATCAAAACCATCAGTTCTTTCAGGAGTAGCGGTCATGCCTAACAAAAATTTTGGCTCGAAATAATTAATGACTTTTAAGTAGCTTTTAGCACCAGATCGATGTACTTCATCAATTACAATATAATCAAAATGATTTTTTGAAAAATACTTTAAAGTAGTATCTTTGGATAATGTTTGTATAGTTGTAAAGATAAAATCAGAATTATAATCTTTACTGTTTCCAGTTAATAATCCGTAATTATTTTCTCCTAATAAATTTCTAAAACTATTCATAGCTTTTCTTGCAATATTTTCACGGTGAACAATGAATAACATTTTTTGGGGATTAAATTGTTTAACATCAAATGCTGATAAATATGTTTTACCAGTACCTGTTGCAGATATTAATAAGGCTTTGCTTTCTCCTGATAAACGTAAATTCTTTAATGACTTCATTGCAATAGCTTGCATTTTATTTGGTTTGATATTGTTTTTATTATAAGTAAATTTATTTTCAAGTGAAACACGGATTTGCCGATTATAAATAATTTCATATTTATTAATTAATGATTCGTCAATTATATCTGATTCAGACCATATATTAAGAAACTCATGTAATGTACTTTTATAGAGTTGACCGTTATCTAATGAATTTATTTTTAGATTCCATTCTTTATTATGTGTTAATGCTTCTTGAGTTAAATTAGCGCTACCAACAATTAATGTATTCTCAGATTGTTTTTTAAATATGTAACCCTTAGCGTGAAAATTTCCTTTATTGTACATCCGCATTTGAATATTATTAAACTTCAATAATCTTCTTAAAGCTTTAGGATTAGTAAAGTTTAAATAATCTGTTGTTAATATTTTTCCTGGTATACCTTTTTTTTCTAAATCTTTTAATGTATTTAATAATGTAGTTATACCACTTTCAGTAATAAATGCGACAGAAAAAATAAACTCATGACACGTTTCAAGTTCTTTGGTAATTTGGCTAAGCACTTTAGATCCAAGTTTATAATCATTAAGTAATAATTTTGGTTGTAAATTTTCTAAAGATTCAATTGAATAATCTATTAATCCTGTTTTAATGGATTCTAATATCATTTCATTTTTCATATGTATATACCTCCATTTTACAAAATATTCCTTAATCACATTCTACAACATTTAGAACTATATTTGAAGCTTAATTAAAAATGATTGGAAAATTGGTTGGTACTTTACATGAAATGAAATATAATCACATTTATTTGATAGAGCTTTAAAATTAATTTGTAATCATTAAAGAAAAGGGATTAATGTAAATGATATGTTAAAATGAAGGTGATTGATTCTGCCGGATAAAGTATATGATGATAAAATTATTTGGTAGTCATAATTACTGTGGCCAGAATGTACAACAACTAAATGGTTCAAGTTCACTATAGGGATTGACTGACTAGGCAAAACGTGATTTTGAAAGGAATTGAATTCATATTTTTTGATAATTTATTGATAATTTATTGATAATTGACATATAAAAAAAGATGGTTTCACATTTTAGGAACCATCTTTTTGAAAATTCTATTCCTCATTTTTATCCAAATATTCTTTAAAGAGTTTTTCTACACTAAATTCAAAGCTATTTGAAGCTCCCCAGTCAAAATCAGAATAAACGCCTCTACCACCACCTGATGCGATAGCTTTTATATTAGAATTTCCATCAAAGTCATCGATGATTACGACAAGTGATACACGATTGTGTACTCTAATAAAATATTTTTCAAAGATTAAAATTGCTAGGTGATTACTCCCTACTTCCCTAATGTCTTGGTCTACTAAATCTGCAAAACTAGAATCTTTTAATAAACGTACGGCTTCTAAAACACTTAATTCCACTGAAAATTGCGTATTTTTCATACATACCTCCTTAATTAATTATAATTATATAATAAATTAAGGAATAAGACTAGTATCTTTCTAGTTTTTAATTTTTTTGATTATATGAAGAAAATGAAAAAACCTACTTAAAAAGTAAGTCTTTTCCATTTTATTTAGTTATATAAAATAATTATAATAAGTCTTTAATATCAACGTATTCTAAATTTAATGATTCAGCAACACCTTTATATGTTACTTTTCCATTAAATACGTTAATACCTTTTAGTAAACTTTCATCTTTAGTAACTGCTTTAACTAAACCATCATTTGCTAAGTTAATAGCGTAACTCATTGTAGCATTTGTAAGTGCAATTGTAGAAGTACGACTTGCAGCTCCAGGCATATTTGCTACTGAGTAATGAACTACGCCATGTTTATTATAAACTGGGTTATCATGTGTTGTAGGATGATCAACTGTCTCAATACATCCACCTTGGTCAATAGCGATATCAACAAGAACAGATCCTGGATTCATTTGTTTTACCATTGATTCTTTTACTAATTTAGGAGCTTTTGCACCAGGGATTAGAACTGAACCAATTAATAAATCTGCGTCTCTCACTGCGTTTTCTAAATTGTATTGATTAGAATATAATGTTTGAATGTCTCTACCAAAAATATCATCAAGGTAACGTAAACGATCGATATTAATATCTAAAATAGTTACATTAGCTCCCAAACCAATTGCCATTTTCGCAGCGTTAACTCCGGCAACTCCACCACCTACAACAACTACATTAGCTCTTGGAGTACCAGGAACGCCACTTAATAAAATCCCTTTTCCACCGTTATATTTTAACAAATAATTAACTCCAACAAGCACTGACATTCTTCCTGCTACTTCGCTCATTGGTGTTAATAGTGGTAACTTACGATCATTTGTTTCAACTGTTTCATAAGCAATTGAAGTAACTTTTGATTTTATTAATGCATGAGTTAATTCTTCATCAGCAGCTAAATGTAAGTAAGTAAATAATAATAAGCCTTCTCTAAAATAACCATACTCAGATGGAATTGGCTCTTTTACTTTCATAACCATTTCACATGCCCAAGCCTCTTTAGCTGTTTCAACTATGTTTGCACCCGCTTGAATATACTCTCGATCAGTAAAACCCGAACCCATACCAGCATTTTTTTCAACAAAAACCTTGTGTCCATGACTAACAAACTGCATTGCACCTGCAGGAGTAACAGCAATACGGTTTTCGTTATTTTTAATTTCTTTTGGTACGCCTATTTTCATCTTATCTCTCCCTTTACAAGTTTTATTTAGTGTACATTATTATTCTAACACAAAGGAGAGGGATATTCATAGTAAAATTTGCGAATTTTTAAATAAAATGATAGCGCTTTTATAAAACTATAAAATAGTTAATTATAATTAACTAAAATATATTTAATGATGAATAACTTAATGTTAAAATTTATATAAAAAGTATTAGTAGTTAATGATGAAAATGAATTTGCAGATTTATTAAAGTGCTATTAGATATCAGATTGTTACAGAAATGATGGCTATGAGGCATTAAAAACATATCAGGAATTTAAACTAGATTTAGCAATTTAATGCATCATGTTAGTGCGGGTCTTGGAGCTTTATATGTTAAGAAATAATTGAGGCTCATTATGGGCAAATCTGTGACGAAAATCTTTACGAAAACAGAAGTTCATTTTATCTAAAATTTCAGGTTAATAGAAGATAGTTATGAATTAAATTGATCATTTTGTTCTTTAAAATATAAACTTAATGATGTACAATAAAAATATATAAAATTAGTAGAGGGGGAAGATTTATGAATCAAGATGTTAATGAGATGTTGAATAACTTTTTTTTAGAGAAGGAATCCTATCTAAAAAGTAAGAAAGAAACTCAAAAAGAGAAAGATTTAATTTCATGGGGATTTTCTAAAATGGATTACTCCGACACCTGTAAAGAGGATTATTATTACAGTAGTCTTGTTAATAAATTCGTAAAAAAAATCGCTCTTGACATATCAGATGAAGATTATGAGAAAATAAAAAAATATAAATTAGCATCTAAAAATAATGGTATGGAAAGAATAGCCAATATAATAGCGATTGGAATTTTTATAATTGGATTTATTAGTGGAATAGTTCTTGGTGCTGTTGCTGATAGCTTTATAGCTACACTAGTTATTTGGGCTACAACATTTGCTTTCGGATTTTTATATATCATTTTAGCTCATATTATTAAAATGCTAAATTATATTAAAGAGAATATGTAAAAAGAAGATAAAAAGTTATAATATTTGCGGTAAGGATAGGATTTTTATGATGGGAAATATAACTATAATGGTATGTAAAGATAAAATCCTGAGTGAAAGAGTCTTAATTTAAAACCGGAATGGTGACTATGATATCCAGCGTGCTAAAATAAGATTGATCAGCCACTGTTTCTTTGTTTCCTATGCGATAAAAAAATTTTGTTTTTTGTTAATCTGTTAAATATTTAACTATAAATAAACGAAATACACCACAGTAAAAAATTTACTGTGGTGTATTTGTATATTATCAGTTTATTTTAATCTACATTTTGAGTGTTTAATTTCTCTAATTAGCCATAAAAAACCTAAAATAATTAGAGCTAAAGAAACAAATTTATATGGTAAGCCTGCTAAGGGAAGCAAAGCTACTGAAAATGTTATACCAATAGAAGCAAAAAGGGCTATCACACATGTTGTACACCCATATGTTAGCATTCCAAATAGAACGCTCAGCGCACTAAAAAATGAACCTGTGCCTTCTTTTCCTGATAGTTTGTAGTAAGCATAACTAATACTCATCATCACACTACTAATAACAGACATTATAAAATTCAAGGAAATATTAATAATAACTAAGAATAACCCATATTTTTCTGTCATTTGAAGATAACTCATGTTAAATGAGTCAATTAAAGTATAGATATATAGAAAGGCAAATAAAAATATTGTCATTATAAGCCAATGTTTTCTTTCTTTTTGTTTTTGAATCACTAATTCAAACATATAATCACCTCTATTATAAAATTATAACATACCCATAACGGTATTGTAAATTAATGAATTTAATCGTTGCCAATTATTACATTTTCCCAGAATAAAGTATAAATTAAATAATTATAAATAAAAAAGTTCAAAAATATTACTAAAAATTAATTTGTGAAAAATAAAATAAAATAAAATTATGTTGAAATATGTATCTGCCCATAATATAATTTTATGCAATTAGGTGTAAAAACACTTCTTGAAAATTTAAAAAAGAAGTTAATAATTAAACCTGGAATTAATTTATGGAGGATAAATATGTCAGAGATCAAAAATAGTACTCAAGATTTTAAACCATTTATTTCAGCAGGCAAAATACTACCTGAGTTTACTTTAACATCTTTGTTACTTGGTATTTTGTTAGCAATTATATTTGGAGCGGCTAACGCTTATTTAGGACTTAAAGTTGGTATGACTATAAGTGCTTCTATCCCAGCTGCTGTTATTTCCATGGGAGTTATTAGAGGGGTATTGAGAAAGGAATCAATACTAGAAAATAACTTGGTTCAAACAATTGGTTCTGCAGGTGAATCTTTAGCAGCAGGAGCTATCTTTACTCTACCTGCCCTATATATTTGGTCAGAAGATTGGGGAAAAGATGCTCCAAGTTTAATAACAATTACAGTAATCGCCCTTTGTGGAGGGGTCTTAGGCATTTTATTTATGATTCCATTAAGGAAAGCATTAATTGTTAATGAACATGGCGTATTGCCTTACCCAGAAGGTACAGCTTGTGCAGAAGTGTTACTAGCTGGAGAAGAGGGTGGTCAAAAAGCTAAAACAACATTTATCGGTTTAGGAATAGGAGCTCTTTATAAGTTAATAGCTGATGGATTAAAGCTATTCCCAAGTGAGATTGAGACTGAGATTACTGGCTATAAGGGAGCAGCAGTTGGTGCAGATGTATTACCAGCTTTACTTGGTGTTGGATTTATAATCGGATCTAAAATTTCTGCTTATATGTTAGCAGGAGCTGTTATTGGTTGGTTTGGATTAATTCCACTTATTGACTACATAGGTAGTATGGGCACAGTTATAATGTATCCGGCAGATGTTCCTATTAGTGAATTAGGATATTGGGGAATTTGGGATAACTATATTAGATATGTTGGTGCTGGAGCTGTTGCCTTTGGAGGTATCTTTAGTTTGATTAAATCATTACCACTTATTGGTCGAACCTTCAAAGATGCTTTGAGAGATTACAAAGGTGGAGTTGGCGGAGACAAAAGTGTAAGAACAGATAGAGATTTACCAATGTTATTTGTCATTGTAGGTTCTCTAGTTGTTGTATTAATTATGGCAATGCTTCCAATCGTTCCAGTAGGATTAATTGGTGCACTAGTTATAGCAGTATTTGGATTCTTCTTTGCAACAGTCTCTTCAAGAATCGTTGGACTTGTTGGAAGTTCTTCAAATCCAGTTTCTGGTATGACCATCGCGACATTAATTATCACTGCTGCAATCTTTAAAGCAACAGGTAATGATGGACAAACTGGTATGATTGCAACCCTAATGGTTGGAGCTATTATTTGTATTATCGCTGCAATTGCAGGAGATACTTCTCAAGATTTAAAAACTGGTTTCCTGCTAGGGGCTACTCCTAAAAAACAACAGTATGGTGAATTAATCGGTATTTTTGCAGCTGCATTAACTATTGGTGGCGTATTATTTTTATTAAATAAGGCATGGGGATTCGGTTCTACAGAAATTCCTGCACCTCAAGCAACGCTTATGAGATTAGTTGTTGAAGGTGTTATGGGTGGAGATTTACCATGGGCCCTAATTTTTACGGGCGTTGGTATTGGTATTGCTATCGAATTATTAGGTCTTCCAGTACTACCTATCGCAATCGGTTTATATTTACCAATCCACTTAAGTACACCAATTATGGTCGGTGGACTTATAAGAGGATTCTTAGATAAAAAACTTAGTAATAAAGATGCAAAACAAGAGCAAATTAAATCTAAGATTGACTCAGGATTACTTTACTCTTCTGGTTTAATTGCAGGAGAAGGTTTAATAGGTATATTATTAGCTCTATTTGCTGTAGCAAACTTTAATATCAATCTAGGCTTAGATTTAGGTCAAATTGGAGCTTTAGCATTCTTTGCTTTATTAACATATACCCTACTTTGGAAATCTGTATTGCATAAAAGCAAATAAAAAATCGGAAATATATATATAAAAGGGGGTGTATAATATCTCCTTTTATACATGTTAATGAGGTAAAGGTGAACTATGGGAAAAAAAATTAAAAAAGAAGTGAATTTTCTTGAGCTTGTACCCAAAAAGACAGTAAAATATAATTGGGAAGTAACTGATAGTGGTCTTGTACAAATTATTATTCCTCGAAATGGAATCATAGAAAAAATAATTAGACCACTATTTAAAACCCCAAAAATCATGAGAATTGATTTAGATACATTTGGTAGTTTTGTATGGAATTCAATTGACGGAAATAGAAACATAGAAGAAATTGGAGATATGTTAAAAATGGAGTTTGGTAAAAAAATTGAACCTATCTATGAAAGATTAGGTAAATATGTAAACATTTTAAGAAACAATAAATTTATTACCTTAGAAATGGCTGGAAATCAAGATGATAGATAAAATTATTATGGTCTTAGTAATAGCTATTGGATTCACTATTATTTATGCATGGGGATACGTAAAGCAACAAAGAAAAGGACAAGAATTATTTAATGAACTTAAGAGAAAATTAGAAGAAAAAATTCTAAAAGAGCTTAAGAAAACTGAAAGTCTCTCTAATAGAGAAATAGAGATATTGATAGTTGGTATGAAAGCTTCTTTGTTTTGGAGTAAAGACAAAATAAAAATTATTGATCCAAAAATTGTTTCTTTAAATTTAATCAATAATTTGTTATCTAAAGGTCTGATAATTGAAATTACAAGAAAAAATCATAAAAGATATAAAATTAATTAAAGGAGATGTTTTGATGAAAGACATTTTATCGGAATTAAGTCCGCAATTTGTATTTAAAAATTTTGAATCACTTACAAGAATCCCTAGAGGTTCAGGTAATGAAAAGGCAGTAAGTGATTTTTTAGTAGGATTCGCAAAAGAAAACAATCTTGAAGTTATTCAAGATGATGTTTTAAATGTGATTATAAAAAAACCTGGCACTCCTGGTTATGAATTTAGTAAAGGAGTAATTCTTCAAGGACATATGGACATTGTCTGTGTTAAAAAAGAAGATTTTGAATTTGATTTTGAAAAGGACGTTATACCTCTAGTAATTGATGGTGATATGATTAGAACTAAAGGCACTACTTTAGGAGCTGATAATGGAATTGCCGTTGCGATGATTATGGCGATTTTAGAAGCTAAAGATCTTCCACATCCACCATTAACAGCACTTGTAACAGTAGCTGAAGAAACAGGAATGGATGGAGTTTTAAATCTTAATGGAGCCAATGTTGAAGGGAAAACATTAATAAATATTGACTCTGAAGAAGAAGGGATATTTTTAGCATCTTGTGCTGGTGGCGTGAATAATATTGTTAATCTTCCAATTAAATGGAGTAAAGTAAAAGGTAATAAAAATGCCTATGAAATAACCGTATGTGGATTGCTTGGTGGTCATTCTGGTATTGAGATTAATAAAAATAGAGCAAGTGCGATTAAGTTAATGGGTAGATTTTTACAATTACTAAACGATCAAATTGGAATTGATATAGCAAATATTAGGGGTGGAGAAAAAATGAATGCCATTCCTAAACTTACAAAAGCAATAGTATTAATTGAAGATGGTAAATTTGATGAGTTACAAAATCTTATAAACGAATACATCAAATTGTTTTCAAGAGAATTTGCTATTTCAGATCCTAATGTCACAATAACTCTTGAAAAAAAAGATAATGTTGAAAAAATATTTAGTTTAGAAACTAAAAATAATTTAATAAATATACTTATGTTATTACCATTTGGTGTTCAAACAATGAGTGCAAATATTAAGGGGTTAGTAGAAAGTTCAAATAATATTGGTGTTTTAGAGACTAAAGATAATAATATAGTCTTTACTAGCGCAGTAAGAAGTTCTGTAAAAAGTTTAAAAGATGAAATTAATAATAGAGTAAAAGCATTATGTGAATTAAGCGGAGCAACTATGGAATTAGTAGCTGATTATCCTGAGTGGGAATATAAAGTAGATTCACCTATTAGAGATTTAATGCTTAAAGTTTATAAAGATATGTATAATGAAGAGGCTAAAATTGATGCAATACACGCAGGACTTGAATGTGGGTTCTTAAAAGAAAAAGTTGGCGATATTGACATGGTTTCAATTGGACCAAATGTTTATGATGTACATACACCAGAAGAACATTTAAGTATTTCTTCAACAAAAAGTCTTTATGAATTCTTATGTGAAGTTTTAAAACAAAGTAAATAATTATTATTTTAAGTAAAAAAAACGGATAGTCCTTTACATATATGAGGAGTATCTGTTTTTTAGAACGATTAACAGAATTGCTGGTTTTCTAGAATATAATTTATGTTATAATGACAGTAGAAAGTTTTGAGGGAAATAATTTTTATGAGGATGATAGGATGAAAGAGATTTATACAAATGAAAAATTTAAGGTTCTTGATGAGTGCATCGAGAAAAACAAACTAAAACCTGGACCATTAATGCCAACATTACAAGATGCTCAGAGAATTTTTGGATGTGTATCTGAAGAAATTCAGGAATACATTTCTAAAGCTTTAAATGAAAGTTATAGTAAAATTAGTGGTGTTGTATCGTTTTACACAATGTTTTCTACGAAACCAAGAGGAAAACACATCGTAGGTGTATGTACAGGAACCGCTTGTTATGTAAAGGGATCACAAAAATTAGTGGATAAAGTATGTGAAATTTTAAAAACACCTTATGGTCAAACAACAAAAGATGGATTGTTTACAATTGCACCTACAAGATGTTTAGGTGATTGTGGGAAAGCACCTGTTGTTATGATTGATGAGGATCAGTATGGGCACGTAACTGTTGATCAAATTGAGAAAATATTAAAAAAATATAAATAAAGGGGTGATAAGATGAATTTAACTGAGTTAGAAAAAATAAAGAGTGATACTTTAGAAACTGTAGGCAATAAATTTGATAAAGATCTGCGCGGGCATGATAAAGAAGTTAGAGTTGTATTAAGGAATTGTGATTTAATTGACCCTGAAAATATTAATGAATATATTGCTCGTGATGGATATTTTTCATTGAATAAAGTCTTAACAAAATTAACAAGTAAAGAAGTAATTGATATTGTAAAAGAATCTGGTCTTCGTGGACGTGGTGGAGGAGGATTTTCTACAGGTACTAAATGGCAGTTTGCTTTAAATAATGAGTCAGAACAAAAATATCTTATTTGTAACGCAGATGAAGGTGACCCTGGAGCGTTTATGGACAGATCTGTCCTTGAGAAAGATCCGCACGTTATTATTGAAGGAATGGCGATCGCGGCTTATGCGATAGGTGCTAAATACGGCTATATTTATGTTCGTGCTGAATATCCACTAGCTGCTAAAAGAATGCAAATTGCGATTAATTCAGCTCGCAAAAATGGCTTGCTTGGTCAAAACATATTAGAAACAGATTTCAATTTTGATATTGATATTAGGCTTGGAGCAGGAGCTTTTGTCTGTGGAGAAGAAACTGCGTTGATTTCTTCAATTGAAGGTGATCGCGGTATGAGTAGAAATAAGCCACCATTTCCGGCTGAGAAAGGTTTATGGCAAAAACCTACTATTATTAATAACGTGGAAACATTAGCAAATATTCCCCAAATTATCAATAATGGAGCGAAATGGTTTAGAGGATATGGTACTGATAAATCACCTGGGACAAAGGTCTTCGCGCTTGCTGGTAAAGTCAAAAATTCAGGATTAATTGAAGTTCCAATGGGGATTACACTTGGTGAAATCATTAATGAAATTGGTGGTGGAATGGCCAAAAAGCAAAGAAAATTTAAAGCAGTACTTACTGGTGGACCTTCAGGGGGGTGTTTGACTGAAAAAGATTTAAACGCTTCAGTTGATTTTGATACTTTAATTGAATTAGGTTCAATGATGGGTTCAGGGGGAATGATTGTTTTAGATGATCATAATTGTATGGTCGATATCGCCAAGTTTTACCTTGATTTCATAGTTGATGAATCATGTGGAAAGTGTACTCCTTGTCGAGAAGGAACTATGCACATGTATAATTTACTAGATAAAATTACAAGCGGTCAGGCAGAATTAAAGGATTTGGAAAAACTTGAAGAACTCGCACGTTTAGTCAAAAAAGCTTCACTATGTGGTCTTGGACAAACTGCACCTAATCCAGTTCTTTCAACTCTAAATAATTTTAGAGATGAATATGTGGCACATATCGTTGATAAGAAATGTGAATCGAGCGTTTGTAAGGATTTAATCAATAAATATGAGATTACAAATTCATGTATCGGTTGCCGAATTTGTGCTAAGAAATGTCCAACAAATTGTATAGGCGGAGAATTAAAAGGGCTGCATGTTATAAATCAAGATGAATGTATTAAGTGTGGTACATGTTTTGAAGTATGTCCTGTTGACGCGATTATTACAGAGGGGGTATTAAATTGAGCAATAAAGTAAAAATTCTGATAAATAATATGAGTGTTGAGATAGATAATGATTTAACAATTCTTGAAGCTGCAAGATTATTAAATATTGACATACCTACTTTCTGCCATGATGATAGATTAAACCCTACTGGTTCTTGCCGGATGTGTGTGGTTGAGGTTGAAGGAGCAAGAAATTTAATGACTGCTTGCTCTACTAAAGTAAGAGATGGTATGGTTGTTCGTACTAATACCAAAAATGTAGTTGAAACACGTAAGGGAATTCTGGAACTTATGTGGGCAAATCATCCTAACGAATGTCTAGTATGTGAGAAATCTGGAGAATGTAAACTACAAGATTATAGTTATCAATATAATGTAAATCCTGATAGCATCTTTAAACCGCTTAATAGTAGGGATTTCATTGATAATTCTAATGAATTTTATACTTTTGATAGTCGAAAATGTATTTTGTGCGGTAAATGTGTACAAATTTGTTCAGAACTTCAAATGACATCAGCCATTGGTTTTGATGAAAGAGGAATAGATACCCATATTAAAATAAAACAACATGATGATTCAATAGATGGTGTTATTGACTTATATAAATGTGTATCATGTGGAAATTGTGTTAATAACTGTCCTGTTGGAGCTTTAATGCCAAAAACTAAAGATAAATATCGTAATTGGGAAGTTGATAAAATTAAAACAACATGTCCTTATTGTGGTGTGGGTTGCCAATTTAATTTAGTTGTTAAGGATAATAAGGTTGTGCGTGTTGAACCTGTTAAAGGTGGGACAAATGATGGATTACTTTGTGTTAAAGGCTCGTTTGGCTATAAGTTTATTAACCATCCGGATCGTTTAAAACAACCTTTAATTAAAAAAGATGGTGTATTTGTTGAGTCTACATGGGAAGAAGCAATGGATCTAATCGTTAAGAAGATTAATGAAACGAAAGCAAAACATGGTCCAAATGCATTCTCAGGTCTTTCATCAGCAAAATGTACAAATGAAGAAAATTACTTAATGCAGAAACTTGTTAGAGCGGGATTTGGAACAAATAATGTTGACCATTGTGCAAGGCTTTGTCATGCTTCAACAGTTGCTGGTTTAGCAACGACTCTTGGAAGTGGAGCGATGACAAATAGTATTTCTGAAATTGGTGGCACAGATACCTTCCTAGTAATTGGTTCAAACACAACTGAAACTCATCCTGTAATTGGGGTAATGATAAAACAAAGAGTAAAAAAAGGTGCGAAATTAATTGTAGCTGACCCTCGTAAAATTGAACTAGCTAACATGGCAAATGTCCACTTGCAAATAAAACCGGGGACAAATGTTGCTCTCGCAAATGGATTAATGAATGTTATTTACAACGAAGGTTTATACGACAAAGAATTTATTAATAAAAACACTAACAACTTAGAAGATTTACTAGAAGTTATAAAGGAGTATACTCCTGAAAAAGCCGCAGAAATATGTGGCGTTAGTAAAGAGGATATTGTCAAGGCTGCTCGCCTTTATGCCTCTGCTGATAGAGCCGCAATTTATTACGCAATGGGAATAACTCAACATAGTAGTGGTACTAATCATGTAAAATCTATGGCCAATTTAGCGCTTATGACTGGTAACGTTGGTAAAGAATCTACTGGTATTAATCCATTGCGTGGGCAAAATAATGTTCAAGGTGCTTGTGACATGGGGGCACTACCAGATGTTTTACCAGGTTATCAAAAAGTATTTGATGATGCAGTTGCTAAAAAATATGAAAAAGCATGGGGAGTAAGTCTTTCTAGAGAAGTTGGGCATACTTTACCGATAATGATGAATGAAGCTTCTTCTCAAGATATTAAATTCATGTATATAATGGGTGAGAATCCAGTAGTATCAGATCCTGATACAAATCATATTAAAAAAGCGTTAACTAATTTAGATTTTTTAGTTGTCCAAGATATCTTTTTAACACAAACTGCAGAATTTGCTGATGTCGTATTACCCGCCGCAAGTTATGCTGAAAAAGATGGGACATTTACTAATACAGAACGTCGTGTTCAACGGATTAGAAAAGCTGTAACAATAAAAGGAAATGCTCGTAGTGATTGGGAAATTTTAAGTGAATTGCTTACTCGTCTTGGTCTTGAAGCTAATTATAATAATGCTGAAGATATATTTAAGGAAATGGCTTCGTTAACACCAATTTATGCTGGTTTAGATTATGATCGAATTGATGATAATGGTATGCAATGGCCATGCCCAACTAGCAACCATCCTGGCACAAAATATTTATATAAAGATGGATTCACTAAATTAGGGAAAGCAATATTTACGCCAATTGAGCATTTAGGACCACAAGAACTACCTGATTCAGAATATCCATTAATACTAACAACTGGTAGAACTTTATATCATTTTCATACTAAAACAATGACTGATAGAGTTGAGGGATTAAAAGCAACTGTTCCAGATAATTTTATTCAAGTATCACCAGATACCGCAAAACAATATCAATTAAAACATAACGAATTTATAACAGTTAGTTCTAGACGTGGTTCATCAGTTGCAAAAGTACAAATTACCGATACAATTGATGATGGAGTAGTATTTATGCCATTTCACTTTGCTGATGGAGCTAATATGTTAACAAACCCAGCTCTAGATGATATTTGCAACATTCCAGAATTTAAGGTTTGTGCAGTTAAAGTAAACAAATGTTGAAAAAATGCAAGACAGCTATTATCTTAGCTGGTGGTAAAAGTTCACGAATGGGATTTGATAAAATCAATATTCCTTATAAAGATGGTCGCTTACTTGATTATCAAATTAATATCTTAAAAGAGCTTTTTAAAGAAATAATTGTCGTCAGTAATAATTTGACAAGTTATAATGATGAATCTGTAAAAATTGTTAGTGATGAATACCATCAAATTGGTCCAATAGCTGGGTTGCATGTAGGCTTAAAGCATACAACTAGCTCATATAGTTATGTAATTGCTTGTGATATGCCATTTATAAATCTAGGATTTATAGCGTTTATGGATGAGTTATTAACTCATTTTAACAAAGATGTATTATTATCAGAAGTAAATGGTTATCTTGAACCATTTAATGCGGTATACCATAAAACTGTGTTTGAAGAAATTGAAGGTTTTGTTGAAAATAGTAGTATATATGGCCTAAAAGATTTAATTAAAAAATTAAATTATCAAGTAATTGATAGACAAATAATTAATTCATATGACAAAAAGATGTTTTATAATTTAAATACAATTAAAGATATCGAAAATTATTTAAAAGTTGATGTGATAATAAATGGATAAAACGGTAGTTGAAATTAAAAAAATCAAAAACAAAAAAGTTACTGTAGAAAATGATACAGTAATTTGTGAATATCCTTTAACTATTATTGTAAATAAAGAAGAAATTATAACCCTTTTATGTACACCAAAAAACTTAAAAGAATTGGCTTATGGGTATTTATTTTCTGAAGGTTTTATAAGTACTAAGGAAGATGTTTTTGATATATATGTTAATCAAAGTAAAGGGGTTGTTCGAGTAAATTTAAATAATGAAATTGATCTTACAAAAAAGTTATCAGGAAAAAGAGCAAAAACTACCGGATGTGGAAATAACACTATATTATATCATCCAATTGACTCTATAAAATTAAGGGAAATTGTTAGTGATTTTAAAATTCACTATCAAAAGATAATTGAACTGAGTAAAGATTTAAATAATAAATCAACTTTGTTTTTAGAAACAGGTGGAGTCCATTCATCAATGTTAACTAACAGTGAGTCAATTCTTACATTTTGTGAAGATGTTGGAAGACATAACACAATCGATAAAATAATTGGTGATGCTATACTTAATAATTTAGATTTATCTAAAACAGTTTTATTTACAAGTGGTCGTATTTCTTCGGAAATGCTTCTTAAAACACTAAAAGCAAAAATACCGATAATTATTAGTCGTTCTGCTCCTACTGATTTAGCAGTAAAAATTGCTGAGAATTTTAATGTAGCGTTAATTGGTTTTGTAAGAGGAGAAAGAATGAATATATATCATGACGCCAAAAGAATAATTTATTGAGATTGCAATAATTAGGTTACTAATTTAAACAAATTGGTAACCTTTTTATTGTATAAAAGTAAATTTATTAAAATAATAATAATTAAATATAAAAGAATTTAGTTTTTAATAAAACTAAATTCTTTTATATATGTATTATAATATCAGTTAAAATAACTTGTCCTCTTGAATAGCATAGCCACTTTAAGAAGATTGAATCATTTTGATTCTTTTATGAAGTGGTTCATATAACCATAATATTGTTAGAAAATTAGAAATTGCCATTATAGCCTCAAATGGAATATCCGCTACTAAGTATGGAATAAACGGCACATTTGTTATTAACACGGCCGCAGGTATTTGAATCCAACCATATACAAAGCCAAAAACCAAACCGAAGATTGCAAGTTCTAAGGAAGTTTCTAGTCGCTTAAAGACAGTATGTAGAAGAACTGGAATTAACAACCATCCTAATAACAATGTAGGAACATAAACGATGCCCATACCAAGCCAAAGTAAACTGTCGAGAAAGACATAGACGATAATAACAGCAACAGCTTTCTTGAATGAAAGTAGTTTTGTATAAAGAACAATTAAAAGTGTTGTGAACTGAATATTTGGCAAAAGCATTAAAGCTTGTTCTTGTACAAATACAATGGCGACAAAGGATGCCAACAAGGCAATATCTTTTATTTTCATTATTTAGCCCACCTGCTTATATCTTAGTTCAATTACGTCTTTATCCTTAAACTCAATCAAACTAATTCCTTTATTCGAATAGACACCATTATGATAGATTTCTATATAGCTATTAAAAAAATCTGTTTCTACTGTTTCAACCGACAAAATGACATGACCATTGGTAAATGAGTGGCTACAGGTTTCATCTTTTTGATACATAGCACCCGCACAAACTACATTAAATTCTGAGTTCAAAATATCGAATAATGTGTTGGGGTCCCCGTCTTCTTTTAAGCGGGTATAGTCAACCGATTGGCGGATTATTTCCTCACCCGATTCATCAATCAAGACAAAAATAATTGTTCCATCAGATTCAGCTTTTCCAGTTTGTGAAAAGTATTGAATGACTAATACTAAGATTGCCACCACAAAGACAGTCAAGGTTATTTTAATCAAAGTTTTTTTCATGTCATCCCACCTAACTAAATTTATTCGCTAAAATCAAATAATTGGATAGCTACTTTGTTCTCTGCATACTGTTGCAACATAACAAGAGCCGCAAACGCTTGAGGAGTTGAAAAATCTAAATCTGCAGATTCACTGTCTAATTTCCATTTAAAAGACCCATCTCCCTGATGATATTTTAATAAACATGTAATTAAATCTCCATCAGCCTTTGTAAATGATTCTCCTTGCGGATTTTCACCCACAGCTATCAACCCCATCACAACTTGGGACATACTTGAAGCATTCTCACCGCTTGACCACATTGTTGTGTCAGCAATGCCACCATTAGCGAACTGTTTTTCTGATACATCTGAAACAAAGGCGTCAATTGCCGCTTTTACTTCCACTTGATCAAGATAAGGTGCAAGTGCAACAAGTGATATCCCTCCAAGATCTAATCCCGCATTCAAAGGGGGATTAGTTGTGCTTAGCAGCGTAACTACAATTTGTTCGTAAGTGAATGTATCTTGTGTATAATTATCAGTATTTAAGGCCATTAAACTATAGGGGGCACTAAACTGATTTGTTTCAGCTACATCGACTAATTGACTGATTAAATTGTTACCCAATACATCGGTAGGGTTTCCACCTGCTGCCTTAACAGCAACAATCGCTCTAAACAATTCACTACTATTATCAGTAGTCAAGTCCTTATATAATGTATTCACTTCATCCAAGGTTAAAAATTGATCTATGATACCTAAATGATAAAGCGCTGCAGCAACATTATAATCTATTATTGTCTCATTGACATAGGTAGAAGCATAGTTTTCAACGAATTTAGTAATAGCCAAATCCACTTCTTGTAATACACTATCCCACCATATTATTTCGAAAGTAATGATATCTTCTGATTTATATGTGATTTCATCGATTCCGACTTCCAATACTTCCCCATTTTTTGATAAGGATAAATAAGAACCAGCTTTGGGTGTTACACCCCCAATTGAGGTAATATATTTACCATATTCGGATTCAGTATAAGTTAATCCAATGTTTTCCTCAATTAATGTAAGTAATGTTTTATCTTCATCCTTATCTAGGGTAATGGTGGTGTTTGTAGTAACACCATAAGCATCGATTAACTCAATGACAATGGATTGTTCAGCTTGTTCTTCAGTTGTTACATTAGTTTGTTCTGTATCAGAACAACCTGCTAATACCAAAGTTAAAAATAAAACCGTGATAAGAGACATGAATTTTTTCATTTTATAATCCTCTCCTTTTTTAAAATAAATAAAAAAATCATACCTCTCCTTGGCATGATAAAAATAAACGTATAAATATAACGCCTAAAACTCTCATTCCCAGGAGATTTGACAACGACATTTTAAAGGTAGGTCTACCGACTCTACTTCACCCTACTCGACACCTTCCCGCTTATGCAGTGGTTATTGTCTTTCGTCCATATTACGGTTGCTGGGACAGTCTGGGTCTTTCACCCAATTCCCTATTAAGTCTCAAAGAGACACCTAAAAATGTTATAATGTTGTACCTTAATAGTATAATTATATGCAAATATTGTCAACAGTTGTTTAAATAAATTACTAAATTAAGGTGTTTTATTTATTGTTTCTATTTTAAAACTAATTGTAAATAATCCTGTTTTCTATATTCTAATAAAAAATATAAAGAGATAACTGTAAGTAAAGGTTTAGGATATAATTATCCTCATGCACAATATATTGTCTTACATAAATGCTTTTGGAATTAGGGGAACTATTGGTATTAAAATATTAGTTCACATTGTGATAAAAACTTAAGGATATGTCAGTATGAGAGAAGATAAGTATTTATAGCTTCTCTTTTATAATTTATTACAAATAAATAAATATTTCGACAAAATTCGCGATTTTTTTTAAAAAAAAATGATAGGATTTAGAAAATAAGGAA
The DNA here is from genome assembly GCA_003586005.1 of Haloplasmatales bacterium 4B. Lineage (GTDB taxonomy): Bacteria > Bacillota_I > Bacilli_A > Haloplasmatales > Haloplasmataceae > NSKI01. The sequence goes on along the minus strand of NSKI01000011.1, from coordinate 48,308 downwards.
AGGGGATTCTATAATGAAGAAAAAAAGCATTTTATTATTTTTTACTTTATGTTTATGTTTTATTTCAATTAATTTCAATGTGCAAGCAGAAGAAATTAAAGATAATAATAACGATGAAATTATTGTCTTCGAATCTGTTTCGTATTATGAAATGATTTATGAAAATGGTACACTTAAAGAACAAAGAAAACTAAATAAAAAGGATTATGAAGCTAAGGTTAAAAAAGAAAAATCAAAAAGAAATAAGGCAGAGAAAGAAAAAACAAATCCATTAGAAGATGATATTAGTATGATGATGGTTAGTTGTGGAGATGGATCAGTTCCTTGTACTGATGAAGGAGGAGGAGGTACAACCTATTATACAATCAGTTTTAATAGTAATGGTGGTACTCCTGTATCATCAATAACTAAAACAGCTGGGACAACAATAACAAAGCCAACCGACCCAACTAAAACAAATTACGTTTTCGGAGGATGGTATAGTGATAGTTCTTTAACACAACCATATGCTTTTACAACAATGCCATCATATAGCATAACATTATATGCAAAATGGCATCCTACGACACAAATTGAAGAGAACACAAATAATAATTTAACTATTGATTGTAAATCTGAATTTTATAGTTATTGTGAAGGTAGTGCTAGTTGGGGGATAAATACAACATCCTACAGTAAAGTAAAAACAACCGTTTATTTAGATCCTAGTGGCTATCAAGGTAAAATTAAAAGTGAGTTAACTTGGGATATTATGCCAAATTATAGACTCGATGATGTTATGTCGGTTGGATGGGATAAATCTGATCTTTCACCAGATTTTGATATACAACTTTTAGGAAATGAAGCAATACAAGGTAAACAAGAATGGGAGTACGAAGAAGTTAAAGAAGAGTGGTATAATTATTTACCTGGTTGTGAAACATGTTGGAGTACAAGAATAATAAGTACAGAGACTGGTACTGACTTTATTAATTATAATTTCAGTGAATTAGGGGGAAACCATTTTGGAATTGATGAAAATGGGGTCATATTTGGTTTTAATCTAAAAAATAATTATGACTATTATGATGGACAATATTTCAACACAGTTTCTATTACAAGCATAAAAATTTCATTAGAAGTATATTTTATAAATATAAATTTAGATAATGGTAATTATGTTCCATTTAGAGATGATTTTTCACAAATTATTTTTTCATCAGATTATAAACATATTTATGATCAAATTGATTTAGTATCATCATTTAGCGCTGGTATCGGTTTAGAAGGACCTTCTGCAAGTATTACTATTTTATCAACTGTTACAAAGCAAGTCGATGGTTCAAGATTGATTTATATTACACAAGTTTTAGAATAAATAATTATTTAGGAAGGTGAAACTATTGGAAAATAAAAAGAATAATGCAAGTATTTTAAATTTCATAACAATTTTAATTAGTATGATACTTGTAATAACAGGTATAGTTGGGCTAGTTAGAGGATACAGACTTCCTACCAATGATGATATACTTACAACCATATACTCTGTTGGGTTACTTATAATTGGTTCTTTTGGACTTTTAATTGAGATTTTAATCTATAATATCAAATCAAAATAATTTGTAAATACGTATCAGTTATTGAAGCAGTTATTAGGGAAATATGTTTATTTATTGGCGGAGCAACCTGTTTCTTTTCAGAGTTGTTGTATTTTAACTTATTATCATTACAGAAAAGAAAGATTAAGAAAAATGGGCAGTGTAAAATAGATTGTGTAAATAAAGGAGCCAAACTCCACTTGGATTTACACAATCTTTTTTTGTATAATTAAAATATAGATTATGGGAGGTATTTAAATGTCAGGTAAAAAAATTGATTCAAAGACTCATTCTGCTCATAAACATTAATATTTGGAAGTTGTTCTAAGAGATAAGTTAAATATCAGGATGGCTTTAGTTAATTCTTCTAAGCAGTTTCAACTATCTTATATGTTTGTTTATTTTTATAACAAGATATGCTATTATATTAATGAAGGTAAGCGTTTTTTTTCTCGAGAATTAGCGAAAAGGTGATAGATTTGACAACTCTAGGTGGATATATGGGGAAGGTTTTAAAACTAAACCTTTCTACACAAGAAATATCTGAGTATTCGTGGTCTGATAATGATCGACGACTTTATTTAGGTGGGAAAATCATGGCTTATAAAATAATAACTGATATTGTTTCAAATGAGTCTGATAAATCTAATTTAGATAATATTATTGTTATTTCAACTGGTCCACTATCGTTAACTAAAGTACCCGCTTCAAATAGATTTAATATAAGTTCAATATCACCGCATACAAATTGCTTAGTTTCTTCTGATTGCGGGGGTAATTTTGGTATGAGGTTAAAAAATGCAGGATTAGATGCGCTAATTATTACGGGTGTCGCAAAAGTTCCTACTTGGGTTGAAATTAGTGAAGGTATAATTAAATTTCATGAAGCATTTGATTTATGGGGGGATACAACTAAAATAACTATAAGCAAACTGTCTAGGTATGCACCTAAATCTGGTAAGTTGGTTATTGGTCCAGCTGGGGAGAATTTAGTGAGTTATGCTGAAGTTTTCTCTCAAGATAGATTTACAGGTCGTAGTGGAATTGGTGCTATATTTGGAGCTAAAAAGTTAAAAGCTATTGTTGCGAACGGGTCAAAAGTACCTAAAGTTATTCGAGAAGATGAAATAAACTGGTTTAATGGACTAAAAGATAATCATTATCTCAATAATGATAAACTTTTAAAAAATGCTGGTTGTATTACATGTCCAGCTTCATGTGATAGAATTCTAGATTATAAAGGCAATATAATAAAAGCAAAACAACTCGATAAACTAAAACTACTTGGGAACTATGTTAATATTAATAATCTAGATTCTCTGATTATTTGGAAGAATATTGCTGATGATATGGGTTTAGATACAATAAGTTTAGTTGATGTCTTAATAAATAGAAAGGAACTCTCTAAAACTAATAGTGTTGAAAATATTTCACGTTTAATTAAAGAAATTTCAATGAAAGCTAATAATAAAGAAATATTTAACCCTAAAATACAAAAAAAGGAAAAGCCGGCTAAATATTTGAAGGAAAGTTGTATGGCAATTGGAATTTGTTCCTTGATTTTACAAGTTCAACTCAAGGATAAGTTAATAGAAGTTCTAAATTCTGTGACAGGTTTGAATCTCACAAAGGAAGAGTTTATCTTAATTGGTGAAAGAGGATATAATTTAGAAAAAAAATTTAATGAAAGAAGATAAAATATGAAAAAAGTACTTAATTTAATAATTATTATATTTATTACGTTAATGTTATTTGCTTGTTCAAAAAAAGATGAACATGCAATTATTTTAGCTACTACAACATCAACCGAGAATAGTGGATTATTAGAATATCTACTTCCTTATTTTGAAGAAGAAAAAGGTATATCTGTTAAAGTAATCGCAGTAGGAACAGGGGCAGCCCTTGAGATAGGAAAAATGGGAGAAGCGGATATCTTAATGGTCCACGCTAAACCAAGTGAGTTACAATTCATGGATGATGGGTATGGAATTAAAAGAAGCGATTTAATGTACAATGACTTTGTAATTGTTGGTCCAAAGGATATTGGTGAAAATACACTTGAGTCAGTTTTGTCTGAAATTTATGTAACTGAGTCAAAGTTTATTTCTCGTGGTGATAATTCTGGGACCCATATTAAAGAATTATTTTTATGGGAAAAATATGAAATTGAAGCAAATGGAGATTGGTATGTTGAAAATGGTCAAGGTATGGGTGCTACATTAGCATTGGCAAGTGAAGAAAAAGCATTTACCCTTACTGACCGTGCAACCTATTTATCAATGAAAGACAATCTGGATTTAAAAATTGTTTTTGAAAATGATGAAGTTTTATTTAATCAATATGGTGTAATTTTAATTAATCCTGAATTACATAAACAAATTAATTATGATGATGCAGATATTTTTTATAATTGGCTTATTTCTGAAAAAGCCCAAAATCTTATAAATCAATTTGGGAAAGATACCTATAATCAGAGTTTATTTATAGCTAATGCACCAAAGGAGTAAAAAATGAATTATATTTTTGATGGGATTAAAGATGCATTTGAACTTATTTTTAGTTTAGATAAAGAATTGTATGAGATAATTCTTTTATCACTTTTTGTATCTTTTACAGCAACATTTATTTCATTGATTATTTCTGTTCCTACAGGGTTAATGATGGCTACTCATGAATTTAAATTTAAACGATTTACATCAAAAATATTATATAGTTTAATGGGATTACCTCCTGTTGTGTTAGGTCTATTTGTCTTTTTAATCTTAGCGAGAAATGGTCCCTTAGGTACATTTCAATTGTTGTTTACACCTAGTGCGATGATTATTGCCCAAGTATTATTAGTTACGCCAATCATTACTAGCTTAATTTTAAATAATTGTTCTGACATTTCAAAAGAGATTATTTCGACTTGCAGAACCTTGGGTGCAAATCGATTTGAAATATTAATAAAGTTAATTAAAGAAGTAAAAGTCTATCTTTTTATTGCACTTGTAGCTGGGTTTTCTCGTGCTATATCTGAGGTGGGTGCGGTAATGATTGTTGGTGGAAATATAAAAGGACAAACAAGGGTTATGACAACATTCATTGCATTAAACAATAGTCAAGGTAATTATGCCAAATCGATTGCGATGGGGCTAGTTTTAATAAGCTTATCTTTTATATTTAATTCAATAGCATACCATTATGTAATTGGTGATAAATTATGAAAATAGAAATTAATAAACTAAAAAAATATTATCAAAACAAGTTGATTCTAGATATTAATAATGTTGTATTTAATAAAAACATGACTTATTGTATTAAAGGAAGAAATGGTTCTGGAAAAACAACATTACTGCAAATAATCGCAAATTTAATGCTATATGATAAAGGCGAAATTTTATATGACAATAAGCTTATGCATTATGAATTTATGAAAGACATAACCTATGTCTCGCAAAACCCTTATATTTTTAATGGCACAGTTTATGACAATATTTATTATCCACTTAAAATAAGAAAAAGTGATGCATCTAAACTAGAAAATAAAGTTTATGCTTATTTAGAATATTTTGAAATTGATCATATCAAAAATCAATTAGCGAAGAAATGTTCTAGTGGAGAAAAAATGAAAATTGCACTAGCTAGAAGTTTGATTTTCAAACCAAAATTATTATTGCTTGATGAGCCAACTACAAATTTAGATATTGAATCAATTGAAAAGCTAAAAGCTATATTATTAAAAATAAAAAAACAGACAACAATTATTTTTGTATCACATCAAATTGATTTTATAAATGCGATAAGTGATAAACAATTTATATTGAAAGATACACTATTAGAGATGGGTGAAAAAAGTGTTTAATGTTTGTACAATTGATGAAGCAAAAAAATTAATAAGTGATAAATTTTCAAATTATGAGATAGATTCTGAAGAAGTGAAATTATTTGAGTCGCTTAACAGATATTTAGCAAAACCAATTTTCTCTAAATGTGATGTGCCACATTTTAATCGTTCAACAGTTGATGGTTATGCCTTAATGAGTAAAGATGTTGTTGGAGCAAGTGAATCTTTACCAGCCTTTCTTAAAATCGTGGGTGAAGTAGAGATGGGTTATGATGCTAAAACAAACATTAATCATGGCGAAGCAATTTATGTTCCTACTGGGGGAGTATTGCCTACTGGAGCTGATTGCGTAGTAATGATTGAAGATACTGATCAATTAAATGGCGATGATTTATTTGTTTATACAAAATTGGCTCCTAAAGAAAATGTTTTATTTAAGGGCGAGGATATTAAAATAGGGGAACAGGTCTTAGATAGAGGGAGCTTAATAGGGCCGCAAGATTTAGGAGTCCTTGCTTCTATTGGCTATGAAACTGTAGAAGTATACAAAAAATTAAAGTTTACAGTTATTTCAACAGGTGATGAAGTTGTAAGTCCAAACGTTACTCCTAAAATAGGAGAAATTAGGGACATCAATAGCTACACAATATCTGGTGTGATACTAGAAAGAAATGGGTATTTAGTAGATTTTTGTGTTTTAAGAGATCAAGAGGGAATATTGAAAACTACAATTATAAATGCGATAACAAAAAGTGATATTGTTATTATTTCTGGAGGAAGTTCGGTTGGAAATAAAGATTTTACGCATAAGTTATTAAATGAGATTGAAAGTGACTCCGTATTTGTTCATGGTATAGCGATTAAACCTGGAAAGCCATCTATATTTGCGAAAGTAAGGGATAAATTAATTGTGGGACTTCCAGGCCAGCCAGCTTCAGCTTTAATAGTTTTTAAAACATTCATCGATCATATAGAGCAAGTGTTAATTGGTAGTAAAGCTAAGCCGGTATTTTATATTGAAGCAACATTAACTAAAAATGTTCATTCAACTCCAGGAAGAGAGACATATCAAATGGTTAAAATTATAAGCACCCTCCAAGGGTATCTAGCTGAGCCAATTTATGGTAAATCGGGTACAATAACTTTAATCGCAAATGCGTTAGGTTTTATAAAAATATCAGCTAATTGTGAGGGACTATCAGCAGATGAAATCGTAAAAGTTTATGAATTGTAGGTGAGTAGATTTGATTAAAAGAAATGTGTATTTAGATACGGTAGACTTAGATGAAGCTCAACATATTATTGAAAACATTATCTTAAAACAGTGTAAAAAATTAGATAAAGAAATAATTCCTGTTGAAGATGGGTTACATAGAGTTACAACAGAAGCTGTTTTTTCTATTGTTTCATCACCTTACTACAATGCGGCAGCGATGGATGGTATTGCTGTTATCGCAAACAAAACACATAGTGCCGATTTGACTAATCCGATTGAACTTCTTAAAGATGAGGATTATGTTTTTATTAATACAGGAGATCCTATAGAGCCCCCATATGATGCTGTTATAATGATTGAAGATTTACTTGATATAAAAGAAAACAGTTTAATTATTAATAAACCAAGTAGTCAGTTTCAGCATATTAGACCTATAGGTGAGGATATTGTCGCTAATGAAATGGTGATACCAGCTAAGCATAAAATTAAACCAGTAGATGTAGCTGCAATGCTAGCAGGTGGAGTTAAAACAATTAGTGTTTATAAAAAGCCAATTATATCAATTATTCCAACTGGTGATGAAATTATAAGTGACTCCAAACTATTGGAAAAAGGGAAAATTATTGACTCTAATTCTCACTTTATTAAAAATAGTGTTAGTGATTTAGGTGGAGTATCAACTATAATTCCTCCTATTAAAGATAATTATGAATTTATTAAAAATAATATTTTAAATGCGGCACAAAACAGCCAAGTAGTTATTGTTATTGCTGGGTCTTCAAGTGGAAGTAAAGATTTTACAGCGACAATAATAAAAGAAATTGGTGAGGTATTTGTTCATGGTATCGCAATAAAGCCTGGTAAGCCAGTCATAATTGGTATGGTAAAAAATGTTCCTGTGATAGGAATACCAGGGTATCCTGTATCAACTTATATTGCTTTTGATCAAGTTGTTAAACCAATACTTAACGGATTATATTATCAAGTATCATTAGGGAATAAGAAAGTAAAAGCAGTACTAACTAAAAAAATATATTCTTCTCTTAACAGTATTGAATTTGTCAGGGTTAAATTAGGTTATGTGAAGAATAAGTTAATTACAACTCCTTTAAGTAGAGGAGCAGGAGTTACAATGAGTTTAGTTAATGCTGACGGATTTTTACGTGTTGATAAAAAATCTGAGGGCTATGAAGCAAACAAAGTTGTTGATGTAGAGTTATTGAAAGATATAGAAGAAATTGAAAGTGCCATTGTTTCTATCGGCAGTCATGATATTGTTTTAGATTATATTGCGAATATCTTACGTGAAGAAGATAAGGACACAAGTTTATCATCAGCTCATGTCGGAAGTTTCTCTGGCATTATGGCTATCAAAAGAGGGGAATGTCATATTGCCCCAATTCATATTTTAGATGTAGATTCAGGTATTTATAATCTACCTATTTTAAATAAATACTTTAATAATGAAGATGTAGTTTTATTAAAAGGGATTAAAAGAGAACAGGGGCTGATGATAAGAAAAGATAATGACAAATTTATCTCGTCAGTAGCTGATTTAACGAAATCTGATATAACCTTCATTAACAGACAAAAGGGGTCTGGAACTAGAATATTGTTTGATTACTTATTAGATAAATCAGGTATTAGTCCAGATTTAATTAATGGTTATGAATTTGAAGTAACAACTCACATGATGGTTGCGAGCTCAGTCTATGCTAACACAGTTGATTGTGGTTTAGGTGTTAGGTCTGCAGCACAAATCTTTGATCTAGATTTTATCCCAATCGGCTATGAAGATTATGATTTTTTAATTTTAAAATCAGCACTAGATTCAAAACAAATCAAAGACTTTATCCAGGTATTAAAAGGTGATAAATTTAAAAAACTTGTGGAATCACTTGGTGGTTACAAGTTTGATAATATTGGTGAGGTCATTGAGATAAAGAAAGGTAGTTAAAAATGCAGGATAGATATAATCGAGAGATAAACTACTTAAGAATATCAGTAACCGACAAATGTAATTTTAATTGTCGATACTGTAAGCCCGATAATAGCCCTTCATTTTTAGAATCTAAACTTTTGACTGATGATGAGATTTTAAAAATTGTTTTGGGAGCTAGTAAAATAGGTTTTAATAAAATCCGTTTAACTGGTGGTGAGCCTCTTGTGCGTCATGGTATTATTGAGCTTGTTTCAAAAATTAAGGCTATTGATGGCATAAACGAAGTCGTGATGACGACAAATGGGTCTTTACTACCTAGAAAAATAAAGGAACTAAAAAAAGCAGGGCTAGATAGAGTTAATATAAGTTTAGATACTCTAGACCCAGTTAAATTTAAATATATTACAGGTGGTGGTAATATATTAGATATCTTAGAAAGCATTGAAAATTTACTGCTTTTAGAAATGAATCCAGTCAAAATTAATGTCGTTTTAATGAAGGGATTTAATGATAATGAAATTATGGACTTTATTAATTTAACGAAAGATAAAGAAGTAATCGTTCGTTTTATAGAATTAATGCCAATTGGTAGTCATGAATTTCCTTTTGAAAAGTATTATCTAAGTAATAATGAAGTCTTAAAACAATGTCCTGAACTAACTAGACTAGATAATTCACATATTGAAACTGCTATTTATTATAATGTTCCAAATTATAAGGGGAAAATTGGGCTAATTAGCCCTATCAGTAATCATTTTTGTAATAGTTGTAATCGCTTAAGAATTACTTCTGATGGGTTGTTAAAAACTTGTTTACATGGTAATGTTGAATACGACCTTTTAAAATGTATTAGGGAAGATATTGAGCCTATCGAGGACTTTTTAAAAAATAGTATCATGTTAAAGCCTAAGTCTCATAAAATTAATCAAAAAGATTTTCAAAAGGTTGATAGGAATATGTATAAAATTGGAGGATGAAATGAAATTAACTCATTTTAATCAATTTGGACGTGCTAGAATTGTTAACGTAAGTGAAAAAGAAAAAACAGCTAGAAAGGCAATTGCTAAGGGTACTATCAAAATGCATTCAGAAACATTAGCTAAAATAATCGATGGTCATATGAAAAAAGGAGATGTCTTAAGTGTTTCCCAAGTAGCAGGGATAATGGGGGCTAAAAAAACTAGTGAGTTAATTCCGATGTGTCACAATATTTTAATTGATGGCATAGATATAGACTTTGAAATTAATAAAGAGAAAAATGAAATAGACATTTTTGCTTCAGTTAATACTGTTGGTAAGACAGGTGTAGAAATGGAAGCACTAACAGCTGTCTCGGTGACTGCATTAACGATTTATGATATGTGTAAAGCTATAGATAAAGACATGGTGATTAAAGACATCTGTTTGCTTGAAAAAATTGGTGGTAAGAGTGGTCATTATCTAAAAAAGGATGTGAAAATAAATGAAGGGTAATGTTATTTCAATTAACATAAGTAAAAAGAGGGGGATTCCTAAGGCAGAAATAAATGAGGGAATCTTTATCGAAAACTTTGGATTAAAAGATGATGCTCATGCGGGTAATTGGCATCGGCAGGTAAGTTTACTATCTCAAGAAAGCATTAATAAGATGATTGAACAAGGTGTAGAAAATTTAACTTCAGGTTCATTTGCTGAAAATATTACGACAAGTGGTATAGAATTATATTCATTACCAGTAGGAACTGTGTTAAAAATTGGTGAGACCACTCAAAGAGTAACTCAAATTGGTAAAACCTGTCATTCCAAATGTGCTATTTTTCAAAAAATTGGTAAATGTGTTATGCCGAATGAAGGGATATTTACAGAGGTGCTTAAAGGTGGTGTTGTAAGACCTGGAGATACTATTGAAGTAATAAGTTAAGATACTAGTTTATTAAATTTAAAGAATGATAGAGTAATATTAAAAACTTTCTAGATTATCTAGAAAGTTTTTAATATAGTCGGTTTTTTAAATCAAAATACCTTTCTAAAATTAAAGCGCCAATAGCGAGAAGGGTAAATATAGTATAAATAAGTTGGAGAGTTCTAATATAAATATATTTTAATATAAAAGAATAGTTGTAAGAATGTAAAATTGTATGTTGAATTTTTCATTAAACAATTGAATAATGTGATATATATAGTATAATATTACTATTATTAATATAAGGGGGACGTCCTTTGAAAAATATATCATGTTTAGGGTCCTTTTCTATAGCTCTAGAGATATTTAAAAAGAGATTTGTTAGTTTCTTCATAATTATTTTTATTCAATTATTAATATCATTTATATTAATGTTATTATTGTCTAATAATATCAAGAATATTCCAGATTCAAATAATACAAGTGTGGCCCTTTCACAATTAAAGGTAATCAGGTATTTACTTAGTGCTGATGTAATATTATTTATGATATTTTCAATTATTATTGAATTTGTTCTCACTGCTCACACAATTACAATCATAAAAAATTACATATTAGATGAGGGCGTAGAGGGGCTTATATGCACAATAAAAAATATCTGGTATTTTATCGGTGGAAGTATTTTATTATCTTTAGGAATCTTTTGCATAGGTTTTGGGTTAGTAATTTTACTAATAATACCTTTAATAAATATCCTTGCTATAATAGCGTTTATCCCACTTGTCTTTTATTTAGCAGGTTATTATCGATTTGTTCCGTATTACTCATTTATTCAAAAATCATTTGATAATTTATTCTATAATACTAAAAGAATAATAAAATGGCATTTTTGGAGTTCTATAAGCATTCTACTAATTTTTGGAATTATTAATTTTATTTTAAGTTTATACGCTAAAAATTATCAAACTAGTCTCCTCAATGGAAATTTTGATAAAATAAATCAAAAATCTCTATTAATAACATATATAATAATCCAGGCCACAAGGTTTTTAGTTACATATTTTCATGCTATTGTTGATATATCATTTATTACTTTAGGTATTAAAAATGATAGAGAAAATAAATTAAGTGAATCTGTTTTAGATGAAAATGAAAGTGAGTCTGATTCATCATATTATTCATATAAATAAAACAAAAATCCTTTAGTATAATAATAAAACTAAAGGATTTTTTTCTTTTATATCATTTATCATCATCCATAGCTGCAAGTACAGCTTTTATAATTTTAAGTTTACTTGATGTGATTTTTGTTGTATTACGGAAATGAAGTTCTATACCTTCACCTATTTCTTCAATAATTATATTATCATTTCTTTTAAGTTCTAAAGGGATCTCATTTTCTGAAACAAAATCATGATCGACTAGGTAATCAATCGATACATCAAAAAAAGTTGCTAATTTACTGACGGTTACTAAATCAGGCTTTCTATAGCCATTTTCCCAATTAGACACAGTTTGTTTTTCTACATTAAATTTCTTCGCTAATTGAGTTTGAGTTAGTTGTCTTGCTAACCTTTCTTTTCGGAGTTTTTTTCCTAATACATTGTCAGTTGTAACTATATTAGTCATACTATCACCTATTATATTCATTGCCTTTTATTTATTATAACAAAATGTTGACTATAGACATTAAATATCAACAAAACGAATATTTTTAATTATAGTGTATTCTAAATGTTGACAATTTTATACATAAACGTTAAAATTGTTATGATGTAATCAATTAGTGGACAAGATTAAGATAAATATTTTCATGCTTGGAATATTATGTAAAAAAAATACTAAAATAAATATAGAAAAAATCTTTGTGGAGATGGTAGACATGTTAATAAAACTATTTCATATTAAATCAGTTGAGTTTAGGAAATTAGTTAACTTAAAGTTATATGAAAACGAATTAATTAATGCTATTAAACAGGAATTTCCGCAATCAGAAGTAGTAATATATAAAGATTACTTCAAGCTAATATTTACAAACAAATTAGAAGCACAAATTGGAATTGTTAAAAAAATTGGCGTAATTATTGGTGTTGAGTGTGTATTAATTAATGAAAAAGAAATTGCATAATTATAAATTATTATATATCAAAAAAAATAATTTACTCTATAGAAATTACTTGTTTTCTGTTATAATTTAAATACAAGGAATATTATGGAGATAATAATGAAAAAAATAGAAGTTGTTGCAGCAGTATTTATAGAAGAGAAAAAGGTGTTTTGTGCCCAACGTGGAACTAAAGGTCCCTTAGCTTTAAAGTGGGAGTTTCCTGGTGGAAAAATTGAACCTAATGAAACAAAAGAAAAAGCCCTAATTCGTGAAATTAAAGAAGAATTACAAACAGATATAAAAGTTGATGAGTATTTATTGACAGTAGAGCACCTATATGAATCATTTTATATAATAATGCATGTTTACTTATGTACAGTATTATTAGGAGACTTAACTTTAACAGAACATATCAATAAATCTTGGATTAGAAAAGAAGAACTGGATACTTTAGATTGGGCCCCTGCGGATTTGGCTATTTTAGAAAAAATTAAAGAACTATTATAATTTTAGAAAGAGAGGTAATTTAATGGAAGTTCATGATAAAAATATTGCATTGTTAATTGATGCAGAAAATATATCCCCTAAATACGTAGGACTAATAATTGATGAGGCTAATAAGTTTGGGAAAATTAATTACCGGCGTATTTATGGAGATTGGACAACAGATCAATTAAAATCTTGGAAGAGTGAAGCTATTGAGTATGGCTTAACACCAGTACAACAATATTCTTATACAGTGGGTAAAAATTCATCTGACTTTACATTAGTTATAGATGCAATGGATATTTTATATAAGGGGAAAGTAGATAGTTTTTGTATTGTTTCAAGCGATAGTGACTTTACAAGATTAGTTACTAGATTAAAAGAAGATAACATGTTTGTTTTCGGAATGGGGGAAAGTAAAACACCAATCTCACTCGTGAATTCTTGTGAAACTTTTTCTTATATCGACAAAATATTTTCATCCGACATACCAGAAGAAACAGATGTAAAGAAAACTGAAAATGATTTAAAAGTGAAGAAAACAACTACAAAATCTGTAAGTAACATAACCCCAATTGACACAATAATAGTAGGCTTAAAAAATATTATAAAATCATGTATTAATGATGAGGGCTGGGCATATTGGGGTGAAGTCGCTCAATTATTTCAAAAGAAATTTCCAGGTTTTCATCCAAGAAATTATGATGGAAACAACAGTAAGACAACATTAATATTTTTAAAAAAATATAAGGATTTTGAATTCCAACAAATAAACACATCTATGTATGTAAGAGTCAAATAAAGATATTTAAGGTGGAGTGAGTAATATGAAATTAGACAAAGGTTTAGAGGTGTTAGAGGTTTTAAACACATTAGGAGATCGGAAAAAGCTATATATTACGTTACTATATGATAAAGATAACGTTGTTTTAGTTGATACAGGTATTCCTGGGAGTCTTGAAATTATTAAAATACAAATGAACAAGATTTCTATACCTTTTGAAAAATTGTCAAAAGTAATTTTAACCCATCAAGATTTTGATCATATTGGTGGGTTATCTAGCATTGCTGAGCAAAATAATGAAGTTGAGATTTTAAGTCACAGCTTAGAAAAAGAATATATTGAAGGGAAAATAAAACCAATTAAATTAACAGATGATTTTCTAAGGAAAGTTAGATCGATGGCGAATAGTTATACATATAAAAAACATAAGGAAGTAATTAATATTTTAAATAATTATTATACTAATGTTGATATACCTCTTTCTGATGGCCAATTTTTAGATATTTGTGGGGGAATTAATATCATCCATACACCAGGTCACACACCAGGTCACATTTGTCTTTATTTAAAAAAATATAAGACATTAATTGCTGGTGATGCTTTGACGGTTATCAATGGAGAGTTGTATGGACCCAACCAACATAAAACTCAAGATTTAAAATTAGCTTTAAACTCTCTTAAGAAATTGGCAGATTATAATATTAAAACTGTTGTTTGTTATCATGGAGGGGTTTATAAGAAAAATGCTAATAAACGAATCCCTGAAGTAATTAAATCTGAATTAAATGAGATTTCATAAACTTTGATATTAGTGAAAAAATCATTAATTTAATATATGATTGGAAAATACAAAATTAACCTTGATTGACTATTAAAATAATATATGGTATAATTTCATAAAAATTATGTCATATTTTGGCAAAAAGTGCGGGGGATTAATATGAGTATTTTTGATGGTATTTTAAATTATACTATAGCTTTTACAATAGCTACAATCTTTTTCGTACTTATCAGTTCATATAAAAAATCATTAAAAACAAACTTGAGTCAATCTTTCTCAAGTTTTTTTAGCATTTTTTTATGTATCTATTATATATTTTCATTTAATAATCTATATTTTGTCTATGAATTTATTAGTGATTTTAAATTAGGTATAATTTTAAGTGTTTTAATAGTGTTAATCATTTTTTGCTTTGTTTACTTATTTATTAAAATCATTATTAAAATAGTTTTTAAATATACCCGTTTAGTTAAAATGCTCAATCAAAATTATCCCGGTTATAAAAAAGTTAACTTTATATTTGTATTTATGAGAAAATCAATTTTTATGTTATATATTATCATTATTATTACAGTTTTTTATTCACAATTATATTATAGTGGGGTAACAAAACCACTTGTCACTATGCCAATTATAAAAAGTACCCAAATAGATGTTTTAACAGACATTAGTAAAATAGAACAAGCTAGTTACAATGCATCTTCATTTACTGAACTATTTTCAACAAATAAAATGCTAGATAGATTAAATTTAACATCAGGTTTATTAACGCAATTAAGTAATTATGAAAAACAATTTATGAATAATGTTTATCCAAATTTATCAGAAGAAAACAAAATCTATATTAGTGAAAAGATGGAGTCAGATGAAGTTGGGATTTTATCTGTATTAGTTGAAGATAATCTTTACACTGAAATATTAGATATTAATGTAGGCAATTTTGCTCAAAAAATACTTATGAAAATCCCCTATCTTAATGAATATCTATATAATGAAGAAGTTATAATTAATGATTTATATACTTATATCAATAATAATAGCGAGTTAATAATCTGGTTAGATCAGAACAGATCATTAATTGCTAATTATAAAAATGATAAATTATTATTGTTAAATCAATTTAAAGAAGACTATTTAAGTTTTAAAAACATCAAAGATAAGGGCAATAAAGACATAATAGACCAAATAAATTTGAGTATTGATTGTTATTATTTCATCCAATCATGGTCTTTAAAGATTATGGAGGATTCAGGTATTACTGATGTAGAAGTGTTTTTACAAAATGGTGAAAATCTAGACTTGATAATCAAGGAATTTAATAAAGATTATAAAAATAGTGAATTTAAAAAATTTGAAGTAGAACTTCTTGATGCTTATCAATTAACTGAACGCTATTTAAAAGATTACAATATATATAGTAAATCTATAAAAACAAATATTCCCCCCCAAGTTAGAATTGGTGCAGCAGCATTAGATAGCGAGGTTAAAATAAAGAAATATCTTTACAATGAAAAATTATTATATGAGTTATTAATCTATTTAAATGATACATGTTATAGGTCACAAGATGTCTGTGATGATGAAAAGATATTTGAAATAATTGACATATTACTGTGGGGATACTTTACTGAAGAAATAGATAGCACTAAACAAATTCGTTTAAGTAGTACTAAAATTAATGATTTTTATATAAATATCGATGAAATGAATGGATTTGATAAGGCCAGTATTAAAACTGAATTAATTAAATTAAATAATAAATTGTATCCCTATATTGAAAAAAATTACAATGATAATATTTTTGGATATGAAATTCTAAAAGTTTTATATAAACATGATAATTATTATAGTAACGAATTTTACCTATTGCTCAAGATCTTAATAAAATAGTCGTAAAGTGATGTGATAAATAATGAGAGATTATGAAAAGTTAATAATTCTATTTGAAACTCAAGGAGTAGATGTCACAAATTTTATACAACTTAAGAAAAATGAATTATTGCTACTAGGAAGTAAAGAGATAGAAGATGAATCTTTTTTAGAGATAGTGAACAAACAACACAAATTAGTAAATCCTATTGTAGGTTATACAAATCCTTTCTTTATGGGCCTAGGTTCTAAAAAATATTCTTTAAATCTTGAAGAAACTCAAATTTATAATTACAAAGATAAAGCAATTCAATCAATTTATGACATTTTACAAAATGAGGATATAATTGATACTCAAAAACAAGATATTGTTTATCGTGGCTTTCAACAATTATCAAATGAATATAAAACTGTTTTAGAAAATACCGCAAAAAGTGATTTGAAGCTTATAAATTCACATGCTAGATTAACAGAGGCTAAAGAGCGAAAGATTAACAATAAATGGATAAAAAAATATATAAAATGGTTTTGGTTATTAGGGACTTTGTTGGCAGTATTTAATTATTATTTTATTGGTAACACAGTTGTAGATAAGCAATATACTATAGCTTATAATGTTGTATTTAACACATTAATTATCTTTCCGTTTATAAAAATTACCTATTTTTATTATTTAAAAAGAGCATCAGAAAGAGAACAGAAGGAAATAAAGGTTATTAAGAAACGCTATGAAAATCTAATCCAAATTAATGATGAAAACATTGAAAGATTTGAAAAAGATTTATATATGTATTATAGTGCTCCAGAAAAGAAATTTTCCATAAGTTACTTAAAAAAAACAAACCTGCAATTTAAATATACAAGAATGATTTTAAATAATCATTTACAAAAAAGTATTCATCAACAAACCAAAAACTTAGTTTTTAAATTTATATTCTATATAAATTTAATTATACCTATAAGCGCTGTGCTATTAGTTTTATTATTTTTTATTTTAAAATAAGGGGGATATAAAGTGGATCAAAATCAAGAAAAATTAAAAGAAGAAGATGTTAATGATAAACTAAAGGATTTCCAACTTGATCAAATCATTAAGAAGAAACCTCCAGTTAAACTTGAAAATAATCAAGATGAAAGCGATCATGAAATATATCAAGACTTAGATAATTTTAAAAATTTTGAAATATTTCAAAATAGAAAAACAAGCAGCAAAAATCTTTCGATTAAGCCAGCTAATAGAAAAAAACAAAAGCCAAAGAAATTTATTTATGGGAAAGAAGTATTTAAAAATATTGAGAATATAAGTGAATTTTTGTTTTTTGAATATCGAAATAAAGGGAATCACGCTAAAAAGCTCCTTAGTAATCAGAAATTTATTAATTGGTTAAAAGATAATGTAAATGATAATGAAGCATTTAATGACTGGGTTAATAATGTCTTAAAGTAAGCGAGGGATAATTATGGCAATTATATCAATTAGAAATTTAGTCAAATCATATGGAAAAGGTGGCGAAAAGCAAAATATTTTTGATGGTTTGAACTTAGATATAAATAGTAATACATTCGTTTCTATACTTGGTAGAAGTGGTAGCGGAAAAACAACTTTACTGAATTCTATAAGTACTCTCGATGAATTTGACTCTGGACAAATTTATATAGATGGTTTTAACGTTAATAAGTTATCTAAAAGTTTTATTAATAGATTAAGAAATCGCTATATAGGATTTGTCTTTCAAGAATTTAATTTAATTGATGATATTTCTATTTTAGATAATGTCGCAATGCCGCTTGTAGTTAATAATTTAAGTTTAAAGGAAGCACGTAAATTAGCCGCTAAAGCATTACAGAATGTTGGATTAAATCAATTTTTGAAATTAAAACCGAAAGAATTATCAGGTGGACAAAAACAGAGGGTAGCTATTGCTAGGGCAATTGTTAATGACCAAAAAATAATACTGTGTGATGAGCCGACTGGTGCCTTAGATGACTATACTTCAGATTCTATTTTAGCTTTATTAAAGGATTTAACTAACGATCGAACTGTAATTATGGTTACTCATGATGAGGAGTACGCTAAAAAATACTCCGATCGAATTCTTGTTCTAAGTGATGGTGAAATCCTTTATGATTCAGATGAAGAATCCCTAAATGATGATATTGAAAAAAATAAAAAATCTTTAAAATCTAATCGGAAACAACTTAAAATTAGCCAACTCTTTACGATGTCTAGGGTTAGTTTTAATTTTAACAATAAACAATTAACTAAAGCTATGAATGCTATCATCAATTCTACAATTATTTTTTTACTTGCAGCTGTTGTTATAAAATATATAAATCAGTTTTTGGGTTTATATTTTATTAATTTTGTAAATACACCAGTAATGTCAGCTATTATTGGTTGGTTAAATATAAGCAATGATTCTATGCCTAAAATGATGATTTATGGTGTAATATATGCCTTTTTACTATTTAGTTTTATTTCTTTTTTATTCATCTTCAATATGGTTATTCACGATAAACGTAAAGAGATTGCCGTTATGAAAGCCTTTGGTGCTGACCAAAGTATGATAAGAAAAATACTTGTGATTAAGACATTTACTTATGCGTTATTAATGTTTAAAAAACTAGTTATAAAAACTTTTTTATTACTATTTATAATTAAGAGTATTGAAGCTATACCATATATACTTAAGGCTGAATATAGTCTGTTTATTGAACATGTAGCTAATGTTGTTTTTGATACTGTTGTTGGTGCCTTTAAAAAAGAAGTTGTAGGAGCAGTTAATGTTAATTTCTTAAGATTAATATTAACTTATTTAGCTATCGTATTTATCTTAGTTTTTGAAACGATGATTTCATCATTTTTAATGAATAAAGAAAATACAATAAAAGTGCTAGCGAGGGAATAGTATGATAAATATAAAGAATTTGACAAAAGTATATGAAACAATTAATTATAATGTTGTTGCCCTAAGTAACTTAAACTTTCAGTTTGAAAAAGGTGAAGTAATAGTAATTTTGGGGCGGAGTGGATCGGGAAAGTCTACTTTTTTAAACGTGCTTGGTGGTTTTGATAATACTTATTCTGGTAGTTACTTCTTTGATAATAATGAATTTAAAACAATACCTCAAGCTAAAATTGATGAATTGCGGAGTAAAAAAATTGGATTTATTTTTCAACATCAAGTTTTATTTAATAACCTTACTGTACTTGAAAATGTAGAATTGTCACTAAATGTATTAGGTGTAACTAACGAGAAAAAGAAAAGGTTAAATGCGATGAAGGCTCTGACTCTTGTCGGCTTAAGAAGACATGCTTATAAAAAGCCTTGGCAATTGTCTGGAGGAGAAAAACAAAGAGTAGCAATCGCTAGAGCGATTGTCAAAGACCCTGAGTGTATTATATGTGATGAACCAACTGCCGCTTTAGATAGTATGACAAGTAAAGAAATTTTAGATTTACTTGCAAGTGTTTGTAAAAATAAGTTACTGATAATCGCAACCCACAATAAATCAATTGTTAAAAACTACGGTACAAGATTGATTGAATTAAAGAGTGGCTATGTTGTTAGAGATGAATTAGTTAAGGGTGATAAATCAAATATTCAGGTAGATGAACTTGACCAAATTGTTGATGAAGGTCTCTACGGTGATGATGATAAATTATGGGAAATGACAGATATAAATAACCTAGAAGAAAAGGTTGATAAATCGCAAATTTTAAAAGATTTAGGTTTGGATTTAACTCAATATAAAGAACGTTCTGAAGAAACATTTCATATAGATTCTCAAGAAAAAGATAAAGTAATTAAGGAACGTAGAAAACAATTTGAAACAGAAGAACGTTTTGATTCATATAGTGGGATTACAGAGACAATGGCAGAAGGGAAACGTTTTGCGAGAACCTCAGTTATAACTCACCGGAAAACGTATCTGTTTTTATCATTTTTCCTCACTAGTTTTCTGTTGTTAACTTTAATTGGAATAAACCTTACATCAGGTATATTTATGAAAAATGATAACACTGTTAATATAAATAACAGTATATATAAAGAAAATAAACTAATTCAATTTAATTCTATACATGAAACAGGGTTGTTATTAGAAGGAAATGTTAGTGATTATAAAGAACAATTTATTGAAGAAACAAATCTTGATGAGTTTAGTAGTAAGGAAAATAAAGTATTAATAAATGATTATTCATTTAATTTTAAGCAAACATTAAATGCTTATAAAAAAATTGAAGAATACTTAAATGAAAATAAGTATGATAGTCATTACTCAATGTATTATGATCCACAAAACATTGTAGTTGGAGAAAAAAATGAAGAAATCATATTTGATAATTTAAAGGTAAATTACCAAGTGATTAATATTACTAATGACTTACATATAAGTCAATTATTAAATAAAGAAGTAAACTTTGGACTTTCCTATCTATATGCTGATAACAATTCGGACTATTTAGAAGAATTTCTTATTGGTGATAGTAGATTGCCAAATAAAGAAAATGAAGTACTTGTTTCTGTAGAAACAATTATAAATTCCAAGATTTTAAAAGGGACAAATACCTCAAATATCAACAAGGTTTATCAGCAATTTAAAAATTTATCTGAAGAAGAAAAATGGATTGAAATAAGTACTCCTAAAATTACAATAAATGAAAGTGGTATTGTTGAGGAGTTTGAGACTAATCGCTTTAAAATAGTTGGGCTTTACAATGCTTCAGAAAAAATTGAATCATATTTTACTACTAAAAATAATATTAATATCTTCTTTTCTAATAAAGCAAATGATTTAGTTAATATTCAAATTATTGATAATTTGTATGAAGAATCTCATCTAGTTCCTTTATATATGGAGATTAACAAAGATATTTATGAAGAAAAAAATCTAGATGAAGTAATTACTGAAATTCAAACCAATTATTTGAAAATTAATTATAATTTGTTGTATGAACGAATTAAAGAATTAACATTACCACTTGAACATGCGATGTTTGATTTAAGTGATGATATAAGTAATTTAAATGGTCAAATAGAAGGTTACAATTTGAATTATGCCGGCTTGTTAAATAATTTCCTATTTAACTATTTACAATTGATGGAACCTTCTCAACAAAATGATATTTGCGGTGATTGTAACTTAGATTCTTATGATGAATTTATTGTAAACAATGTTTACGATGTTTATCAAAATATTCAAAAACAAGAAAATTTGGCTTATTTAGCTGATATTAAAAATGGTTTAAAAAAACCTAATTCATTAGCTAATGAAATGACAATTAAAACAGTTTTTTTGGATGAATATTGGGATAAATTCAACAATTCAAATTATAGTCTTAAATCTAACCCAGAAAGTGTTTTAAAGTTAGAATATGATAATGATTTAACAGAAAACAGTTATCAAAACTTATTTATAATGATTAAAATGGGACTTGAAATATTTGATAATAATATTTCAGGAATGACAGGGTTAAGTCTAGATGTTTCTGATGATTCTATAAAAACAATAACTGAAAAAGTAGGACTTTATTATCTTAATCCAGAGATTATCATTAAAAGTATGTCTGCCCTGGCTTCAGGCACATTAGTAGTTGTCTTGATGTATACATTCGCTTTTATAGTCTCGAGATTGTTTAGAAATATTTATCAGTTATTCTTGGTTAATCGTCGTAATGAATATGGTAGTTTGAGAATTCTTGGTGCTAAATTTGAAGACTTAAAGAGGATTATGAAAATTGAAGGTCGAATCTTACTAATAGTATCCTACGGTATTGTTGTAGTTATATTGTTAATTGGTGAAGCTATAGGTTATTTTTACCGAGATAACCCATTCGTTATATATTTGTATCAATCGTCAAACCAATTATTTCTTAATATTCAATTATCAGAATTGTTTAATTTTAATATATTCTCTTTTATATCGGTAGTAATTTTAATGCAGATTATATTTAAGAAACAATTAATTGATGATAATATTAATCATAATATGGCGGATATGAAAATGCTGAATTCAGTTGCAGATTTGGACGGTGAATAATAATGATTGAAATAAAAGGACTTAAAAAAGTATTCTATACAAAAGAACAAGATTTTATTGCTTTGAATGACATTAATTTAACCTTTTATGATGGTGAATTTATCGCAGTCTTAGGTGAGAGTGGTAGTGGAAAATCAACACTATTAAATATGTTAAGTGGAATTGACAATTATACTGAAGGTGAAATAATCATCGATAGTGTTTCAACTAAAAAATTTGATGATTCAGCATGGAGAAAATTTCGCAACAAAAATATTGGTTTTGTTTTTCAACGTTATAATTTAGTTGAACACTTAACAGCTAAAGAAAATGTTATGTTACCGTTAATGTTTTCTGGAGAGAGAAAACGGGTTTATGAGTCAAAATCAAAAAGAATCTTAACTGAAGTTGGTTTAGAGAAACATATAAATACAAACTCTAGTAAATTATCTGGAGGAGAAAAACAAAGAGTAGCAATTTCTCGGAGTATTTTATCAAGTCCACATATCCTCTTGTGTGATGAACCAACTGGAGCACTAGATAGTGCATCAGCAACATCTATCATGAATATGATAAGAGATTATGCTAAAGAAAAACGGATTGTATTACTAGTTACTCATGATGAAAAATTGGCATCTGAATACGCAGATAGAATTATTCGCATTAAAGATGGACGGATAATATCTGATGAATATAATGAAAATATGGGTAAAAGCGAACCAGACGCTGAAACTAAACAAATGCAAAAACTAACCATAAATAGGAAATATGCTAGTGGATATAAAAAAGTTAATCGTAGATTTGTAAGATTTTTAGCAAATGCTAACTTTAAACAAAATAAAGCTGCGAATCTGAAAATTATAACATCATTTGTCATTGGATTAGCAATCTTATTTATTATCAATTTGATTTTAAATAATGCTGTTATCCATAATAAATTAATGTTTGAACGAAATAATGATTATCAAAGATATTTTATCACAGATTATGATGATTTTAGTTTAGACCAGTTGAAATTGAATCCAGATATAAGTGAAGTTGGATTAGAAAATAAGTATTTAGTTGAAAAATCATATTTAGAATACAAGAACAATACATATGAATCTGGATTTATAGAATCAGTTAATAATGTTCATAACATTGAATTAAAAACTATGCCAGTAAATCCAAATAATTTCTATTTAAGCGATCAACTATTATATGAAAACAGTGATTCTAACACAACTGCAAATGGTGTTTATGTAACAACAGAGCTCATTTATAGTCATTATTTAAATATTAGCTTTGAGAAAGATGAATATAAAAACTATAAAAAAGAGTTGCAAGCTATTATTAAAGAATATCCTATGGAATCATTTTTAAACCAATCAATTTATGTTTGTGGTGATACTGATGACCTTGATAATTGTTTTGAAACAAAAATAGTAGGAATCCTTGATTCAAATTATAATGGAATAAATTATTCCGGCACAATTTTTATAAGCCCGGATGGCTTTACAAATTATCTTAATTATTTACAGACAGATTTAAAGTATACATCTATTGATAATTTATATAAAAGTGATGCTTATTTTTATTATAAAGATTTTAAAAATGGAACTAATGATCTAAAGCTATTAGAAGATAAATACAATATTCAAATTACTAATTCTAAACTAAATGAATTTGAACAAGGAGTGTTGTTAGAAAATTTTGCTTACTACCTTATACTTTTTATAATTATCGCCATTTTTGTTATTTTTGGTACAGTTGTTATGAATATTGTCCTATTTAATATTTCTTCGCGTACTAAAGATATTGGTGTCTACACAAGTATTGGTGTAAGTAGAGTTAGTATAAGAAGAATATTTGTTAGGGAAACATTAAAAGTACTTACAATTCTAGTCATAATTTTAATGGCAGTATATGCACTATTAGTATTAGGGTTGACAAGCCTTTACACGCGAATAATATCCTTTAATTCAAATCTGATTAAGGAATTTGGAAGAATTAGTACAATATCTTATGAAGTCGATATATTTTTCTATGTTATTTTAGCAACAATTATCTTGTATTTATTGAGTGTTTATATACCTGCATATCGAATTTCTAGAAAAAAAGCTATTGAAACATTAACATGGTAAGGAGGGGATATAATGTCTAGAGGCGACGTCATATTAAGACTTGTTGAATTAACAAAAGTATACATAGGAAAACGGTCAGTAACTGCTTTGAATAATATATCCACTTCATTTAAAAGAGGCGAGTTTGTAGCGGTTGTAGGACGGTCTGGATCGGGGAAATCGACATTAATTAATATCTTAGGTGGACTTGACCAACCAACAAAAGGCGATTATTATTGCGAAGGAAATAATGTTTCACGATTAAATGAAGGCCATTGGGATGCTCTAAGAAATAAAAAAATCGGATTTATTTTTCAAAACTATTTTCTTATTGAATATTTAACTGTTTATCAAAACGTCGAAGTGGCTTTACAATTTCAAAATGTTCCGAAAAGCATGAAGGATGCTAAAATCAAGAGTGTTGTTGAAAAAGTTGGGCTATTAGACCATATTAATAAATTGCCTCAACAATTATCAGGTGGACAAAGACAGCGTGTAGCTATCGCTAGGGCCCTTGTTAAAGACCCAGATATTATTTTAGCTGATGAACCAACCGGCGCTCTGGATTGGCGTACCGCGGATGAAGTAATAAAATTACTAAAAGGTGAATCAGAAGATCGTTTAGTTGTGATGGTTACCCATGACAGATCCATAGCTAACAAGTATGCTAATCGCATAATTGAAATTGAAAACGGAAATTTCAAGCAGGATTTGATTAAAGAACAGATTGAACAAACTTATCAAAATGTTTTTAGAAAAATAAAAGCTGTTAGCTTAAAAAAACGTGATAAGTTTATAATGACTTTTAATAAACTACGGACAAGTTTCTTTAGAAATTTCTTTATCGCTTTATCTCTTGCCCTTGCATTTAGTTTTTCAGTTCTTTTTAATGGGCTTGACCGAGGTGTTCGAGATTCTTACTATTCTTATTATGAAACATTAAATAAGATAGATTCTAACTCAATAAGTGTTATAAGTAATAAGGAAAGTATAAGTGCCTTAGAATTTAATTCAATAAATCAGCGAATGATTGATAAAATTTCTTTAAAAGATCAAAATGAAATAGTTTCGGGAATTTCAAAAGATGTCGTTGATTACAATAACATAGTCTATTCTCTTGAAAATTTACAAAATAGTCCTGATTTACTTGAAGAGTACAATTTGCGACTATTAACAACAAATTTAAATAAATATGATCATGATAAACTTTTTATAAACAAATCAATTAAACCTATGCGACCAAGAACATTAATGACAACATCGAAATTTATTAAAGAATATTATAATTTAGATGCTTACGATGATATAGACCAATATATTGGCAAAGAGTTAACTGTACCGCAATACAATGTATCTAAAGGTGATAAATTAATTGATGTAGAGGATTTATTAAATAATAGCACTATTAACGGTCACGATATTCGTTTTGTTGATATGAAAGTGCCTAACTATTGTATGGATAAAGAATCACTAGAACCCAATTTTCTGGAAAAATGCAAATTACATTTCGAAGATAATAATAATGTGTTTGCTAGTTATGATGATTATTTAGAATATATAGATAATTTTAAAAAACAAATAAATAATCCAGAATATTTTGAATTGCTAAAAAGGTCTGGTGCGATATATTATTTAAGTGATATTAGGGATGAAGACTATATTAAAAGCGTTTATGACCTGGTATTACAAGCTGATCTAGATGTTGCTTTTTATTTAGATAAAACAAATTCTGTTAAATTTACAATTACAGGAATAATCGATAACCAAAATGAATCAATTATTTATATGACTAATGAAAATTATAATAATTTGTTTACAGAAAATAAACAGAATATTAATTATTTAAACAGTATGTATACTATTAATTATACTAATAGGGCAAATGATAATGAGGATTCAATATTTGATGTTCTTAGTCGTAGTAGCTATGAGTTTAAAAATGTTTCACTTATTAGCCATGATAGCGCTCAAAGTAATGAAGTTTGTAGTCCAAAAGCATTTGACGATGCAATAATTGCGAAAAGCGACTTATTTAAAAGTATTTTTTATGTCAATAATTATAACGCCTGTGGTACTGATAATGTTGCTTCATCATATTTAAATATGATTAATACTTTGTTTTCTATCTTTTTTAATATTTTAATGATTGCCTCAGTTATATTTTATTCAATGTTAATTAAAGTGATTTTTAAAGCTAGAATTAATGAAATAGGAGTATTTAGATCGGTAGGCTCAACTATTAAAGATATTAAGCGTTTATTCCAATACGAAGTAATTTATATCTTTACTACCGCTTCAATTCTTACTTTTGTGGTCTTATTATTTATCTATAATGCCATTAACAATTTCTTTATTGATTTAACTTCTTTAAATTCTCCTGTTCTCACTTTTTCAAATATTCATTTATTAATTAGCGATAGTAATTCGATTATAAATGTATCTTATGTGAATTTATTAGTTCAAATAATTGTTGTTGTATCATTGATTATGTACATAAGTAGCAGAAGTATCGCTAAAGTTGTTAACACTAATCCAATTGATATATTAAGGGAGGTAGTGTAAGATGCGTAGAAAAATATTGATCCCAATTTTATTGTTATATGCTTTTATCCTTACATCTTGTCTTGACAATAGTAGGAATAAGGTTTTTTTACCTGATTATTGTCAAACTTATAATCAATTTATTAACACTGTTAGTGATGATTTTTATAAAATATTAGTTGAAAATGGTTATAAAATTGAAAGCAATAAATTTGGTGATTCTATTGTGGAAGTAAAGTCTTTAATTATTAATGAAGATGATCCATTATATGAAATCGATCTTAATGGAATTCAATGTTTCCCATATATTAATAAGTTAGAATTAACAGGTAAATCAATTAAAGATATTTCACCATTAATAAACCTAGAACGTGTTGAAACATTGACAATCGACAATACAAAAATTTTTAAACTAGAACCATTAAAAAATATGACTAAGCTAAAGAGCCTTACAATAAATAATACTAATACATTACAACGTTTAGATGGTATTGAAAATTTTAAACGTTTGAGTGAAATTAATTTAGTAAATAATGGTTTAATTGAAGTTGAAGAATTAGCTGATTTAGAGAACTTAGAAACAATAAATATTAATAAAAATGAAGTGGAGACTATTGACGCGCTTAGTAATTTGCCGAAATTAAAAACACTTAGTGTTGAAAACAACAAAATAAGTTTTAATAATGTAAATGAAATTGATGGTTTTGACGCGTTAGAAAACTTGTTTGCAGCAACTAATAATATTTGTAAAACTGAAGCATTAGGAACTTTAGAAAAACTAAAGATTTTAGATATAAGTAACAATAATTTAACAAATATGAATGCTGAGGCTAGTTGCATGTCAACTGTTGCTGACTTTACTTTTATTGAAAATATATCAGGTTTAGAAACATTTTTCGCAAAGGATAATGGAATAGATTCACTAGCAACTATTACCTCTGATTTAGATTTAGGTAACCTAAAAATATTAGATTTATCTAATAATTTAATTTCTAATATTTCACCTTTAATTAATAACACCTCATTGCATGATAATGTATTTGAGACTTTAATTTTAAAAGATAATTTAATCGCTGAGCTACCCGTAATAAATAATGACACACTTCCTACAATAAAAACTTTAGATCTATCAAACAATAAATTAACGAAAATTACTAATTTTCAAAAACATGATAGTTTAGTTAATCTTAATTTAGCTGAAAATGAGATAACAGAAATAATTGATTCATTTATTGAAATGGATAATTTAACACAGGTTTCATGGTATAAAAATATTGATGAAGATGAAAAGAAAAATATAATTAGTAGGATTGAAAATTCATTTATAGATACACCCCAAATATTATTTAATCTTAATGAAGATATAAATGTATTGAGTTTTGATTTTTTAACAACAAATACTGATATTATCAATTCTTTTAAAGGATTAAATCAGTTTACTGAAGTAAATTTAAATGATTGCGGCATTAACAGTATAGATATCAATTCATTTAATCTTTTAAATGTGACAAAAGTTGAAGTTAATGATAATCAGTTAACTGATATTTTGTGGATTAATAATTTACCTAATCTTACGAATTTTTCAGCAACTAACAATTTAATTTCTAATATTGAGGAAGAAATTATCAATCCTACTAAAATTAACACATTAGATTTAAGTGGTAATCTAATTGATAATGTCGCATTTTTAAGTGTTGCTAATTTCCCAAAACTAAAAAATTTGTCTTTAGCAAATAATAATATTATATCAATTAATGAACTATTTAAATTATCTACTATAGAAAATGTAGATTTATCTAATAATTTTATTACGACTTTACCAGCTTTGACACAAACCACTTTACCATCAATTAAAGTGTTAAATTTAGCGAATAATAATTTAACAAAAATCATTGATTTTAAAGATAATGATAGTTTATCGGACCTAATTTTACACAATAATGAAATAACCGAAATAGTAAATTCGTTTAGTGAAATGGATAATCTATCGCGTATAACTTGGTTTGACTATGAAAATGAAAAATATAACGATATTAATAGGATTGAAAATTCATTTATAAATACACCCAAATTATTGTTTTATCTTAATGAAGATATAAATGTATTGAGTTTTGATTTTTTAACAATTAATACTGATATTATCAATTCTTTTAAAGGATTAAATCAATTTACAGAAGTAAATTTAAATGATTATGGCATAAACAGTATAGATATAAATTCATTTAATCTTTTAAATGTAACAAAAGTTGAAGTTAATAATAATCAATTAACTGATATTTTGTGGATTAATAATTTACCAAAACTGGGGTCGTTTTCAGCAGATAATAATTTAATTAATATTAGTATTACTGATATTAATTCTAATCTAATAAAAAATCTTTCTTTAGTTGGGAACCAAATTAATAATGTTGAATTCTTAAGTAAGATGCCTAAAATAGAAATCCTGGATTTAGGATTTAATAATGTTGTATTAGATAACTTTAATTTGCTTTCTAATTTTGTGAATTTAAAAGAAATATATTTAAATGATAATAATATTAGTTCGGTAAATGGAATTAACAACTTAGATAATCTAGAAATCTTAAATTTAGAATCTAACAATATTACTTTTATAAACGGGATTACAAATTTACAAAACTTAACAAATTTATATTTAACAACAACATCTATCAATTATATTAATGGGTTGTCTAGTCTGGGAAGTGCTGATTTGGATTTATATAGCATAACAGCAAATGCAGTAGATATTACAGCTGATAGTTTAAAAGATAATAATTTCCAGACGGTAAATTTAAGTTATAAAATAATAAATAATTTTGATTTTTTAGAAAATTTAACATACATTAAAGAACTTGATTTAAGTTATACTGATATTACTAATTTAACATATGTAAGTGGATTAAATAGATTAGAAATATTGTATATTAATAAAAATTATGATAACAATAAAATTCAAGATATTGCTAGTTTAGAAAACTTAACATCAT
The DNA here is from genome assembly GCA_003586005.1 of Haloplasmatales bacterium 4B. Lineage (GTDB taxonomy): Bacteria > Bacillota_I > Bacilli_A > Haloplasmatales > Haloplasmataceae > NSKI01. The sequence continues at coordinate 18,187 of NSKI01000011.1, read as the reverse complement.
TAAAGATATTAAGTTTAAACAATAATAATATTAGTGATATAAAACCATTAATAAATTTAGTTAATTTAGAAGAATTAAATTTAATAAATAATAATATTATATCTATTAAATTAAATGAACTTAGTAACAATAGCGTTTTTGATAATATGAGTTCACTTACCTATTTAAACTTAGCAGAAAATGAATTTACAGAATTAGTTGGTTTAAATAACATGGAATCTTTAAAGGTCTTAGACATCCCTGGTACTGTAGTTAAATTTACAGATACACTATCAGGAAATAATGAGTTAATTAGTATTACTAATTATTATTATGGTGTTTATAATATAGATAAGATGTCAGTGATAGTTGAAAATAGTTTTAATAGTAAATTATTTACACAAATTAGTTTTCTAAATGGGTATAGTAATGATTTAAATGGATCATTTAAATATTTAGAAAGTTTAAATTTATCAAACACTGGTTTTACTAATATAGACTTTATTTCCGAAATGAATGATTTAATTATACTTAATTTTGGAAACAATACTACTATAACTACTATTGATAATTTATCATGTAGTAATTTATCAAATTTAGAAAGTATTTCATTAAGTGATAATGTAACAGATATAACTAATAGTTTTAATGCTTGTGTTAGTTTATATAATGTTAATTTAGGTAGCAATATAAATAATATTGATAGTAGCTTCAAAAGTAGTAAATTAGTTAATTTATACTTCCCGTATAACTACAGTAAATCAATAACTATTAACGATTCATTTACATATGTAGAAACTTTGGATGTATCAAATACGTCAATAGATAATTACCATTTTATTGATGATTTAACAAGTTTAAAAGTACTAAATATGAATAATATTATCACTAGTGATCGAAAATTTGCAAACTTTCCTGTTGATATCTCGAAATTAACAAATCTTGAACGTATTTCTATATCCGGATCAGTTTATGATAATTTAGAGATAGAAGCGATATCTAGTCTTTTTAACAATAGTAAACTTAACTATATTAATTTTGGATATATTACAATATCTTCAATATCAAATAGTTTTAAAAATAATACTGATCTATCAGAAATTAATTTATCAGATACATTTATTAGTTCAATCTCAGGAAGTTTTATTAATAATAGTATTGTTTCCATGATGATTAATGGTAATGGTGGCAACATGCAAATAACAGATTCATTTGACGATAACTCCAATTTGAATTGGGTTGAATTTGATAATTATGATAAGTTATATATTACTAACTCATTTAATGATACGCCTTTATATAATTTGCATTTTTCTGTTAATGATGGAGTTATGGAGTTATCAGGTTTTAATAATACACAGTTAAGTGAATTGGAATCATACGAAAATATTGAGTCAATTTCTGGTTTTGAAAATGTAGAATTTCAAACAATTCATTTAGCAAGCAATAAACTAACAGATTTTTCATTTATGGATAATATCGATAAAAATAATTTGCAAACATTATATTTAGAAAATTTAACGTTAGATTCAGCTGACATTTTTAGTATGTTTAATAATTGTTCGCAGTTACGATATTTATATATTAGCAACTCCTTAACTAATTTGAACTCTATTGAATTAAACATAATTAATAAATTATCATATATATCAATGGTACACAATAATTTGGATAAAGAAGAAGTAATTAGCAAGCTAGCTCAAAAAACAACGAGTAATTTATTACAAATTAATATACCTGTAATTACTGAAAATGATTTTTATCAACATTTTGAAAATGACAGCGATTTAGTAAATCGTCAATTAATTAGACAAGAACTAATAGATTTAGAAGAACAAAGTTATCGTAATCAGTTGATATATGATAACCCTGACTTAACTATATCTGAAATTGATTCATTAGTAGAAGCTCATATGCTTGAATATGTTGAAGAAGTTAATGGATTAGTTGAAGCTGAAGTTAATAGTATCATAGATAATGCAATGTCAAAATTTATTATTTATTAGATGTTTTTATATAAAAATAGGGAACTAGTGCTTTATATTAGCTTAGTTCCCTATTCATATATATTTAAGTTATTCCTTTAAACATGAAACAACAATACCCTAATGTAAACCGATTCTATAAATTCTTTAATATCATCGATAACTATATTAACTCGATTTTAATGTCTTCATTGGTAATTTGTTTAAAAGTATTAGTTTTTTTCAACTGTGATAGTCTTCATAATTTGATCAATTAGGGGTTTATCACTACTATTAGTTGCAACTTCTGCTATTTCATCAACAACACCCATGCCTTTAACTACTTTACCAAATGATGCATAGAATCCATCTAAATGAGGTGAATCTTGGTGTAGGATAAAAAATTGTGAACTTGCTGAATCAGGGTCACTACCCCTTGCCATCGAAATAACACCTCTTTTGTGACTTAGAGAATTATTAAAACCATTTGATTCAAATTCTCCTTTAATTGTATTCTCTGAACCACCATATCCTGTCCCTAATGGATCTCCACCTTGAATCATAAAATTTTCTATTACTCGATGAAAAATCAAACCATCATAAAAATTTTCATCAATTAGATTAACAAAGTTTTGAACTGTTATCGGTGCTATATCTTCATAAAGTTCAATTTTAATAATTCCCCCGTTCCCCATTTCAATAGTAACTATGTAGTTACCATTTTTTTTATTACATCCTGTAATAGCTAAAGTTAGGAGGATAAGTAATATAAAAAACACTAATTTTAGTTTCATTAATTTTACCTCTTTACTGTGATATTGATTAATTATAACAAAGATAAATACAGGATTCAATTAAATCTTATTAAAAAAATTAATAAAAAAATTGATTATTGAATATAACATTAATGCGATACCACTTCCGATTAGTGGTCCTGAGGCTACTCCTTTAAAAACAAGCATTCCTATTATTATTCCAACTAAGACATTTGTTGTTACATCTGGTGAAGTATCCATTATTTTGATGCCATATTTTGAAAAATGGGTCACTAAAATTCCTGAAAAAATAGCTATCCATGCCCTCCATGTAAGTAATGCCTTTAATAACTCTTGATGAGTTATGTCACCTTTAGCAATAGGAATAAATGCATATATCGAGATTAAAACTATCCCATAATTTAAACATAGTTTCTTAATATTATTTAATGCCATATCGTTTAGGTTTAAAAAGACTAGTCCTATTAATACTAATAAAGCGATAATGATTGTTTGGTTTTTACTAATAATACCTAAAAGTAGTAAAATAGATAAAAGTATTAGTTTTTCTAACATTTGTAAACATCCTTTTTTATAACACTACTTTTATTGTCTTCAAATAAATAGAATTTATAATTAATTAGAGAGTATGATAATTGATTATTTAGTCTGAAACGGATAAAATATAACTATTAAAGAACTTAAATTAAGGAGTAGTATTTATTATGTTTAGCGGAGCGGTTTTAATTGCGTTTTTACTAACACTATTTGCAGGACTATCAACAGGAATTGGTAGTTTATTTGCTTTGTTTGCTAAAAAGACAAACACTAAATTTCTGGCTATAAGTTTAGGCTTTTCAGCTGGTGTTATGATATATGTTTCTTTTATAGAGATATTTTTTAAGGCTCAGTCTTCATTAATAAATGAACTGGGTGAAAGATTAGGTTCTTGGGTTACAGTTATCGCTTTTTTTGCTGGAATGGCTTTTATAGCTATTATAGATAGGGTAATTCCCTCAGCAGAAAATCCCCATGAACTTTCTAAGTTAGAAGAGATGGAAGTTGATTCAGAAAAAGTAAAAGAATCAAAATTATTGAGAATGGGCTTGTTTACAGCTTTAGCAATAGGCATCCACAACTTTCCAGAAGGTATTGCGACATTTTTATCTGCATTAAAAAATCCAACTCTAGCAATACCCATTACTGTAGCTATTGCATTGCATAATATACCTGAAGGGATATCTGTTTTTGTTCCTATATATTATGCTACTGGCAGTAAATTAAAAGCCTTTAAATATTCATTTTTATCAGGGTTATCAGAACCAATTGGAGCCATAATCGGCTACTTAATCTTATACCCATTCTTATCTGATACTTTATTTGGAATTCTTTTTGCTGGTGTAGCCGGAATAATGGTTTTTATCTCAGTTGATGAACTGTTGCCATCAGCTCGTGAATATGGGGAAACTCATTTATCTATTTATGGATTGGTGGCAGGTATGTTAATGATGGCAATAAGTATATTGTTATTTATTTAATTTAGTGTAGTATCATCAAAAAGTAATACCTGTGAATTATAATTAGTTATAGAAATCATATTACCTACAACACCGTTTATTTTTTGGGAGCCTAATGCTTTTTAAAAGGTCAAAGAAAACGTATGAACACTTGGGATTTTATATTAAAAACCATTACGAAAAAAGTATTACATTCAAAACAAAAAACATTGTTTTTTATAGCTTTGACTGTTACATTCCATATTTAAAACAAAAAACGTTAATTATTTAAAATAAACCTAAAATTAAGTTGAAATATGTAAATTTTATGTAATTTTTGTTAATTTTAGTGTCTAATTCTTACAACATTTGGTATAATTAATATATAAAAAATAATTAAAAAAGTAGGGATATGATGAAAAAAGCAAGAATAATATATAATCCATCATCAGGTAGGGAAAAAGTAAGAAAGTATCTTCCTTATATTCTAGAAAGACTTGAAAAGGCAGGATACGAGGCAAGTGCTCACGCTACAACTGGCGAAGGGTGTGCAAAAAAAGCAGCAAGTTTAGCTGCAGAGAATAACTTTGATATAATAATAGCCGCAGGTGGGGATGGAACAATCTTTGAAGTAGTTAATGGTTTGGCTGAGAAGGAAAATCGACCAACCTTAGGGATTATTCCAGCAGGTACTACAAATGATTTTGCTAGGGCGTTAGGTATTCCTAGAAACATTAAAAAAGCCTGTGATATTTTATGTAATAATTTTACTGCTCAAGTTGATATTGGAAAAGCAGGTGAAAATTATTTTGTTAATGTTGCTGCTGGAGGTGCACTTACAGAGCTAACATATGAAGTTCCAAGTAAATTAAAAACAGTTATTGGATGGGGCGCATACCTAGTTAGAGGTATTAGAAAACTTCCTTATATTAAGTCAACTAAGGTTCATATTGAATATGATGGAAAATCTTATAGTGGTGAAATCATGTTATTTTTAGTGTGTAATACAAAATCAGTTGGTGGATTTGAACAGTTAGCACCAAAATCAGAGTATAATGATGGTTTATTTGATTTAATTATTGCTGAAAAAATGTCTTTTCATAAATTATTTGGATTAGGTGTTAAAACATTAACTGGTAAGCATTTAAAAAACGCTAAGGTAATATATGCCCAAGCAAAAAATATAAAAATAGAAACTTTAAAAGATATGCCAATTAATTTAGATGGAGAATATGGAGGAAGACTTCCGACAGAATTTAAGAATTTACATAATCATTTCCGTATTTTAACACCTAAGAAGGACTAAAATGGAAAAACATATTGTAAGTTTATTTAATGAAAACATTTTAAAAGAGGCCGCATTAAGATATGGAGCAAGTTATAATAATGTAACTAAGGTTGGTGGTTTTGAGAATTTTATTTATGAATTTTCTTTAGGAGAAGAAATCTATATTTTACGTATCTCACATAGCGATCATCGTACTTTAGAGTTAGTAGAAGCAGAATTAGAATGGGTCAATTTTTTGGCAGTGCATCAAGCCTTTGTATCAACACCTATTAAATCAGTAAATGATAACTTAGTTGAAGTCATCAAATGTGATAACCAAACATATTTCACTGCTACAGCATATGTTAAAGCAAAGGGTACACATGTTAACAAAAAAGCAGTAAAAGATGACATGTTAATAAATTACGGTTATACAGTAGGGATACTACATCAATTAACTAAAAAATACATTGCCAAGAATAGTAAACGTTTAAACTGGGATAAGGATCTATTAATAGTAAATGCTTTAGATTATTTACCTAAATCTGAAATTGAAATCTACTATAAGCTAAAAGATCTTCTAGTAATTATAAACAGTTTGCCTAAAGATATAAATAATTTTGGGCTAATTCATAATGATATACATATGGGTAATTTTTTTGTTAATGACAATAATATAACGGTATTTGATTTTGATGATTGTACTTATATGTGGTTTATTAGCGATATCGCTATAGCTTTGTTTTATTATGTTTTTTTTGAACCAGCTTTTGATAAAAAAAATAAATTAGCGGAAAACTTTATGAACTTATTTATGAAAGGTTACCAAAAAGCAAACCAAATAGATAGCTATTGGCTTAAACAACTACAATATTTTTTAAAGTTAAGAGAAATAATTCTTTATATTGCAGTGTATCGTAGTTTAGATGTTGAAACTAATGAGTGGGCCAAAAAATATATTTCATTGTATCGTGAAAGTATATTAAATAACAAACCATTCTTAGACCTTGATTTTACTAAATTTGCTAATTATGATTATTAATTATTGACATATTATTAAATAAGTGTTAAATTTTAATTATATTTGAAAAAAGCAAACTAGAACGAAAGTCTAGGACGCAAAGCCACGAATCTAATGTAGAAATACAATGATTGTCGGGTTGCCTTTAAAAACTAATTTTGAACAATACTGTTATGTGAAAAAAACGAATAATTAGCGCGGCATCTTGCTGCGCTAATTTTATTTTATAAGATTAGAGATGAACATTATGAATAATAATTTGCTGTTATTTAAAGAGTTGGAAAAAAGATTCTCGGTATTTCGTTGGGCATTAATAATAATTATCTATCCGATTACATTGCTTTTAAGTAGTTACAATAAAAGTTCTTTTTATTACATTGTGCTACTGGTTATAATAAGTTTGTACAATGCTTTTGTTACTATTGCTGCATATAGTAAAAATGGCAGGTTTTTGTTTATTTTAAGTTGGACAAAGTATTTTGATACCATCTCAATTTCAGTATTGCTATTTTTGAGAGGTGGATTAAAATCAGATATTTACATTTTATATTTTTTGATTATCTTATACAATGGAGCTAAATTTGGTCTAAAAGGCACAATAAATTGTCTTATTCAAAGTATATTATATTTTACAATAGCAGCATTTTTCTTTACAGAAGAAATGGACTTTGATACTTATCGGTATTTTATCCGGGTAATGTATTTAATTATTTATGTTTTTGTTATTAATGAGGTAAATCATCAAATTGCTGAGAGTAGAACCAAAGAAAGGTTAGCTAGAGAATTAGCAGAAAAAGACCCACTAACTCAATTACCTAATCGATTATTAATGAATGATTATTTTGAAAAAATGAAAAATAAATCTCGTTCTAAAAAAAATTGCTTTACTATTGCCTTGTTTGATATTGATAATTTTAAACCAGTGAATGATAGTAATGGTCATGCCTTTGGTGATAAAGTAATCCTTGAATTAGCTAGAATATTAAATGAAAATATAGATCATGAAGATTTTATTTGCCGATTTGGTGGCGATGAATTCCTTGCTTTCTTAGCAATTTCTGAAAAAGATAAGGCAATTAATGAAATTAAAAAAATTCAACAACAAATTTCAAGCTATAACTTTGATGGTTTCTCATTAACTGTAAGTGTGGGTGTTAAAATGTTTAGTCATATAGGAACGATGATTGAAAATATTAGTTGGGCTGATATCGCATTATATGCTGCTAAGAATTCAGGTAAAAATCAAGTTATTATTTATGATGATTTAGAAAATCTGATTTAAAGAATAGGCATTATTATTACTAGTAGTAGCAGTAATTGATTCTTTTTCAATCAATTTTTTAGAATTAGACATAAATCGACATTAGTTTAATATAAATTAAGGTATAATTAAACTTGGATGTTGTAAATTTAAAATTTTGGGAGGAGAAGTATGAAAAAAGGGTTAATTATTATGATTTTCTCTGTATTTACATTTTTCTTGTATGCTTGCGATAAAAAGGAAACAAAACTAACTGATGAAGACATTAGAGGTGAAATTCAAAATCTATTAGACGCTAAGAGTTATGAAACAAGTCTTCATATTCGGTTAGTTACAGAGGAATTGGAAGTAAAATTTAATCCATTGTTAACAATACAAAAATATACTGATGATGAGGATAAAAATTTAATAAGAATGTATTATTATAATAAAATTATGGAAGCTATAGGGTTAGAAGGCTTTGAAGTAATTGTTGATGAAGAATCTGAATTAATTTACATTAATGATACAGATGTTTGGTATAAGGGAACATATGGTGAAGCAATAAATTTTGATGAAGATTTTAGCCTAATCTTAAATAATATTAATGATGACAATAGTGACGATCTTAAAATAGTTCAAGATATTATTTTTAATGCCATAAAAAATTTTAAAAAAGCGACTTTTATTGAAGGACTTAAAGAAAATGATCGTAATTTAGTTCACTATGAACTTGAATATAATGTTTATGATGTAATGAAAGAGATTTTCGATTATTTTAATCAAGACAAAAAACTTGAGTATGAAGATTTTGAGTCATTTATAGAGGATATAAAATTTGAGGATATCGCAAATTTATTTAAGACATTTATTATTGATATATATTTTGATATTGATCAGAAGAATGATATAGCTAGAATAGAATTAGATTTTATGAACATTATGAACAATGACATAATTATTGATAAAATTCAGGAAGAAGTAGATGATGCTGAAATCGATGTCAAAAAAATGTTTGATTATGTTGAAGATTTTGAAATTGGAATTAAAATCAATAAAATTAACTCAATGCCTGAAATCATAATTCCTGAAGAGGCTAAGAATGGATATGAGTTGAAATACATTTTTGCACCATTTGAACCAGATGAATTAACAGCTATTAATCTTGGAACACCATTTGTTGTAACAATAGATGAAAATATATTTGAAAGATGGTATACCTTTACATTAGCACAATCAAGTTATATTAATATATATTCCTCACATTACGGACCAGATATGATGATTCTTGATAGTAATTTTAATAATATTTATACTTTGAATTATCCATTATCTGCAGGAACATATTATTTAGGAGTAGCATCTGAGATATCAGGAGATTATACTATAACTGTAAGTAAATCATAAAAGAAATAATCTTATATCAGACAGAATAAAGCGAGATTTACTGGAGATTAAAAATAATTATTACAAAGAATATATAAACTCAATAAATGAGAATGATTACTTACCTAATATAGAAAAATTATTGTTAGTGTTACGAAAAAAAAATATTAGAATTGCCTTAGCCTCAGCTAGTAATAACGCACGAACTATTCTCAAAAAGTTAAAAGGGGAGCATTATTTTGATTATATTGCCGATCCTAGTAAAATAGAAAATGGAAAACCAGCACCAGATATATTTTTGGCAGCAGCGAACTATTTTAATGTTAAACCAAGTACTTGCGTGGGAATTGAAGATGCTGTAAGTGGCATTGATGCTATAAACGCTGCTAATATGTTCTCGGTAGGAATTGGTGATAAAAAAATTTTGTATAAAGCTAATCTATATTTTTCATCAACAAAGGTTATGACTTATGAGAAGATTATTAAAACTTTTATATCTGAGCTCACTTTATAAAATACGCATAAAAATGCGTATTTTTTTTAATAATAGTTATAAAATATATCTAAATGGAATGATATTGCTCAAAGTAGTTGAGTAATTAAATTATTTATGATATTATATAAACGAACACAAATAAACACAAAACTAACAATGGTATGGAGAGGGAGATAAAATGTTAACTAATGAGAGACACATTAAAATTGTAGATATAATTACAAATCAAGGAAATGTTTCTGTTGAAGAACTTGCTAAAATGTTAAAAGTATCAAAAATGACAATCAGGAGAGATTTAGAAAAATTACAAGAAGATAATATTTTAAAAAGAACACATGGAGGAGCGATTGTAAATAAGGTATTATTACATGAGGTTGCATATAACCAAAAACGCAAAAAGAATTTGGAAGTAAAAGAAAAGTTGGCAAAAGAAGCAGTAAATTATATTATACCTAATTCAACTATCTTTTTAGATGCTGGGACAACTACTTTTGAAGTAGCTTTGAAATTAACACAGTTTACGAATTTAACTATAATTACTAGTGATATTATGATTGCCTCGCAATTATATTCATCTAATAACAATATAATTTTATTAGGCGGTATAATTCAAAGAGAAACTGGCAGTATTACTGGACACTATGCATTATCTATGCTTGAAGAATTTAATATTGATTTAGCTATTATGGCTGTTTCTTCTGTAGATAATGGCATGATAATGTGCACCCCAGATATAGCAAAACAACAATTAAAAAGGAAAGTATTAGAAGTATCTGAAAAGTCTTTGCTTGTTGCAGATGCATCTAAATTTTTCCAAAAATCGTTATATCGAATTGGACCTATTCAATTAATTGATACGATAATTACAAATCTAGATTTAACTAGTCTTAATGGATTAAATTTACAAGATAGTAATGTTATTATAATTAAATAAACCGGAGGAAAAAATGTTAAAAACAATTATAATTGCTGATGATAATACAGGTGCAAATGCTAGTGGGATTTTACTTAATAAGTTAAACTTTAATACATTGAGCCTTATTAATTATGATAAATCGATGAATATCGATGAATTTGATGCCCTAGCTATTAGTACAGATAGTCGTGCAGTTGAAAAAACGGAGGCCTATAATCGTGTTTATCAAATTTTAGGAAATTTTTCAGAAGTTAATCCTTTATTATATAATAAACGAATTGATAGCACATTAAGAGGAAATTTAGGCATCGAAATTGAAGCTTTTATGGATTTTTTTCCAAATAAAAAAATCGCGGTTGTCCCATCTTTTCCAAATTCAAAAAGGATTTGTAAAGAGGGGATAATTTATGTCGACGGGAAAGAATTAGCTGAAACTGATGTGGCAAAAGACCCTAAAATGCCAATTCATTCATCGATTGCAAAAGACCTAATCTTAAAGCAAAGTAATAAATTGATAGCTAATATCTATTTAAGTGAAATTAGAAATAATGATAACCTAACTGAATTAATTATTAATACATACATTGAAAATGATATTATAATTTTTGATTCAGAAACTAATCAAGATATTGAAATAGTATCAAAGGCATTGGTAAAAAGTGGATATGAGATTATTAGTGTTGATCCAGGTCCATTTACATATTATTATTCCAAAGCACTACTGAGTAGCAAAATTAATAATCGCTTTGTGTATTTGATTGGAAGTGTTGTTGATACTACATTTGCTCAGATAGAACATATCGCAAAAGATCAAGACTTTGATATTATATATGCTAATCCTAACCAAATGTATAATGAGAAGTCATCGCTTTCTGAAGTAAGTAGAGTATTAGATATTGCTTCAAAAACTAATAAAGAATTTATTGTAATAACAACCACAGACATTAAAAATCGAGAAGTTTTAAATTTGAGTGAAATAGGAAAACAAAATAATTGCTCAGCAGAAGATATTTCCAATAAAATTAATGACAACTTGGCTGAGATATTAATTAATTTATTGGAAAAAGATGCTTCAATTAGTGGAGTATTTTGTAGTGGTGGCGATACATCACTTGGTTTTTTGAAAAAATCTAAAGCAAGTGGAATAAAGCTTATAACAGAAGTATTACCGCTTTCAGTATACGGAAAAGTAGTTGGTGGGAAATATAATGGACTAACTATCATTACTAAAGGTGGAATGATTGGTGAAGTTGATGCTTATTCAACAATCAAGAATTTCTTTAAGGAGGAAGTAACAAATGAATAAACCTATCATTGGAATCCCAATTGGTGACCCAGCTGGAGTTGGTCCAGAAATCGCAATTAAATCATTAGCTGAAAAAGAAATATATGACATATGTAAACCTGTTTTAATTGGTGATGAGCATATTGTTAAAAAAATGATTGAAATATTAAATTTAGATTTAAAAATTAATTCGATAGATAATGCAAAAGCAGGATTTTATCAATTTGGAATAATAGATTTAGTTGCTGTTAATAATATTGATATAGATAAATTAGCTTTTGGAAAAGTTCAAGGGATGTGCGGGAAAGCAGCTTTTGAATATATCAAGAAAGCTGTTGAACTGGCGATGGAGAATGATATTGATTCAATTGCGACAACGCCAATTAATAAAGAATCGCTTAAAGCTGGTAAAGTACCCTATATTGGGCATACAGAAATTTTGGCTGACTTATCAAATACTCAAGATCCACTAACCATGTTTGAAATTGAGAAATTAAGAGTTTTCTTTTTGTCAAGGCATGTATCTTTACGTAAAGCCATTGATTTAGTAAAAAAAGATCGACTAAAAGATTATATTAAACGCAGTATTGATGCTCTTGATAGATTAGGTGTGAAGGGAACAATAGCTGTAGCTGGACTTAATCCTCACTCAGGTGAACATGGATTGTTTGGTGATGAAGATAATGTAGAAATTGTTCCTGCAGTAGCTGAAATGAAAGAACTTGGTTATGATGTAATTGGTCCAATTCCTGCAGATTCTGTATTTGCTAAAGGTTTAGATGGAAGATATGGAGCTATTTTATCTTTATACCATGATCAAGGACATATTGCTACAAAAACTTATGATTTTCATAGAACGATATCTTTAACCAATGGTATGCCTTTTTTAAGAACATCTGTAGACCATGGTACAGCTTTTGATATTGCTGGCAAAAATATTGCAAACCCAATCAGTATGATTGAGGCAATTAAAGTAGCAGCAAAATATTCTAATAATTTTAAAAAGCAACAAAAATGAACATAAATGAACACAAAATCATTGACAAGTAAACTTGTTTGCTATAAAATATGGAAGTACAAACACTAATTAACAATTTTGAACAAATTTAGGAGGAATAAAATGAAGAAGTTTAAAGCAATACTTTCTGGAGATCCTATGATTCCTGGAACTTTATTTGAAGGAGCAATTAATAAGCATTTGAAAGATTTTGTATCTGATTATGTAGTAGGTGATTGGGAAAGTGACTGGACAAGTCTACAAAATCGTCGTTTATTAGTTGAGCAACAAGGTCCTGAGATTGAAGAAGTTCCTAGTGTTTGCTTAGAGCATGGATTAGATGCCGCACTATTAGCTGGTTTATTTGTTCCTGTTTCATCAAAGTTGATGGATAGTATGCCAAACTTAAGAATAGTTGGCCTATCAAGGGCTGGAAAAGAAAACATCAACTTAGCAGAAGCGACAAAAAGAGGAATTTTAGCGTTTAATGTTATGGGAAGAAATGCTGAAGCTGTATCTGACTTTGCTGTGGGATTAATTCTAGCTGAGTCACGTAATATTGCTAAGGCGCATTATTCTATTAAAAATAACGGATGGCAAAAAGAGTTTTCAAATGTAAGTTTTGTACCACAATTAAAAGGTAAAAAAATCGGAATTGTTGGATTTGGTTACATAGGACAATTAGTAGCAAAAAAATTATCAGGGTGGGATTTAGAGGTATTGGTTTATGATGCCTTTATTCCTGAAGAACAAATTAAAGCAGCAGGATGTACACCTGTAGATAAAGAAACATTATTTAAAGAATCTGATTTTATTTCAATTCATTTAAGATTACTTGATGCTACAAAACATTTTGTAGATAAATTGCATCTGGAAATGATGAAAAGCACAGCTTATATCATAAATACAGCTCGTTCTGGTTTAATTGATAGTGATGCATTATATGATGTATTGAAAAACAAAAAAATTGCTGGAGCTGGTCTTGATGTTTTTGAAACAGAACCACTTGGAGAAAATAGTCCATGGTTAGAACTAGATAATGTTACATTAACAACTCATATCGCAGGGACAACAACAGAAGTGTTAACAGGTTCTCCATATTTATTAATGGAAGATATTGAAAGATTTTTACGAGGACAAAAAGCGAAATTCATTCTAAATCCAGAAGTTTTAAATCAAGAAGGATTTAAAAAATGGTTAGAAGAGGTTAAAGCATAATGGTAGCAAATTTAAAAACAGTTTTAGAAGAAGCAAAAGAAAAGAAAATTGCAATTGGTTCATTTAACGTATATAATTATGAAACAATTCGTGGTGTTATTGAAGCAGTAAAGGAATTAAAAACACCTGTAATTATTGCTTTTGGTGAAAAATACTTGGTAAATATGAAGTTAAAAGAAGTCGTTAATTTAATTAGGACCATGTCTCTAGATGTTGAAACTTCAATTGTTATTCATTTAGACCATTGTAAGTCAATAGAAACTATTAAGGAAGCCATTGATGTTGGATTTACATCTGTAATGTACGATGGTTCAAGTTTATCATTTGCGGAAAATATTAAAACGACATCTGAAGTGGTGAAACATGCTCATTTAAATAATGTAAGTGTTGAAGCTGAATTAGGTAGCATATCGCTTGGTGAACATTCAAATGAAGATGATGGCGAGACTATATATACAGACCCATTACAAGCAAAAGAATTTGTAGAAAAAACAAAAGTAGATGCACTAGCTGTATCGATTGGAACTGTTCATGGAATGTACAAAGGTGAACCTAAAATTAGTGTTGATAGGTTAAAGGAAATCAAACAAGAAATTGATATACCTTTTGTATTGCATGGAGGTTCAGGAACCCCTGCTGATACACTGCATGAGTGTATTGACAACGGGATTTGTAAAGTTAATGTGAACACAGAAATTTCTGTTAATGTAATTAATGAATTAAGTAAAGCTATAAATTCAAACCCGAAAATTCACTTTTCTAGTTTATCGAAATTAGCAGTTGATTCTGCAAAAGAGGTCGTATTAAAGTATATAAATTTATTAAATAGTAAAGAATAAAAGTAAGTGAGGGGGACCCTCACTTACTTTTAAAAAGAAGGGGGAAACACAATGGAAACAAGTATTATTATCATTGATGTAGGAACACAAAGTTTAAGAAGCATTCTCTATTCAAAAAAAGGTGAAATTAAATATATGTCTCAAAAGGGATATTCACCAGTTTTTGATGGATTAAATGTAGAACAAGACCCAAGAACATGGAAAGAAAATTTATTATTAACATTAAAAAATGTTTCAGACTATGCTAAAGAAAACAAAATAAAGATTGAAGCTATTTCAATTACTAGTCAAAGAGCATCGATTATTCCAGTAAATAAACATGGGAAATACTTATATAATGCCCTTATGTGGCAAGATAGAAGAAGTTACAAACAGGCTAATTCTGTTAAAGAAAAAATGAGTATGAAAGAAATCTACCAAAAAACAGGGCTTAGGCTAGACTCATATTTTTCAGCTCCAAAAATGATGTGGTTAAAAGAAAATATGAGAGAAATTTATAATGATGCCTACAAGATTATTGGAGTCCAAGATTATGTTGTACATTTATTGACAAACCGTTTCGTCACTGATTATTCTCAAGCAGCAAGAACTTTATTGATGAATATAAATACGTTTACTTGGGATGATGAATTAGTTAACGCATTTGGACTTGATAAAGACATTCTTCCAGAAATTGTAGCTCCAGGATCAATTGTAGGAAATATCACAGATATTATAAATGAAAAAACAGGTTTAGATAAAAATATACCAGTAATCATTGCTGGTGGGGATCAACAGTGCGCAGCAATTGGACTAAATGTTTTAAAACAAGGCTCAATTGAAGCTAATACTGGAACAGGTTCATTTATTATTGGTTATACAGATAAACCAATAATTGATGAAAATATGCGTGTTTTATGCAGTGCTTCAGCAATACCTGGAAAATGGATAATTGAAGCGGGTGTATTAACAAGTGGTAATATCTATACATGGTTTAAAGATAAATTTTATAAAGATATTATTGATAGTAATATCTATAATGTTGTTAATAAAGAGGTGGAAACCTCACCTCCAGGGGCGAATGGAATTATATTAATCCCGCATTTTAAAGGAAGTGCCGCTCCTTATTGGAACCCATTGTCAAAGGGAATGTTTTTTAATGTTTCATTAGAAAATACTAGAGGAGACTTTGCTAGAGCAATACTTGAAGGTATAACTTATGAAATGGCTGAGAATATTTCGCTAATTGAAGAGCTAACAGGTTATGTTGAGATTATTAATATTGCAGGTGGATTAACTAAATTTACAGCATTCAATCAAATTCAAGCAGATGTGTTTAATAAAGCAGTAAGTGTTTATGATAGTAGTGAAGCAACCTCGCTAGGAGCGTTAATTTCTACTTTAGTTACATTAGGAGTTTACAAAGATTATAAATCAGGATTTAATGATATTATTGGTGAATCTAAGAAAAAAACATATCATTCAAATCCAAGTCATATATCTAGGTATGTCCATCTAATGAGAACGAAAAAGCACTTGTACTATGCCTTGAATGACTCACGTATTTATGAATATATGTCAATGAAATAAATTTGTTCGAATATATTAAAGAGTTGTGAATTGTTTTACAAACTATCAAAAAATAACATTATATGAACAGTTTACACGTAAAAATATAGAGTAATACACATGAAACAAACAAAAAATAACATTTTTTTGTTGAAAACGCTTGTAATTTTTACTTTGATAGAATATAATAACCTTATACAAAAAATACAACAAGGAAAGGAAGAAAAAAATGAATAATTTATTATTTCTTGCAGATTGGGCAGCTAATATAGACCCAAGTAGAATGTTAGTTGGACTATTTATAGGTGTAGTAATCTTAGTAATTCTAGTAACTATGACTAAAGTCCATGCCTTTTTAGCTCTTATATTCTCAGCGATGATTATAGGACTAATTGGTGGAGTACCTATGGGAGTTATTCCTGGTATTATAAGTAAAGGCTTTGGAGGTACATTAGGGTCTATTGGTATCATCATTGGTTTTGGTGTTATCATGGGGCAAATATTTGAAATTTCTGGTGCTGCAGAAAAAATGGCTAGAACTTTTATCAAATTATTTGGTAAAGGTAGAGAAGAATTGGCTCTAGCCTTAACTGGATTTATTGTTTCAATTCCAGTATTCTGTGATTCAGCATTCGTTATTTTATTCCCAATTGCTAAAGCGATCTCAGAAAAAACTCGTAAAAACCTAATTGTAATAGGTGGAGCACTAGCAATGGGTTTAGTTATTACACATACAATGGTACCACCTACACCAGGTCCTCTATTTGTAGCTGAGGCGTTTGGTGTATCTATCGGTTCATTACTAATTTGGGGTATTATTGTAGCTATTCCAATGACAGTAGCTGGTATTTTATATATTAAATGGATTGGTAGAAACTTAGTTATTTTACCTAATGAAAAAGGTGAACTTGTAAAACTAGAGGTAGCTGGAAAAGAAATCGGTAATTTTGAACTAAATGATGAGGACAAACCATTACCATCAATATATATGTCATTCGCACCAATCTTTTTACCTATTATCTTGATACTATTAAATCAAATTGTTAAAACAGCAGCTCCTGGTGCTAACGCTACTTTGTTAGATGTATTAGCATTCTTAGGTAATCCAATTGTTGCTGTAGGAATCGGTGTGTTAATTTCAATTTATGGTTTAGTAGCTAAAGTAGATAAAGCGAAAGTGTTAGATTACATGGATGCTGGAATTAGATCAGCTGGTATTATTCTATTAGTTACTGGTGCTGGTGGAGCTTTAGGACAAGTTGTTAAAGACACTGGTGTTGGAAACACTATCGCCGGCTACATTTCTGATTGGGGTGTTCCAGCAATATTATTACCTTTCGTAATTTCAACAATCGTTCGTTTTATTCAAGGTTCTGGAACTGTAGCGCTAATTACAGCGGCTTCAATTTCAGCTCCAATCTTAAAAACATTAGATGTTAACCCTGTCTTTGCAGCACTTGCAGCAATGGTTGGTGGAGTATTCTTCTCATACTTTAATGATAGTTACTTCAATGTAGTTAACCGTTCATTAAATAATAAAGATCCAAAAGAACAAATGAAATTCTGGTCTGGAGCAACTACTGCTGCTTGGGTAGCTGGTATCGTTTCAGTATTGATATTAAATTTAGTCTTTGGTAAGATTGTTTAATTAGTTTAGTAAAAATTTGTGTTCAATTCAAATAAAAATGTGTTTAATAAATTTTGGTTCTTTGTCAACTAGTGTTGGTGAAGAAAATCCAAAATTCTAATACTGTGAAGTCTAAGCAGAAATGCTTGGGCT
>NSKI01000075.1 GCA_003586005.1 Haloplasmatales bacterium 4B | reverse complement strand
TTTGCTTTTCTTTCTGCAGTGTTGGTAACCAGTGTTCTCTTTACATGGAAAGTATCTATTAAATCAGAAGAATTACATTTCAAAACAGAAATGTTTGGATGCAGTAAAATCTACTGTTAGTATATTTCCTTTTGTTGGTTTCTTTTTCACTAATACTTATGTCTTCTATTAATTATGAAGTTAGTGCTGTTAAAACAAATGTAGAAGCACATCAGATGAGTGTTGGAGAACAATACCCTATAGATATAGATATCTATGATCAGCAACGTATTGATGTCTGGATTAGTTTTTTTTATGGCAAATAATTTAATTAAAAAATGAAGGGAGAAGTAGGTAAAATGAATAATAAAAAAATAAATTTGAGAAGTGAATATAAGAATTCAAATAATTATTTATTGAAATATGTTATTTGGGGATTACAATTTTTTAATACTTTTATAATTCCGATAATCATAACTGTTCTCTTATTTGTTTTTAATAAAAATGATCATATAAATAAATTAATCAAAAACGTTCTTAATTATCAATTAACATTACTTTTATATTTTACATTAGGTATTTTTCCATTATTTATTATATATGAACTAGAACTTAATTTATCCTTTACTCTAATATTAGCTTTTATTAGTATCGTAATTTTATCTATTTCTAGTATTATATATTTTGTATATCCGATTTTAGGGATAACTTATATACAAAAAAATAAGACTTTTAAATCTCGTTTTGTAATACAATTTATAAAATAATAAGATATACATTTCCTCTAGTATTGATGAAGGAAGTGCATTTTGGAAGATGAATCATAAAAATAAAGTTAAAGAACAACCGATTAGATGTCCACATTGTAATCAACGATTACTAGATGAGGAAGATGTTGTCAGTACCATCAAATGTCCTAGATGCAAAAATATCGCGAAACTAAAGAAGGTAAGTTAAAGTGTATAAGAAGTATAGAGCCTATAGGAGCCATATGAGCTACCAACGAGCCTAGCAGATAATCTTATGATATTAATATTATTTGTTAGGATTTTTTTAAAAAAAGGGTTCTTTGTCAACTAGTGTTGGTGAAGAAAATCCAAAATTCTAATACTGTGAAGTCTAAGCAGAAATGCTTGGGCT
>NSKI01000010.1 GCA_003586005.1 Haloplasmatales bacterium 4B | reverse complement strand
TTTTTGATTCTGTCTCAAAGGTTTTAACTTAAGAATTTTAATTCTTACAATCTATTCTGTTTAGTTTTCAAAGATCTCTTTTTTTAGAACATTATCGATTATATCATGTTAAAACTTTTTGTCAATGATTTCAAAAATTTTAACTTGAAATTATGGAGCAGGTGAAGAGAATCGAACTCTCACAATCAGCTTGGAAGGCTGAGGTTCTACCATTAAACTACACCTGCAAAAAAATGGCTGGGCTAGCTGGATTTGAACCAGCGCATGACGGAGTCAAAGTCCGTTGCCTTACCGCTTGGCTATAGCCCAACTATAGTGGTGGAGGGAGACGGTTTCGAACCGCCGAACCCATAGGGAGCAGATTTACAGTCTGCCGCGTTTAGCCACTTCGCTATCCCTCCAAAACATAAAATGGTGCCGACTACAGGAATTGAACCCGTAACCTACTGATTACAAGTCAGTTGCTCTACCAATTGAGCTAAGTCGGCGCCTATAAAGTAAATATAAAATGGCGGAGTAGGAGGGATTTGAACCCTCGCGCCGGTTACCCGACCTATACCCTTAGCAGGGGCACCTCTTCAGCCTCTTGAGTACTACTCCAGTATCGCAAAACGCCATTTTATAATACACCATACATTTTACCTTGTCAATATCTTATCAATAAAATTCATTAATTTCTATATTTAATTTAATCGCGTTTAATCATTGAAAGCGCTAGACGACGACGTAGTAAATCAATATTTTCAACATATACAGTAACAATATCCCCAACATTAACAATATCCATCGGATGTTTTACATATCCTTTACTCATTTTTGACAAATGAACAAGACCACCTTCTTTAACACCACAATCAATGAAAGCTCCAAAATCAACAACATTTCTTACTGTACCCTGTAATTCCATTCCTACTTGTAAATCTTCCAATTTTACTACACCCTTTCTTAACAAAGGTTTAGCAAATTCATCACGCGGATCACGATTAGGAGCAATAAACGCATCTAGGATATCATTTAAAGTATGCTCACCTAAATTAGTTATATGCATAAGCTGGACTCTATCTACTTGGTTTATAGCTTCCGATAATTTACTTGTTCCTAAATCATTTAAGTCACACTGCAGGTGTTTAAGGATTAGCAATGCATTCTCGTAATTTTCTGGATGAATACCAGATTTATCTAAAGGTTGATTTCCATCAATAATTCGCAAGAAACCAACAGCTTGTTCATATGACTTAGCACCGAACCGAGGAACTTTTGTTAATTGTTTTCGATTTTTAAACTTACCGAATTCATCTCGATAACTAACAATATTTTTCGCAACTGTAGCATTACAACCAGAAACATATTTTAATAGTTCTAATGAAGCTGTATTTACATTAACTCCAACCCGGTTTACCGTTGTCTCTACAACAAAATTTAAGGATTCGTTTAGTTTATTTTGAGTTACATCATGTTGATATTGTCCAACGCCAATTGATTTTGGATCAATTTTTACAAGTTCTGATAATGGGTCTTGCAATCTTCTCGCAATCGAAATAGCTGATCTTTCTTCTACATTTAATTCAGGAAACTCTTTTCTTGCTAGTTCTGAAGCAGAATAAACCGAAGCCCCAGCTTCACTAACAATAATATATGATACATCGCGTTTAAGGTTTCCTAAAACATTTGCGATAAATTCTTCTGTCTCACGGGAAGCAGTTCCGTTACCTATAGCGACAATTTCAATTTTATAATCAATTATTACTTTCGAAATAGTTTCTATAGCTCGTTCAACACGGTCACCTTGGATATTTTCACCTTTATATTTTTCATGAGGATAAACAACACCTTTTGTAAGCATTTTACCAGTTTCATCAACTACTGAGTACTTACAACCAGTTCTATAAGCAGGATCAACTCCTAACACCATCTTCCCTTTCATAGGTGGTTGTAATAATAAATTCCTTAAATTTTCTGAGAATATATTAATCGCCTGTTCTTCAGCTGACTCTTTTAACTCAGATCTAATTTCACGTTCAATTGATGGTTTTATTAATCGTTTATATCCATCATCACATGCTAAAATAACATTACTAGTGGTAGCAGACTGCTCATCTTTCACCATTTTACTATAGATAAAATTTAATATTTTCTCTTTTGGTTCGACAATTGAAACTCTAATAATCTTTTCATTTTCACCACGGTTTACTGCTAAAATTCTATGAGAAACAATTTTATTTATTGGTTCATGATAGTCATAATACATTTCATACACTTTACGTTCGTCTAATGATTCATCTTTTACTTTAGTGGTCAATTGTCCTTCTTTAACAAATACCGATTTAATAAACTTCCTAATATCTGCATCATCAGAAACCATTTCCGCAATTATATCTTGTGCTCCTTGTAAAGCTTCTGCTGCTGTTTTAACACCCTTTTCTTCATTTATGTAACTTTCGGCAACCGTTAAAACATCTTCATCTTTTGGAAAAGATAACAAAAATGTCGCTAATGGTTCTAACCCTTTTCTTACTGCATCTGTTGCTCTTGTTTTTTTCTTTTCTTTATAAGGTCTATATAAATCTTCAATATCTGATAATTTATCACACGCTAATATTTTATTTTTCAGTTCGAGTGTTAATTTCCCTTTTTCTTCTATTAAACGAATAACATCTTCTTTTCGTTTCAATAAATTTTGTTGATATTCGTATTCCTTACTTATAGCACGAATTTGTTCCTCATCTAAAGCACCAGTTATTTCTTTACGATATCGAGCGATAAAAGGTACTGTATTATTTTCTGATAATAATTCTAATACTTTCTCAACTTGACTTACTTTAATATTTAAATCTTTTGCTATACTAATAATTAAATCTTTGTTAAAATTCAATTCCGACATTGCAACCTCCTAAATAGTCTTTGTGTTAGTATTTTAACATATTTTTAACAACTTTTACCATTATAATAAAAAAAGTTAGATATTAACAAATATAAAAATTTGCAAGTCCAACTCATAGGGTTCCCAAGTTAATGGGGGGTCATGGTCTCCCACGACCCATATTAGGGGTTATTATGAAAAGGGTATATGGGGGTGCAAAATAATATTTTTGCTGTAATACTACTGTGTAGTATTACGAGAATAATTATACCATAGGATTATCCCTTTGTTAAGCATTTTGATAAAAAAATCTTTAATTTCAAAACACTACTACATCTTTTCACAAATTTCTGAAAAATCCAGAATATAATTGACAAATTTCGATATATCTTTTATATCTTTACAACAAGATACTCTAACATAATTATCAAATCCTTTTCCAAACAATTTACCTGGGACTAAAGCTGTATAATAATTGTCAATAAAGTATTTACAAAATTCTTCACCTGATAAACCAAATTTACTAACATTAATAAATAAATAATAGCCACTATTAGCATCCACAAATTCAATGTTTAGATTATTTAAGGTTTCTTTTAAAGTCTGCAAATTCGTAAAATAATATTTTGTAACAAATTTACAAAACTGATCATCTTCTAGTGCACCTATTGCTCCCTTTTGCATTACTGATGAAATACAACTAACTGTTAAGTAATTAATTTTCTTCAGCTCATTATTTAAAGATTTTCCACACACTACAAATCCAATTCTATAGCCTGTCATCATATGTGATTTAGATAAACCATTAATAAATATAAATCTGTCTTTTAGATCATAAGTTATCAATGAAGAAAAAGATATAAATGATTCAGAAGTATATTGACTATATACTTCATCCACTATTATCAAAAAGTCCTTATCCTTAAAATATTCTAACAATACTTTTTTTTCTTCTATTGAATAAATTACTCCCGTAGGATTGCATGGTTCATTAATAATAATCGCTTTTGTTTTTCCGGTAACATAATTTCCTAAAACCTCCGGAGAAATTTTGAAACCAGACTTACTGCTATTTATTACAACAACCTTACCACCTAATAATTTAACTACTTTCTCATACGCTGGATAATAAGGAGCAATGATAATTACCTCATCTTGTTTACTATTTATTATTGATAGTAATACGCTAAAAAAACCTTGAGTTGACCCATTTGTTATAATGATTTCATTTTTATAGTCATATTTAGGGTAATATTTTTCTATTAATAATTTTCGTAAAGATTCATTGCCTTCAACTAAGGAGTATTTGGTATCATTCGCTAATAAAGCTTCATAAGCTTTTAACTTAGCATTAAAGGGACTAACAAAATGTCCTTCACCAAGTGTCAAATCTATTCCTTTTTTATTATTTTTTATTAATTGGCTATAATATCTAACAGGATTTAGGACAATTGACTTTAATTTTTTATTCATAAACATATCACCAGTTAATCATATGCTAGTTTTTGTATAAAAATAATAAAAAAGTCTCACTAATATAATTATATTAGCGAGACCTTACTTCTAACTATTTTTTGGCTACTGGCATAAATGAATTTGCTACAGAATACATTTGATCTGAGTCTAAATCTTCTGATATAATTAAGAATTCAATACCATTATCATGCCAAATTAAAGATGTATCAGTCTGGAATGCTATACCAGTACAAATCAAGACAGGATCGCCATAAATCACTTCAGAAGTTTTTAACTCTTCATCAACAGTCATATACTCTTCTACAATTGTAAATGGAGCTGACCCTTCAAAAGTCATGATAGCTCTCTTTCCAGCATCGATATCCTTAATTACTTCTTGCTTCAAAGTTGCACCGTCTATTAATCCTGTTGGATACATAATTGCACGATCATCAAATGTTGGTAATTGAGCTTCATAAGTATCAATAGCATCAGTCATACTATACTCAACTTCAAATTCTTTTTCATTAAACTTAGGTTTCAAGTTTACATCTTCAAATAAAATTTTAATTTTCTCTTCATTTTGAGCATCATAAACAATTACTTCCTTAGGATATAAAGATTTTCCATCAATAATTATTTTTTGACTAGTCAAATCACTAGAGCGACGATAATTCACTTTCGTTTCAATTACATAATCGCCATTTTGCTTAACAATCTTGATATCCTTGTCATTAAGGAGATCTTTAGTTAGTGACTGAAATAAATAAGGTTGGGAACTGTTTAATGGCCAATCACTTTGGAATTTAAAACTTTTATTTAAGGCTGGCGTTAAAACGAACACTCCTTCCTTATTTTTAAGAATAATTTGAACATTATTACTATCTTGATTTTGTAGTGTTACCTTATAAAAATCAGGCTTTTTGTATTTAATGTTAACATTAAATATATAGGATTTATTCATTTCTTTTATTTCCATTACTGCATTTACATCAAATTTATCAATATTTTCCAATTTTTCCCCTAATGACTTAACAATATCGCCTTGGGATTTTTTGCCACATGCTGAAACTACAAAAACAATAGCTATCATTAATATAATTAACAAAATTTTTTTCATATAATTCACCTCACAAAACTTTTCACTTAAATATTATGTCAGAATAGTCAAAAATATTCTATAATGTATAAAATTGTTGCTAAAACAGATAATATTACTGAAAAAACAAATTAGGAGGCGCTATTATGGGTGTTACAATTTTGCAAAAAATCGCACTCGTTGTCACAATTATTGGTGCAATCAACTGGGGATTAATCGGATTATTTGATTTTAATCTAGTTGCATGGATATTTGGCGAAGAAACAATGCTATCTAGAACAATATATACTCTTGTAGGAATTACAGGTTTAGTAAATATAGGTCTACTTGCAGCCCCTACAGAAGAATAGATTAAAAAGGAAGTACCAATTGGCGCTTCCTTTTTAATTTTCTATAATCACAAAACTACTAGCATAATTAGTTGTGTGAGTAATTGAGAGATGGATTTTATATTGACTATTAAGGTTGATATATGGTTTACCCAATTTGTCATTTAAAACCTCAATATCCTTAAAACCAATTTTCCCAATACCTGTTCCAAGTGCTTTAGAGTATGCTTCTTTGGCAGAAAATCTCCCCGCCAAAAATTGAAATTTTCTTTCATTATTTTGAAAAGATTGATAAATACTCATTTCATTTTCAGTTAGTATTCGTTTTGTCAAGTTCTCTATAGAGCTTTTTTTAATTCTTTCGATTTCCACTAAATCGATACCAATACCAATTATCAAATCTATCACCTACTTAATTATAAATCCATCTCTTCAACATAACAACATAATTTTTATTATTTTACTTTAGATGCTACTTATAGTCTGTAGATTAACTTAGTAATAAATAGTAAATTTATCTTGGTGATAAGATGAATAAAAATGAAGAGTTAAATGAATTATTTGGAAGAAAATTACGATTACTGCGAATGAGCAGGGGTTTATCACAAGAAGAATTAGGACATTTAAGCGGATTGCATAGAACTTATATTGGTCAAATTGAAAGAGCAGAAAAAAATATATCCCTTAAAAATGTCGGAAAAATCGCTAAAACATTTGATCTTGAAGTTCAAGAACTATTCAATTTTAGTGATATATACAAAGCAAATATTAACAAATTTAAAAAATAATAATCTTAAAGAATTGTTTCTATATTACATAGAACAATTTTTTTATTTGTTTTTATTCTATTTAAATATCTTTTCGTCTAAATAACCAGGCATATGTTAATCCAATAAATAATAGTAAACCACCGTAGCCAACAGCTGGATAAACATGTCTTACTAAAGAAGAAAAACCAATTTGCGCCAAAATTGTTGTTCAATAATAGCTCCTGACCCAGCTATCATCGCTGCTAATGCACCAAATAAAAAAATTGTTACAACAACATCAATAATTGAACCAAAAATTTTACCGTTAGTATATAACAATATATCGTCATGTGAATCAGAATTTAACTTTCTTCCCAAAATTAAAATTGTATAACCAAAGAAAAAAAATAGAAAAGATGAAACAATAATTCCTATAACACCTCCTAATCCAAAAGAAACAAAATATTGTAATACTTCTTGACCAGAAGCAAACCCTGCCCCAACAATAGTACCGATATATGTAGCCGCAATTCTTAAAGTTCCAAATAACTTCCATAGACCGTTCCTTTATATTTATTCATTAGTACTTTAATCAAAATTAATTAAAATATAATAAACTTAATATTGAAAAAGACAAATTTTTTAAAAATTTTGCCAATAAATATTTAACTATTGAAAATTTATAGTATAATATTCTTGAAAGCGTTTTCTAGGGAGGTGTTAAAGTTATGAAAACATTACAAGAAATTATAATGGTAGCTCAAAATAGGCCTAATAAAACTATTGCATTAGCGTGCCCTGAAGATCACGAGGTTTTACAAGCTGTATGGGAAGCGACAAAATTAAACCTTTGTGATTTTATTTTGTTTGGCGATACAGATAAAATTGAAACTATTGCTAAAGAAATTAATTTCACCCTTAAAAACTGTAAATTGGTTAAATGCAAAGATAAAGAATCAGCATGTATAGAAGCTGTTAAAAGTGTATCAAGCGGAAAAGCAAACGTGTTAATGAAAGGTCTTGTTGATACTGCCATTATATTAAAACAAGTTCTTGATAAGGAATTTGGATTAAGAACTGGTAACATTCTAAGTCATGTAATGGTAATGCAGTTGCCAAAATTTGAAAGGTTGATTTTTCTAAGTGATGGAGCTATGAATATTGACCCAACTGTAGATCAATTAAAAAAAATTACCATTAACGCAGTGAGATTAGCAAGATCTCTAAGTATTAGTCGCCCAAAAGTTGCATGCATTAGTGCTATCGAAAAAATTAATCCTAAAATGCCTTCTTCAGTTAAATGTCATGAAATTGAAGAAATGGTAGAAAACCATGAAATTGTTCATTGTGACATTTGTGGGCCACTAGCAATTGACTTGGCTTTAGATAAAGAAGCAGCTAAAACTAAAAACATGAAGAATCCTGTTGCAGGTAATGCCGATATTTTAATCGTTCCTTATATTGAAGTAGGAAATGCATTATATAAAGGATGGATGTTTGGCAGTGAAAATGTAAAAAGTGCGGGTATCATTATGGGAGCAAAATCACCAATTGTTTTAACTTCTCGTGCTGATAGCCATGAAACCAAACTAAATTCAATTGCCCTAAGTGTATTAATGGATTATTAAGGAGTGATTTTTTTGGGTAAATACATCTTAGTTATAAACCCCGGTTCAACATCAACAAAAATTGCCTTATTTGAGGATGAGGCTACATTATTTGAAGTAAAAATTAGTCATTCAACTGAGGAAATACAAGCATTTCCTAGCGTAGCTAGTCAATATGAATTTCGAAAAGATTTAATTGTTAAAGCAATTAATGAGAATAATTTTCCCCTTGAAAAACTAGATGCTGTTTGTGGCCGTGGTGGAATGTTAAGATCATTAGAAAGCGGAACTTATGTTGTTAATGATGAAATGATCAGAGATCTCAATGAAGCTAAAAGAGGAGAGCATGCATCTAATCTCGGTGGGTTAATCGCTTATAATATTGCTAAGGATTTAGGCATTCCTGCTTATATTGTTGATCCTGTTGCTGTTGATGAAATGGCAGATATTGCCAGAATTTCTGGAATGGCTAATATTGAAAGGCAATGTATATTTCATGCCTTAAATCATAAAGCAATAGCAAGACAAGTTGCTAAAGATTTAGGAAAAAAATATGAAGAGTTAAATTTAGTTATTGCCCATCTAGGCGGTGGAATCAGTGTTGCCGTTCATAACAAAGGTCGAGTTATAGACGTTAATAATGCCCTAGATGGAGACGGCCCGATGAGTCCTGAAAGAAGCGGAACAGTGCCACTTGGACCACTATATAAACTTTGTTTTTCTGGAAATTATACACTTAGAGATATTAAGTCAATGAATTACGGAAAAGGTGGTTTAGTTTCTTATTTAGGTACTAATAACGCTGTAGAAGTTGTTGAAAGAATTAAAAATGGTGATGAAAAAGCCAAATTGGTATATAATGCCATGGCATACCAAATCGCAAAAGAAATTGGAGCTTGCACTACAATTTTATGTGGTAAGATTGATTACATAGTTTTAACTGGTGGACTTGCTCATGAATCATATATAGTTTCTAAAATAACTGAGCGAACAGAATTTTTAGCAAAAGTACTAGTTTACCCAGGTGAAAACGAATTATTATCGCTTGCTCTTGGCGCACTTCGAGTTTTGAATAAAGAAGAAGATGCTAAAATATATTAAAGTAATAAAATAAATTTGGAGGAATAAAAAAATGGGTGTTTTTGATTACATGGAAAAATACGGTCATGAACAAATTATTTATTTTCATGACAAAACAACTGGTTTAAAAGGAATTACAGCTATTCATGATACTACTCTAGGACCAGCTATCGGTGGAACTAGACTATGGAATTATGAAAATGAAGAAGCTGCTTTATTTGATGTTATTCGTCTATCTAGAGGAATGACTTACAAATGTTCTGCTTCTGATTGTAACTGTGGTGGTGGAAAGACAGTTCTACTTGGAGACCCTAAAACTGTTAAAAACGAAGGTTATTTAAGAGCCTATGGACGCCATATTCAATCGTTAAATGGTAGATTCTATACTGGTGAAGATATGAACATTAATGTTGAGGATTGTTCATATATGGAAATGGAATCGGACTTTATTAACGGCAAAGCTACTATGTCTGGAAATCCTTCACCTGTTACATCATATGGAACTTATTGGGGAGTTAAGGCTGCAGCATTTGAAAAATATGGAAACAATAGTTTAAAGGGTAAAGTAATTGCTGTTCAAGGTCTTGGAGCAGTTGGTTACATTCTTTGCGAATATCTTCATAAAGAAGGTGCAAAATTAATCGTAACTGACATCGCTGAAGATAGAATTAAAAAAGCAGTGGCTGAATTTGGCGCTAAAGCTGTTGGAGTTAACGAAATATATGGCGTTGAATGTGATATCTTCGCTCCTTGCTCAATTGGCGCTGTCTTAAATAATGATACTATCCCACAATTGAAATGTGAAATTGTTGCTGGTTGTGCTAATAACGTTTTACTTGATGAAAATAAACATGGAGACATGTTATTAGAAAGAGGAATCCTTTACGCACCAGACTTTGTTATTAATGCAGCTGGATTAATTAATGTATACCAAGAATTCTTCCCTCCATATAATAGAGAAGAAACATTATTAAAAGTTGAAAAAATTTATGATCGTCTTCTTAAAATCTTTGCTTACGCTAAAGAAAATAAGATCAATACTCAATTAGCTGCAACAAGATTAGCTGAAGAACGTATTGAAATGATTAAAAATATGCGTTCTAATTACATACCAACTAGCAAAAATTTATAATTTAAAGTAAAATCCTCATATAGATTTCTATATGAGGATTTTCTTAATTAATTTAATACATCTTTTATGCTTGGCTTTATTTCAGGCAAGTTAACAGTTGCGATATTCCAAACAAGTTCAATGTGCTCAGGGTTATTTTCAATATCTCTTAAATTTTTAAGCTGTGACCAAGGGATATTTTTATACTCTGATTGTGTCTCTTTAGAGACATGCTTGCTCGCCTCGCCTATAACTTTTAGGTACTTAATCACATTATCTACTAGATGATAATTTGTATTAAAATCTGCAAACGTTACATTTTTTAATAATTTTTTAATTTTTTTGATCGTTGTGAGGATTTCATTTATAAATACGCTATGAATATCTGCCATCAAAATCCCTCCTTATTTATATAAAATTATCTATGTTATATATACATCATATTACGTCTATTTTCTAAAATGAATTTATTATATTTTATCGTAAAATTAAAAAGTAACAAGATATATGTCTATTTATGCAAAAGATATAAATGATATCTATTTATCATTGTTAGACAAAGTTAAGTATATATTTACATAGGACAATTACAAGTTCCAAGGCTATATTAGTGGAATAATAGGTTTTGGATAAGTTATCTTGATAGTTGTTCAAAGTTATATACTAGATACAATTAATATATTACATATTATATACTTTATAATAGGAATATTTAGTCTAATATTGGCAATGAAATTATCTTTTGGACAAAAATTATTTTCATTAATATTTTTAAAAAGGATATTAACATAAGTTAACATCCTTTTTAATTTATTAAAGGCTTGTAGTGCCGGTATAGTGATGTGTATGTGGTCTAAACCCATTAACAGTGGTGCTTCCATTAATTAAATGGTAATGTTCTCCACTAGCAACTTATAAAATGTTTATGTCCCTCATCAAACGATGTATAAGCTATATAACTATGAACATGTTGAACACCGCTTGGTGCAAAATCAGCAACTCCTGCATACAAATGATAATGGCCTAAATCATAGGTTATAACCCCTTCTAAATAGTGGGCATGTACTAATCTTTCACGAAAATAAACATCATGTCTATGACCTGAATTATCATTAAAATCCACTTGTCTTCCCTTCAAAAACTTACTACTTTTATCTTATGAATTTAAATAAAATAGTGCTTATGTTTATTTCATTGTTCTATTAAACTAATTACTTTTATTATAATAAAAAATACCTATAGAGCAACACCTTTTTTATTATGTGTCTACTCTATAGGTATAATATCATCTCTTCCTAGCCCTTGTTATTTATATTTTTTTTATGAATAACATCAATAACTGTCCCATCACGATATTCAACAACAGCAACTATTTTATCATCAAAGTCTATTTCTTTTGGAATACCGACTAAATTATCACTTATTGCTTTTAATTCTTCGATTGTTTTTATTGGTAGATTAGTGTTTTTAAATTTCTCTACTAAATCTGTTCTAAGAGGATTTATCGCAATTCCTCGTTCAGTTACTAATACATCTACTGTTTCACCTGGAGTTGTTTTACAAATAACCTTATTTTTAATAACGGGAATTCTCGCGTTAAATAATTGCGATACAACAATCGTAACCTTAGCACCATAAGCAGTATCACTATGACCACCAGACCCACCCATAATTTCACCAGTTGAGGTAGTAGTCACATTTACATTAAAATCTAAATCTATTTCTGTAGCTCCTAAGATAACAAAATCTAAATTGTTAATAAGGCAATCATCTAAAATGTTGGCATATTTTGAAGCGCTTATCGCAATATGATTTGGGTTTGTGGCAATAGACTCTACTGAACCTAGATCAAAACATTGCACATCATATAATTTTTCAAACAAGCCTTCCTTAAGCATATCTACGATATACGAAGTAATTCCCCCTAAAGCGTAACTTCCTTTTATATTTTCATCTTTCATTAGTTTCTTTAGATATTCCGATACCGCAAGACTTGTTCCTCCAGCACCAGTTTGAAATGAAAAACCATTTTTAAAATATCCTGAATATTTAATAACATCTGTAGCTAATTTAGCTATTTTTAAACCAATCGGATTCTTTGTAATTTCCGTAGTTCCAGAAACGATTCCCTTGCTATCACCAATTGCATCAACTTCAACAATATAATCAATATATTGACCACCTATTTGAAAATCATCTAGCTCATCAACTAAATTATCTGTAATTGCGATTGTAGTCTTCGCAAAATGAGCATCTGTTACAGCATACCCAATAGACCCACATGCACTTTTACCGATTTTTCCAGTTATATTACCGGTTTGATCACAAGTTGGGGCACCGATAAAGGCAAGGTCTATTGTTAATTCTCCGCTTTCAACAATTCGAGCTCTCCCACCATGTGTATGCATAACCGCAACTTTTTTTAATTTTCCTTCGCTAATAGCTTCTGAGACTGGTCCCGAAATAAATGCGGCATAGATTTGTGTCACAATTCCTTGCTCAATATATTTAACTAAATCCTTATGGCACGGAAATATTGAACTAGCAAAAATAGTTACATCTTTTACGTTTCTTCTTGTTATTTCTTCCATTACCATATTTAAAATATAATCACCATTACGTAAATGATGGTGAAAAGATAAAGTCATCCCATCTTTTAGTGCAATTTCATCTAAAACATGTTTTATACTTAGTCTTTTTTTATTATTACTCTGATTGTTTTTAGATGATTTAATGATGCTTGGCTTAATTTTGCTGCGAGTACCTGCAAATAACTGATAATCTTTTTTATAACCTAATATATCCATTACTCTTCACCTATTTTCATTAATCCTATTTTTAAAGCTGTATCAATCACTTTTTCTGCTCGTTTTATTATCGGTAAATCTACCATTTTCCCATCTAAAGAAAAAACTCCTTTACCCGCTTCTAAGGCAAGATCTTTTGCTTCAATCACTCTCTTTGCATGATTAATTTCAGCTTCTGTTGGATTAAATACCGAATTAATGGTATCAATTTGTCGAGGATTAATAGATGCTTTTCCATCAAATCCAATACTCTTAGCAAAATAGGTATCTTTTGTTAAACCTTCAAAATCATTAGTATCCGTAAACGGAGTATCAATAACAAATTTTCTTAAAGCACGACTAGAGTTAACAACATGCATCCTAGCGTATAATAGTTCTTCGCCAGATTTTGTACGTGCACAGTTTAAATCTACACATAAATCTTCTCCACCAAGCATAAGTCCTAAACAACGGTTTGTTGTATTTAAAATATCAAATACTTGATGAACACCAAGGGATGTTTCGATTAAAACCATTATCTGAATCTTGGTATCCTTTAACCTTTCATCTAAGTCTTTTATGCTTTCAATTGTCGCCTTAGGTAAAAGAATCATATCAATATTTGTTTTTTTAATTACTTCTATATCTTTTTCATAAAAAGGGGTATCAAACGGGTTAATTCTAACTATTGTTTCAACATTATTTATAGGTACAGATTTTAATAGCTCTGTAACTAAAGTCCTTGCAGAATCTTTTTCATCTATCGCAACACTGTCTTCTAAGTCAATAATAATACTATCGGCATTAAACACATCAGCGCTTTGTAACATTCCTGGATTATTCCCAGGTATAAATAACATACTTCTCCTAATATTAGTCATTTGTAGCACCTCGCTTAATTGCGGTAATCAATCGAGCTCTAATTGTAAAATCTAATGCTCCTTTGTCTATAGCCTTAACTAAGACATTTTCAATTTTATACTCATTTAGAGTTTTAAAAATAACATTCTCAATTTTATCTCCATAAGTTTCATAAACAATACTTTCTACTTCAATTTTTGTTTCATTCCCAGGAAATAACATAATATAAATATCATTAGATTCGTATGTTCCCGCTTTTGATGGTTTTACTAGTTGCATTTTATTCACCCTTTTTAATATTATTATGATAATCTGTTATTTTAATTACCCGATTCATTTCATTATTTACAATCATATATCCTTCATCAAATCCCATACCTGGTTTAGCTAATACTTGATCAGCGCCACACGCAAGTGAAATATTCGTTGTTACTTCAGCAGATCGATTAGTTTCATTACATGTTCCACCAACATAAGCGCCAATATTTTTTTCTTTACAATATAAAACAGCATCAACAATATTATTCACTCCGCCTAAATCCGGAGTTTTAATTTGCACCATATGTCCTGCTTTTTTGTCAGCAAATAATTTTATATCTTCTAAAGTGTTACACCATTCATCAGCAACTATTTCAACAGGTATATTTCTTAAATCAATTTCCTCTGTTAAAGCTCTTAAAGCTTCAATTTGTTGTTCGCGATTTTCAACATCCATAGGACCTTCAATTCTTAATTTAAAAGGGCGTGCAGCATTGGCTAAAGTTTCAATATAATCAGCCATCTTTTCATTATCTGTATTGAATATCGCTCCAATAGTCCCATAAACATCAATATGTAATATAGGTAAATAATTAGTATCTACACGTTTATTCATAATTCTGTCGCGTAGCCATGTAACATACTCTAATAATAATTCTCCTTGATATCCTAACTTCTTTTCAATATTATTTATTAAAGCATGAGGCATTACATCAACACCCTTAATTATCATCTTATCAACATTTGTGTAGCGCTCATCCCCACATTGACCAAAAATCGGAATTCTAGATATATCGTGGTCAATATTATATTCTTTTTGAATAACTTCAGCCATTGTAATATTACTAGCTTTGGCAAAAGCATCTAAAATCGCTTGAGTTACTCCATAACGAATCGCTGTATGAATTCTTTTTCCATTCACTTGTAAATGATCAATCTTTTCTGATAATTCCTTAAAAGATGTTAATTCAGTATTAATTAATAATGGACTAATATTTTCTTTAATGAACGGAATAAATTCTTGCGCTAAGAATAGTGGATCACGTCCACCTGCTCCTGAATATTGAACAGCTGCACAATCACCATGAGCTATTTGTCCATTTTCTAATACCAACATAACAGAAATTGATTCGCCTTTTTGTCTAATGTTAGTGAATCCACCGGTAATCGCATCACCTTCATACATAAATAAATCCTGTTTAGCACCTTTTTTTATTGCTCTCTGGTCATCAAAGTAAAATCCTGTAGTTCCTTCACTTAATAAAACTTCAACTATTTTCATTGTTATCTCCTATCTTTTACTAAAATCTGGTTTCCCAACAAGTCTTCCTTCGCTAATTGCGAAAATATCATCAACTGTCATTTGAAAATCTACTGGTCGTTTTTGAACAATAGCTCGTTTCTCTAACATATACCGATTATAACTTTTTAATTCTTTAGTTAATGGAACATTTCCACTGTCTAAATACCTTACAGCTCCATAAGCATCTCTTGCTGGTAATATTTTATTTGCGTTATGCTTACTTGGAGCGAATGGAATATCTAAAATTCCCCGTTTGAATGCTTCTACTACTCCATTAGCCATATCGCCTTTTCCT
This sequence comes from Haloplasmatales bacterium 4B, assembly GCA_003586005.1. Lineage (GTDB taxonomy): Bacteria > Bacillota_I > Bacilli_A > Haloplasmatales > Haloplasmataceae > NSKI01. The sequence continues at coordinate 59,756 of NSKI01000010.1, read as the reverse complement.
GCATCAAATACTGCATCTAGAATACATTCTGTTTCTTCCTTAATTATATTAAGCTGTTCTTTTAATTTCTTTGACATATAGGACTTTTGATCAGCCATTAAATTAAGTACCATTTTAGTACATTTTAAGCCATTTGCGTTCGCTTCTTTTGTGGGAATCCCAAAGGCTTCATGTGGAGTTTTAACAATTACTTTAGTAACCCTTGCTAAAGCTGCAGTTACAGAAGCGTTTGAAATAGCCGCATACGCTTTAGCTTCATCTTTTGGAAATCCTCCCATCCATTGATGGAATACTGTTGTAATAATTCTATTTTTATAACCAAATTTCTCTAAAGAATACTCTGTTAATTGTTCTAATGCTTTAATAGCGGCGATATCTTGGAGTTGATTACCGCACTGTCCATATCCTACTGTTATATGCTTGACTCCTTGTTCAGCTGCAAGTAAAGCCTCTATTATCGCTACCGCATTCGACATTGATGGTGGAACGAGTGTTCCTGTTAACGGTCCAAAAGGTTCACGATTAATTGGTACACCATTTTCTTCATAAATGGCAGCAAGTCTATCACAATATTGCCAATCTTTAATTGTTTTATCTAAAGGAGCATCTTTTGAATACGGAATATTATAAGAAATTCCTCCTCCTTCATTTGAAGTCCATCCAGCAGCATGAATAATTTCTGACATTAAACGTGCATCAGGTGTTCCATGTCTTGCTTGAACTGGTTTATCTAAATTTTCCTGAACTTTTCTAGCTCCAAATACTCCATGATTAACAACAGGAAAACCATTAAGCATTGAACGCCCATTACGTCTTGACTCCTCAAGACCTAATTCACAGTTTTCATAACGGTTAAGTCTTGTGTAGGAATCAATTGTTGTTGGTAATAAATCTGCTTCTCCCTCTTCAGATAAATACCTTAGTAATCCAATATGATTTTCAACCAATGCAACACCAGCACGTGGTTGTGTTAATGTAATTTGATTGTGTTTTGCTTTTTTTAATTTTAAAGCAAAGTTCTTGGATTTTGGTATGCTTCTAGCATACTCTATATTTTTCTCTAAATCTGCAACTTGTTCACCTGTACTCCAAGTTTTTAAAACTTCTTCTCTAGTTTTTAGAAACTCATCCATAGTGAGTTTTTTATTCTCTAGTTCCACTTCTTAATCCTCCAATTTATCAATAATGTATTTTTTCATTATTCTAAAAGCTTTATCTGGTAAATCATATGCAAGTAATCCCATGGCTGATAAAATGTAATATTTATCAACACAAATATGCGGAATCTTTGGCTTTAACAAGGTAGGTTCTTGACTAGAAAACTTTCCTTCTAATAAAATATCTTTAGGATTATCACTGTGAATAATGACTCCCCCTGTGCCTATTAAATATTTTACTTCAAGTAAATCTTTCCCATATTGATTATACACATCACCTATTGGTGTATAAGCTATTTCAACATATCCCACATGGCGATTCATCGCTAATTTAGTGCAAATTTTTGCAAGTACTTCATCAATGGCAATATCGTTATTTGTTTCAGGTACGAAATTAATGAAATCATGTCTATACTTACAAGCTTCAACGATTTCTTCATATGGATAATAAGTTGAAATTAATTTCTCTCCACTAGCTTCTAAGAGTGCTAGCGCAGAATAACGCATCCCTAAATCTCCCTCAACCGTGCGTTTTGCTATTGGTTCTTGCAAGCCTTTTAAATTAATTCCTGGTTTTGTTGGATTACCTTCCGCTATAGAGTGTACATCAGTTGTTGCCCCGCCAATATCTACCACAATAATATCACCAATTCCATCAACTTTATCAGTACCCCTTGACAACACTTCACTTGCCTTTAATACAGCAGCAGGTGTTGGCATTAATATATCATCAATAAAGTTTTCCGCAACATCCATTCCTTTTGATTTTATGATATTTTGCATAAACACTTCTCTGATTTTTTCTCTGACAGGTATTACATTAATTTCATTTAATGTTGGCATAACATTTTCAGTCATAATATAGTTCAATTTTGCTTTATCAAAAATCACTTTAATTTGATCATTTGCACATTTATTACCAGCAACAATTATTGGAATATTCTTAAAATTTTTAGCAATTATTTCTGCATTCGCTATAATTGTTTTTTTATTGCCACCATTTGTTCCTCCTGAAAGCAACAAGATATCAACAGACATATTGTTAATCTCTTGTACTTCAGCGCTAGATATTTCATAACTATATGTCTTTAGAACTCTTGCACCTGCTCCTAATGCAGCTCTTTTAGCAGCTTCCGCTGTTAATTCAGGAACAAGTCCAATAGTTACCATTTTTAAGCCACCAGCAGCGGATGAACAAGCCAATTTTTTGATAATTTGATATTTTGACTTATCATAATTTAACATCGCAAAACTTTCTTCAAAGCCAATCATGATGTTAGATTCAACAGTTGTTATCGCTTTACTCGTTGCTACTATTTCTTCATTTTCAATATCAACTAAAGTCAATTTTGTATATGTACTACCAAAATCTATTAATAGATAGGCATTATGAACCAATTTAATCACCTACTTATCTATATTTAAATCTAATTTAATGTCTTCAATTCCAGTCTCAATTTTTACACCTGGGGCGTAAGCTCTATTAAAGCCCAGTTTTTTAAAACGTTCTTCAACCTCTTTAAAGTCTTGCTTCCCAACAACTATATTACCACCAACATATAATATTATATTTTCGAGCCCGGCTTCATCACACTTTTCTCTTAGTCCCTGACAGTCTAACTCGCCATGCCCATAAAGAGATGATACAAATATTGCATCTGCATTAGTTTCGATTGCAGCGTTTATAAAATCTTCTTGAGTAGATAATACACCAATATTTACAACTTTAAATCCAGCTTGAGTTAAGGCGTAATCAATAATCTTATTACCTACTGCGTGTACATCAGCTCCTATGACACCAATAACTATTGTTTTACTATTCATACTTACTCGCTCCTCTTTAAAAACTTATTTTTTATCAATGAAAGAAAGACTGTTCCACAAAGTAAATCAGCTGATCCTCCGGGACTAATTCCTTCCAATTCATACCTCTGGCTAGTTGAATTGATTAAATCTTTAGGAAACCCAAGTGAAACTATTTCACTCATTTCCTTTTTAACAGTATCTAATCTTTTCATTTTTTTTCTGTTGATGATAGTTGTATCATCACATAAACTCATTATAAAAACTAATGTCTCAACTAATGAATCCTTATTATTAAGGTCAATATATTTTAGTGCTTTTTGTATTATAGGAAACCCAGAATAAGCTTCTTTTCTCACACCTTCAATTTGATACTGCAAAAATATTTTTTCGCCATTACTTAGTTTATTAGCTGCATTAAGCTGATATATTTCATCCCTTTTTCTATAAACTAAATGTTTGCAGTTTTCAAAAATGGTTTCAAAAGAATCATTATCGTATAATGCCTTCACGCTACTAACTACAAGTGTTCCTAAAACAAATATTAATCCTTTATGGGTATTTATTCCAGATGTTTTCTTAAACATTGCTTTTTCGCATGATATACCAATTTCAACAGCATCATTGTACATCGACGTTATCTTACCTGAATTAAAACCTAATTCTGCAAATTGAAACATATACTTATTTAATACTGATATACTATCTATAAAATTAAATGCGTTCATATCTTGATGAGATCCACTTGAATGTGGTGAAACTAAACCAAATGATGGATAAGTAAACAATTCATAGAGCATGGCTTGATTTGTATATTCAATTATGTTTAAACAGAGATTTTTCATATTCAATTAAGTTCCTTTTAAAGTAATTAGTTAACAATTCTAAATCATGCGTTTTCCCCACAATACATAAAAAAGCATCTTTATTACAAATAAAACATTTTCTTTTGCTGATATTTAGTTCACTTCTAGAGATACTTTTAATGGATTTATAATAAACATCAATATCTATTAGTCGTCCTAATTTGTGAGTATTTTCAATTTCTACTGTTTTATTTTTAATACTCACAGCATCTTGTGAATTAATAATATATATGTAAGTGAGTCCTTCGCCATTGTTCAATTTATGGAATTTCATTACAGGAATGTTTTCTCTTATGTATAAATCCATATAACCAATGACTTTTCTTGTAGCTTCATTATCTTTGTTAGTTCCAGGATAATTACTTCTAAGTGAGATAATTACATTATTCAAAGGTATTAGATTTTCAATAAATTCAACCCGTTTATCGCGAGCCTCTAATATTTTCATCATTTAATGCCGCGTATCTTTTTCTTTAAGTTTATTTATAATTACTTTAGCTTCATCACTTATTAAAAAATCAAAAGTAGTTTTTGGAACTAAACTTGCTACTAGATTTAAATTATCTTCTCTTAACAGATTTCTAACAACTGAGGCACTAATTATTTCATTATTAATTTCCTTGCGCTCAATTTCAACTACTTCAACGCCATTTTTTGGAAGTATTTCTTTCATGACTGAGTTATATACGTTTGTAACTTCACAATATGGTTCAGTTCCTACAAAACGTTTAATGATATTAAAGTATGGTTTATAATACTTAATAAAAATGTCACAATCAATTTCACTTTGTAATCTAGCAATATTAATGTCTTTCTTTAAAAAGTAAGTAGGAAATGTCGCATTAGAAATTAAATAAGGGCCAGTTTCCAAGACTAAAACATTCTTTAAATGATTAACGCCTTGTTTTATTAATCTAAACCGGACAGAAAATGGAAAACTTGATTTGTCTTCTGTCACAACAAAGATTAATAAATTAGATACTTTCTTGGCAGCCTCTTCAATTAAATAAAGATGTCCTAATGTAAAAGGGTTACCATTAATAATAATACAACCATTTTTTCTTTCATTAATATTATTACTAACTTTTCTTTGTTTTAAAAAATTATCAATACTTTGATTACCATTTTCTAATATTGTAATCTCATTAGAAGTAATGACTTCTTTATACCCAACATTCTTAAATATCCCTTTATTATAACTTGGCGTGAAAATAAAAAAATGATACAAACTTTCTAAAAACATGCGATCTTCAATTTTCTTAACAAGTGAGTTAGTCAATCCTAAACCTTGGTAGACTTCATCTACAGCAAAACATTTTAAAACGTTTTTAGATTTAGAAGCTGTGGCTATTATACTCCCATTGTTATAGACCGCAATAGAATAGTCTATATCATTTTCAAGTTCTAAATTAAATTTACTTAGAAATAGCTTCAATTCACCAATTTTTTTGCGATTCTCTAAATAAACCTCTTCAATTATAAACATAATTAACACCTAATCTATATTAATAGTATACACTTGCATTATACTCTTTCTATGCCCTATTGTAAACAGCAAATACCTATTAATTTTTTATTTTTATAAACGCTTACATTTTATGGATATCCTTTTAATTTTTAAACAAAAAGCACCTGTCAAAACCATAAATCTTTATCACATTGTTGTTTAATACCAAAAAAGAAAAAGGAACTAAATGAAATAAATTAGCTCCTTTATAACCAATATTAATGAAGAATTATTTGCTTATCTATTTAAAAAAATAAAGCTGATTTCTCATCAAAGATATTATCATTAATAAGTTGGCATGTATTTTTCTCGCATCCACGTTCACCAATAATATATTTATTATTAGAATCTTTTTTCATATAAATAGCTGATAAAACTTCTCCCAATTTTCCAGAGCATAATAAAACCCAACATAATCTCTCTTTGTCATTATCATTATTAAAACTAAATTCATGTTGTAGAAAACAGTTCATTGAATTTTTACTATTACATAAAACATCCCTGGATTCAAATTTATAAATTCCTTTTTTATATCTAAATTTAACATCAATTTTGTTATCTAACCTTGAACATGGTCTAGGTAGTATTGGTAATAAGCGAAAATTATCTCTACTTTCATATATATTCTTTTTATATTCTTTTAAGTTTCTTAATAATATCATTGAATTATAATTTCCATTACTATGATTAGTTGTATCAGCAATTAAAACAATTCCATTTTCGATAATTAAACTATTTGAACTAACCATATAATCATAATATGATAAATTCACAACATTTTCAGAAATAAATTTAAAACTTAAAATAATATCAAATAATTTAGCAGAAATATGTTTTTTCACATATTTAACAAATTGCTCAGAATTATACTCTGTAATTGTTTTTATTGGAGTCTTAACAAGTTTATAGGTGTTTTTTCTATCTTTGATAAAATTAAAAAAAATTTTCATGAAAATTTTTTTAGTTTCTTTATTCCCTTCAATAGGATAAAACCTGACATCTTTCCCCTCAAAATATCTTTCAAATACTTCAATGAAACCAAATATATCTCCACCAGTTCCTGTACCTATATCTAAAATTCTAATAAGATCTTTTTTATTGAGAGTTGATAATATTAGATTATTACTAAATAAATTGTTAAATATTGTATAAGATTCTTGAAAAGATCTTGAAAAGTATGTCCTTAAATAAATATTATTTTTATCATCATCTTTAAGTGCGCAAAAATCTGTACCATAATTTTGAGTAATATAATCCCAATATTTTTCCGCTACTTGATGCATATTGTCTGTTTCAGAATTCTTCATAACAACCTCCATCCTTAATTAAAAACAACAATATTACTTTTGTCGTTTATTAGCAAATAAATGACCCTAGTTCTATTATAAACTAAAAACCAAAAAATTTCTATAATATATCTATATAATTTTGTATCATAAATAATTCTTAATTTAAATATGCATATATCTAAAGTATTATCTAACATATAATAAACAATGTTAATATATTCTTTGAATTTTTTTTATTAAAATCTAAACTTGCTTAACATAATAAAGATTCATTTATTAGATTTCCAAATTACAAACTTTTTTAATATCTTTACCTTTTACTTATATTATATTCCAAAATACTGAATTAAAAAAACTGTAGTTGCATTTCCTTTTATTTAAGCATTACCAAAAGATTCATTAAACTAAATACCTAAAAAATCTAAAGGAAGAATGAATTCATTCTTCCTGTATTTCTTTAATTTGAAGCTGAACTTTGTTATTTATATATTAGCAATATTTACCTTTTTTAAAAAATACATATTTGATATAATGTTATTAGAATATTCTTTGGGAGGAGTATTATAATTTACAAAAACCAACAAAGAAATATTTATATAATAATTATTTTTTAGTCGTACACATTTTCATATATAAAAAAGGCAATATATAAAGATAGAGTTAATAGAGGAGGAGAAAAATGCTAGAACATAACAATACGATTTGGGGAAGTAAATGTGGTTGTGGGTATAAGAACTATATTTTACAAAATAAGTTTCACCCTTGGGATAAAACCGATTTTACTATTCATATTATTTGCCCGAATTGTAAAGAGCAGTTAATTGTAGACCAAAAGAAAGCAGCAGAGTATTATAATAACAAAATTTATGGTTATTATCGTCATGTTACAGGACATATTATTGACTTAGGCTGTGGAGGGGGATTTTTATCAAACTATTTACTTCACAATAACCAGGTTACTAAAATTTCAGCTCTTGATATAAATAAGGATGTAGAAGAAAATATTAGCTACCTTAATCAAAAAAAAATTCAATTTATTCATGCTGGAGCTAGCGAACTAACTCAACACTTCAAAACAAATAGTGTTGATTATTTAGTTCACCGAGATGTATTTATGTTTATTGAGGACACCTTAAAGTACTTTGATGACATTACAAATATAGTTTCAAAAGGAGTTGTTCATATAGGCTGGTATATGTCAAATAATAAACGAATGAAAAACCAGCTGTTACCTACTCAAATTAAAGAACAATTAGAAAATAGAGGCTGGGATGTTACATTAGAATATCTATCATGGTATAAATGTGGTTATGTAATAATAGCTAACAAAAAACAGAATTAGATGTTAAACTTGTTAGGGTAATAATTTTTTCCATTGTGTTTACTTAGTTGATCTTCCCATGTACCAGTATATTCATATGTAATTACTTCTGTATTCGTACCAACTGACTGCTGATAAGTATATTTCTTCTTTGATAGGATATTATCAAAGCAAAAATAGATTTAGTGAGTACTGCTTTTAACAAAATGAGGTAGTGGTCCTGGCATACATTTAAAAGTGAGTTAGGTTAAACCTAACTCACTTCTGTAGCTAATTTAAATTGTTTATTATATAAATTTTTATATTCACCATCTATCACAAGTAACTCATCATGAGTTCCTTGTTCTACTATACAGCCATCTTTTAATACTAATATCTGATTAGCATTTTGAATGGTAGACAGCCTGTGAGCAACTACCAAAGTAGTTTTACCAACCATTAGTTTTTTTAACGCTTCTTGAACTAAATGTTCCGATTCTGTATCAAGTGCTGATGTTGCTTCATCTAGTAATAAAATTGGTGCATTTTTCAATATTGCGCGGGCAATTGCGATTCGTTGTCTTTGACCACCAGATAATTGTGCTCCTCTTTCACCAACTTTTGTGTCATACCCATTTTCTAACTCCATAATAAATTTATGAGCATTAGCTGATTTTGCTGCCTCAATAATTTCATCCCTGCTAGCATCCATTTTACCATGACGTATATTATCCGTTATTGAACCGGTAAATAAATATGCATCTTGAGGAACATAAGCCATTTGTTCACGGATATCACTTATATCTTGTTCGCTTATTGACTTACCATTAATAATTAAATCACCGCTATTAGGCTTATAGAAGTTTAATAATAATTTAAAAACTGTCGATTTACCCCCTCCACTTGGCCCAACTAAGGCATACACCTTCCCCTTAGGGACCTCAAGTGATAACTGCTCTAATACAAATTGGTCATCGTATTTAAAAGACAATTTATCCATTTGGATTACGTTATTTGATATTAAATTATTTGAATCTAGATTATATCGAGCAGGTTCATCTTCTTCATCGATAACCTCAAACACTCGATCAACAGCAGCTAGCGATGTTTGAATATTTGTAATAAACATACCTAACATTCTCGCTAAAGCTCTCGTTCCATTTGAAAGTTGAACAACAGCAACAATAACACCAATTGTGACATTACCATAGCCTTTAATTACTAAATAAGAACCCATACAAGTTAATCCTACAAAACTTAAAAATCCTACCAAGACATTTAGTCCGTCTACAACAGACTGTGTTTTTATTCTCTCAATTGAATTATCATATACAGCTTTATTATTATGTCTTATTTTATCTATAATCACATGTTGTATATTAAAACTTTTAATAATGAATACACCGTTTAATAAATTTGTAAATGTTTCATTTAATCTTGCTAGTTTTTCCTGTACTCCTTTACTTAATATTCGTAATATTTTTGCATAATGCACATTTATATATAGCGTTAAACATGAACCAGCTACAGCAAAAATAGCAAATCGCCAATCATAGAAATAGATAGCAATTGTCATACCTACTCCAACAACAACTTGTATAAACAAATCTGCAAAATAAGTATCATAAATTTTCTCAGTTTCACTAACATCATTGGTCATCCGTGAAACAATATCACCACTATGATTGTTTTTGTAATAGGAAACAGGTAGTTTTTCTAATTTTCTAAAAAGTGTCTTGCGAACTTTTCCTGTTGTAATAGCAATTATTCTATTTAATATATAAATAGCGATAAAGATAAAGAAAAACAATGAGAAAATAATAATACCATAATATTTAACAGTATCAATCATTAATTCAAAATCTTCTAAAATGATAAAATCAAATAATTCTTTGCCTAATTTCGCGATAGACAATTGTACATATAATAATACTCCTGAAACCACAATTAAAGAGATAATATATGCCGGAAAAATATTTTCCATAAAGCCAAAGGTGCGGATAAAACTATTTCTTTTTTTCATTACGCAACCTTCCCTTCTTCATCATGATCCAATTTCAATTGTTTACTACAAAGATCTTTATAAATAGTGCTATTTCCCATCAACTCATCATGGGTTCCTTCTTCAACAATTTGGCCATGATCTACAACTAAGATTCTATCTACATTTTTAATCGTAGATAATCTATGTGCAACAACAATACTTGTTTTATCTTCCATAAGATGTTCTAGTGCTTCTTGAACTAAATGTTCTGATTCATTATCTAAAGCTGAAGTTGCTTCATCTAATAGTAGAATAGGCGCGTCTTTAATTATCGCTCTGGCTATTGATATTCTTTGTCTTTGTCCACCAGATAGTTTATTCCCTAATTCTCCAATATTTGTTTGATAACCCATATCTAAATTTGTGATAAACATATCAGCATTAGCTAAAACGGCTGCTTGTTTTATATCATTATTGCTAATTATCTCATTTTTTCCATAAGCAATATTTTCTTCGATGCTTTCTGGGAACAAGAAGACATCTTGTGACACTAAAGCAATTTTATCTCTTATACCAGTCAAATTCCATTCTCTTAGTTCATGTCCTGATATATGAATACTACCTTCATACTCATTATAATAACCTAAAAGCATTTTAATAATTGTACTTTTCCCTCCACCACTTGGTCCTACCAAAGCTACTTTCTCACCTTTTTTAATCTTGAGATTTAAATCTTTTAGTACTAATCCTTGTGTATTTGGATAAGAAAATTCAACATCACTAAATTCTACTAAATATCTCGCACCATTAATATTATAATTTTCCCCGTTAACTCGTTCTTCCTTATGATCTAATACTTCAAATATACGAGATGAACCTGCTAAATCAATTTTTGTTTGAGCTATAAGTTGTGGCATTCGAACAAAAGGATGTGTTACAAGATTTAATAAATTAATAAATGCTAGTAGGCCCCCTATAGACATTTCTCCTTGAATTACGAAATAACCACCAAGAATAAAAGTAACAAAGAACGGGATAAGAGAGATTAGTTCAGCAAATGATTGAAGTGTAGCTCTTCTTTTCGCTAATTGTTTTCCACAAACTACACTCTCTTCCACAGCATCATCATATTGTTTACCAAGCACCTTTTCTAATTTATATGCCTTACTCACTTCAATTCCTTTAATATAATCTTGAACCAATGAATTAATTAACCCTAGTTTTTCTTGTAGTCGCTTACTAATTGGCCCAAGCGGTTTACTAAGAACCCCAACCACTAAGATTAAGAGTGGAATTATCGCTAAACTAATTAAAGTTAATTTCCAACTTAATATTAATAAATAAATTAAGGCACCTATGCCTGATACTGGTATTGTTATAAGGAATGGCAAAGAATTAGTGATAAAATTCTTCACTTTGTTTACATCATTTGTGGCTCTTGAAATATAATCACCAGAATGATTTTCTGATAAACTTCCAACATCTAAATTATTATATTTAATCGCTAATTTGTTCCTTAATAATTTTAATCCCTTTTCTGAATAGTTCCCCAATATTCTTGTTCTATAAAATGTCAAAATAACACTTACAATTTGAGCACCTATAATTAAAAATAACATTTGGTAAAATTTGTCTAGGTTTCTTTCTTTAGCGGAATCAATCATACCTTTCATAAAATAGGAAGTAAATATTTCTGAAAATGCTAATACAAGTATTAACATTATTCCAATTAATAAGTACCTCCTATAGGGTAAGATTTTAATCAATTTTTTAAACTGATAAAAAGTACCTTCTTTGGGCATTTCCCTTCACTCCTATCATTATTATAATACTTTGCTTTACATAAATATTTCAACTTCTTTTATTAAAATATTTAATTCAACAAAAAAATATATTAATTATTTTAACAAAATAAGTTATCGAAACAATGTTTTGTTACAATTGAATAATAACAAATCTATTTTTAATAATCAAGCCTATATATAAAATAAAGTAAATTTTATAATTATTTTTATTTAAATCTAAACCTCTATTAATATGCATTTAAAGGGGATGATCAGAGGTTTGGTTTTAATAATCTCAAATTTTGTTTCACAAATTCAATCGCCTTTAACAGTTGGAGAACAAATATTTGAATTATTAGATGAAAAAGAAGGTTTTTTCTATCATACTTTATCTCATTAAAATTATCCAGTCATTTTATTAAATCCACAATACAATGAAAAATCTAAAGGAAGAATGAACTCATTCTTCCTTGAAATTATTTATTCTAACCTATCTTTATCTCGATAGGAGACCTTTTTTCAATTGTTGATCCTTCTCCAAGTTGACCATATTCATTATTACCCCATGCATAAATTTTATCGTTATTACTTATGGCATAACTATGAGTTGAATTAGCTCCAGTAAAGATATTAACAATCAACTCTTCATCATTATTAATAATATTGTTTGTTATATCCATAGGTCCTGTGGTACCGGTAATATAATCAGCGATACCAAGTTGTCCAAATTTATTATTACCCCATGAAAAAACACGACCTATAGAAGTAAGCGCTAAGGAATAGTTTCTTCCTGCTTCTATTTTGATTATCTTTTCTTCAGGTAAAGGGCTAAAACGATTTGTTATATCGACAGGTTTATATCTCATTTTAGTAGTTGCATCTCCTAATTGACCACTTTCATTGCTTCCAAAAGTAAATACTCGGCTAGAGGTAACAACTAATGAATGAAGAGCACCTAATGCGATAAAGTTAATTTTCTCATTATCCGCGAATAAAAAATCCCTTGTAACATCAGTAGGTTTCTTCCTTTTAGTTTTTGTTCCATCACCAAGCTGCCCATATTCATTATTTCCCCATGTATATACTCTACCCATTGAAGTAGTAACCATTGAGTGTCCTAAGCCAACTTTAATATTTTCAATTTTTTCATTATTTACTAATGAAAACTTGTTTGTAATTTCAACAGGTAAATTTTTATTAATATTTGACTCATCACCAAGTTGTCCATACTCATTATTTCCCCATGAGAAGACTCTACCAAATGATGTTATTAATAAACAATGAAAACCACCGGTACTAAAATGTAATATCTTTTCACCATTTTGTAGACTAAACTTACTTGTAATATTTATTGGATAATTCTTACTGATAATTGTTCCATCACCAAGTTGTCCATATTCATTACTTCCCCATGAGAACAATCTTCCTTCTGTAGTTAAAAGGTACGTTGAGCGAAATGAAGTAAAAATATTTTCAATATTTTCATTATTATTAAAATTAAAATTGCTTGATATCTCAACTGGTCTAATACAATCAAATAATGTTCCATTACCAAGTTGACCCCATTTATTATTTCCCCAAGCATAAACTTTTGTGTCTTTTAATGCGATAGTAAAAGAACCACCTGCACTCAGTTTAATAAATTGATTAAATGTACCTTCAATATTTCTTACATTATTTATTCCTAAAACACCTGACCATATTTCAATTGCCCATTCTACAGTAGTGCTATTAAGTCCATAACTTAATAATTCTGTTTTAATATTTTGGCACTCTAAAATCTTATTATTACTCTTATGAAGCTTTTCAATCACATTTACACTATTGTGAATTGTATTTAAAATTTTTCGTTCAGCTTCATAATCATATAATAAATCGGCTAAAACAGCCTTAAACGTATTTTGTTTTAATAATATATTAATATCTATTTGTTTTAAAATCTCAACTATTTTTTTAGTTTCCATAAATTTCTCCTAACTCTCTAAAACTTATCGTATACATCATTGTTAGGCGATTCATCATCTAACTCTGGTAATTCAAAATCAAACTTAAATAATGAATGAGCATCAGATTTTACCAAAGAAACGCTTGACAAAACTTTCGTAGATACAAATTTTATATATTGTGTAAGTTGTGAAGCATTTTCAACCTCAAATGGTTCTATATCTTTATTACCAATAAAATCTTCTAAAACTGTTTTTTCAACATCATTTCCTACGGAAATTGCTAGGCGAACTGATTTTTTTCCCCATACCTTTGACATTATTAAGTCTAACCCAACTTTATAATCATCAGTAGGTTCTCCATCAGTAATTAAAACTAAAACAGGTGGTAATCCCCGTTCTGGCATCTTTTCCTCATCTAATATACTTGCGAGTTCAGTAAGTGCTAAGCCCAGGTTTGATAAACCTTCTGCTCTAACATCACTCCACTCAAAATCCTTAACAGGAGTTCTCTCACTTATGTGCCAGGTAAAATCAGTAGAGAAAGTAAGCACCCGCACCATAATTTCCGCATTCACATTACTTTGTGCTGCTTCTTGCATTGCTGGGACTGCTTCTTTTATTGCATAATTTAATGCAGCTATTCTTTCTCCATGCATTGAGCCTGAAACATCTAAAATCCAGATAAACTCAAGTGGTCTAGCCGATATTTTTTCTACTCCTAATTTCCTTAATCCCATATATACTCATCTTCTCTCTATTTAAAATTAGTAGGGGAAAAATTATAAAGTATCGCAACTGTACAATCATCTCCACTGCCTTTATTTACCATATCATTAAGCAATTGCCTAAAATTTTGACATGTTTTATTAAAACCTAATGATTTAATTTCCATAACTACTTCTTTAGGTAAACTGTAAAAATCATTAATATCTGTAAATGAATTTATAACACCATCAGTTGTTACCATTATTAAAATTGGTAAAACATTAAGTTTTACAATTTTAACATGTAAGTCTTTAATTGCATTAATTTCACAAATTGACGTCGTTTCATTGCCAACTAATTTTTTATCCTTTTTAAAATATTGAACTATATCCTCATTTTCTAAAAGTGCAAGAATATTACCATCACCGATTTGAATTACAACCATATAATCATCTTTTAATAAAACGCCTAACAGCGTTGCCCCATAAAGCTTATAAGGATCAATTTCATAACTTGGTAGAGGATTATTTATATAATGATCAATAGTTAATTTTCTCCATGATGTTATAATCTTTTCTTTTAAAGTTTGTTCAGCATGATTTATTGAATCAAAGTTTTTATAATTACTTGCGAAATCATTAAATATTGCCTCTAAGGCAAGAACTGCATGCTTAGCACCAATGTGACTACGGATATAATCTTTTCCTCCATGGCCATCACTTACAATTAAATAAGCATGATTAGCTTTTACCTTAGCTAAACCAACATCTTGATTTTCATGCATAATTCCTTTTGCACTATCACTAAAAACACGAAAATTATTCATCAAAACCTTATCTCCCCTTTAACTAATCCAAAATCTATCATGCTATTATCTTTTAGATTAACTACTTGTTGAGGTAAGATATTAATTGTTTCAGAAGTTGTAATATATTTCCAAATATCTTTAGAAACATTAGTAAGATAAAACTCAGAATTTAATTCTCTAACCTCAGCTATGACACTTAGATTAGAGGGATCACTTTTTTTAATATGACTTATAAATAATTGTTTTTCATCATCTAAGACTACTACATTATTATTGATGCGAATTCTTGGTGCAATAGGATATTCTTCGTTACATAAAATACAAGGTTCTAATTTCCCTCTAGTGTTAAGGACCTCTATATCATATATGTTTTCCATTCCACAATGCGAACATTTTGTAAGCGAATTATATAATTTTAAAAAAGCATTTCTCCACTGACTTTCCCTTGTTCTTTTAGCTGGATTTTTAACTCCTAGAGTAAAAGTATTATTAAATAGTTCTTTTATATACTGTGGATATAACTTCCATAAGTTAATCGCATTATTATGAATTCCAGGAACAGGACGATTAACATCATTTAGTTTATCATATATAAAGATTGCATTAGTTCCATATAACTTACTTAATGAACTCTCGTCAAAACATTTAATATTGGCTTCTAATGCTCCATCAAAAGGATGTGATATCAACAATATATAAAAAAGTAATATTGCTAATGAAAACTGATCTGTTTCCGTATTAGGTATCGTACTCCCCATCACTATTTCGGGAGCCATAAATTTAGGAGTTCCTAAAAGTCCACTTACATTAATACCATTAGCTGTAACATTATCATTATCACATATCAAGATATCACCACAATTTGGATCAATAAACAAATTCCCAAACGAAATATCTTTGTAACTTAATCCTTTAGCATGTAATTTATGAAAAGCATCGGTTAATTTAAAACACGCTTTAGAAATCGAAGTTAAACTCATATCAAATTTTAAACTAACCCAATCAAGTAAACTTTTGTAGGTTTTAGGACGTAACTCCATCAAATAACCAAATTGGTTATTGTATTCTACTAAAGCTAGAGGCCAAAGGAAAAAATCATTTGGAGAACCCTTTGAAATGAGGTTAGCGAGTGTTTTTTTTAGTTGCTTTGTACCCGATTTAGGATAATACCATTTTAAAGCAAGTAATGCATCTTGATATTGAACTTTATAAACCTCGCCCTGTCCTCCTGAACCAATAAAATCAATAATCTTTATTGAATTATTTAATATTTCACCATTTTTAAACATTAATTACATCCCTAATCTAATTATCGCAACAGACAAAATTAGTAGTATAAGATAACTTACTCTTTTCCATAGATTTTTAGTGATCCTTTTTTGCCACTTATATTTTACTTCTGCATTGAGATTAAGTAATTTTCTTAACGAATTAGCTTTTTTATAATAATCGCGGTAGTTTTTACTTATTTCATGATTATTTTTTTCATAATATAATTCTAAGGCATAATCACAAGTCAATAAATAAGTATTTATTTCATCCGGAAGATATTCCTCAATAGCTACATCATCAAAAACTACATACAGGCAAGCGATATTAGCCGGATCATTATTGCGAACTAATTCAACTATTTCAATTAGATTCATTTTCTTTTGTTTAAAACTATCTTGGATAAAACTTGACTTATTTTGGATTGATTTAAAATAACGTTTCCTTAATTCTATTAAAGCAATATCAAGCTCGTGATTATTTAAATGTGCTAAATACTTTTCTTGCATACTTGCGTATTTCAAAATATATCTACCTAGTTTTTCAATATACATTGACAAACTAGTTAAAAAATTAATTACCTCAATTGCTACTCCAATATCTATAGCTGTACTATCATTTAAAAACTTAATAATTTTACTAGGATCTTTAGTAATAAACAGATCTAAAATAGAGGAATAAAAAGTAAATAACTGCAGCTCATTTACATCCAAAATAGCTTCATCAAGCATTTCGTTCCGCAGTAAATTTGCCCGCTTAAATTCTAAATTCCTAATATAACTACTATACTTACGGATTAAATCTGCATTTTTACTATCATTTACGGTATTTGCACAGCTTGTACAAACATAATATCCTTTATATAAAATGCTTTTCTCATCTAAAATTGTTCCACAAAATGGACAATTTTTAATATTAGTTTCCATAGTGCCCCTCCTTATCTAAATATTAATTATTATCATCTTCAAAATTATTTTTCCATTTTTCTAAAGCAATTACATCCTGTGGATTTACAGAACTCTTTACTTTAGCTTTAGTTAATGAAACATCTTCTGATGTTATATTTTTTATATCATTGCCACCGCTCTCAATTGTCCGTTTAATCGGTCCATCTTTTAATCTTTCGCAAAACTCCACAACATCTGAAGCATTAAAACCATCAGTAAATTCTACAATTTCGTTGATATTAATATCGTTATCTACTGGGAGCTCTTCTAAAGCTCTTGTAATTATAAATTCTCTAGCTTCATAATCAGGTAGTGGTATATATAATTTCTCATTAAAACGACCTGGTCTTAAAAAGGCACTATCAATATCCCATGGTCTATTAGTTGCCGCAAGCAGCATAATATTTGATTCAGTTTCATTAAACCCTTGAATTTGGGCTAAAAGTTCTGGAATAATTCTTGCCATAACGCTTGAATTTCCTCCCCGTTTAGCACCTAATGCTTCAAATTCATCAAAAAATATTACAGCGTTCTTTTCTTTTCTAGCCGTTTCAAATAAACTTTTTATATTCTTTTCAGCTTCACCAAACCATTTACTAACAATATCGCTACTTTTAACTTCAAAAAACTTAGCATCAATTTCCTTAGCTATCGCCTTAGAAACCATGGTTTTTCCTGTTCCTGGTAGTCCATACATTAATACTCCACCACCAGATTTCTTTTTATACTTTTGGTAAACTTCTGGATACTTTCTTGGCAAAATAATTCTTACTCGAACAGCTTCTTTTACATCATCTAATCCCGCAATATCATCAAAACTAATTTTAGGCACAGTAACTGATTCCCAAATAGTTTCGCTATTATCTTCTTTAGAAGTTTTTTTCGAGACATTAGCACTTGCATTACTAATCTTATTAGCACTTGTTACAGAAACTTGTAAATTATTAATATAATCAATAAGCCGGCTTGCCCTTTCATAACGAGATTTACGTAATTCTCCTGTGGACATTTTTGCCAGTTTAACTAAGGCTTCAGCTGATCTTGTGAAATTTTTCTTAGCTAGAGGTATATTATTCTTATTCTTGGCTTCCATACCGTTATTATAGTAAGTATTAAATGCATCAAGTAAAAACTGTTGATTCTCCATAATATCCCCTCTTCTTATAATGTTTGTTTGCTGTCTAAACTCTTTAACTTCTCTTCAATTTGAACATCTAAGTCATCAGTCATATTAGATGCTTGTGTTTCAATTAATTTTTCAATTTCTGAATCGGTAACAGAATTTGAATCAACACTTAAATTTTCAAATAATGATTCTGTTGAATCTAAGAACGTCTCAAGTTTTTCTGTCTGCATTGATGACTTAAGCATCGCTCTTTCAAATTGTTGTTGCACTTTATAAAGGTCTTTCCCTTTAGTATCAGTAGACAATTCTTTAGAGAAAATACTCATAGATTCAAAAAATCCCTGGGTCATAGCAGATATATCTTTTAATTGACTAGTGATTTCAAAATTTAATAACATCGTTTCAACTCTTTTTTGTTGAGCTAAAGCAATTTTCAAACCTTGAACAGCTAAATTATATTGAGAATCAATCCCCTTTAATTTAGCTAAACTAGCTTGTTCAATTAATTTGCTTTTTTTCGCTTCAATTTGAGAGACAAACTTATTCATACCTGATATAGTTTTCTTTATTTTCATTTTTCTATCAAGTTCTTTTTCTGCTTTCGATTTAAACATACCCATATTCTATAAATCCTCCTTGTTTTCTACTAAAGCTTCTTCACTAATTAATTCATTTATTAATTGTTCATCTTCATTTTCTCTAGCCCAAGATTCTGTGAGTTGTTTTGCCCGTTCATTTTCCAGATTAGAACTATAACTGTTTACACTATCTTCAAAAACATCACTAACATTTTTCCGCTCTTTATCTTCTTCTTGCTTATTTTCTTGAATATCTTTAATTTTAACCACAATTTTCTTTAAATCAGCAACACTAGATATTGTAAAGTCATCAATCATTTTATAAGTATTTAGTAATTGTTCTTTATTTAAATAATCTTGATTTTCCAAATATGTTTTTTGCATCTCTTTTAAAGAAATTGTTTGTATCTTAATTTTATTCTCTATAAGTAGATACTCATTAGCAATTAATTGCTGCAAGTTGATATTCTGTTCTTTTTTACCTTTTGCTTTTGTTTCCTCTAAAGTTTTAAATAAATTCTCAAGTTCATGGATATGTCGATAGATTTCATTTTCCAATCGCCATGTCTTTTCTGCTTTATTTTTTATTTTTTTCTTTTTACTAAACCAAAACATATTATTCCTCACTTTCATACTTAATCTGATTTAATAATGAATCAATTTTATCAAGATAATTACTTAAGACTAAATCAACAGGATTCATTAATTCTTTTTTTAACTCTCGAACATAGTTCGAAGTATCTTCAAGCAAACCAATAATCTTACTATTTTGTGTATTTTTTAAACTAGATGTTTTATCAATCAAAATGGTAATTCTCTTTCTAATCACAGGATCTTTAACAATAGATTCAAGTTCATTTAATTTTTTATAGACATCTTTTTGAATTTTATTAAATTGTGAATTTTGTTTACTAAATATCATTCTAATCACCAAACTCACTCTCATTTAAATTTTTACCACAATTAGGACAAAACTTCATGTTACTATCTATATTAGTATTACAATTAGTACAAATTTGTTGTTTCATTTGCTTTTGCATTATGATATCTTCGTTATTTGCTTTTCTTGCTTTATTAACTATTTCAAATTCATTTTCGAAAATAGTTGCTTTAAACTTAGCCTCTTTCAAAGCATGTATTTGTTCTTCTTCAACTGGAGTTAAATTCGCTATTGATAGGTCATAAATACTGAAACCATATTGCTCAATTTCAACATTTAGTGTATCTTGCGCGGCTTTAGAAATTACATCATAAAAAGCATGAATACTCAACAAATCATAACTTCCCTTAGTTAATTCTTTCGCTAATGTTTCAGATAATTTTGAAATAACCATATCCTTAATAGATGACTCTAATTTAAAAAGTGAATTGTTATCGATTTTAAAACTTTTTAAAAACAATCTTGGACTTTCTATACAAAGCTTGTATGTTCCATGCCCCCGCATAGATAATTCTATTTTATAACTTTTGTCAAAATATTTTATTGGATATTTAGTTCCCCATTCTCTAGCACTAACTTCTCGAGATTTATTAAAAAAATAAATACTACAATCACTAACATATTTTTTATTATTAAAGATTGAAAATTTTGTTTGTTTATCATCAAAAACTTTATTAGTACCTGTTAAATAAGGGATATCAATTTCACCATTTCGGACCATTATCGCTTGATAGCCCATATCCACTTGAATCATGGCATCATTATTTATCGATGTTTTTGGATAAATCCAAACTAAATCATCTTTTTTCCCTAAAAACTTAATTACTTCTTTCATAAATACCTCCTTACAACTAATCATTAGTAATATTATCTCCCAAATATTGACAAATGTCAACAAAGTTTAAAGTGAATGAAATCAGTTAACTTAACTTTTACAATGTATAAAAAGATGATTTTTGTCCACAACAAAAATCATCACTAATTGCTTCTAAATATCTTCATTAAACCATTTATCAATTGAGTCATCGGTAGGATTACTTGTACTTCTACTTAAAAGTTCAAACAATTTCATAAACCCTGCCATATCAGTAATTCGTTTCGGATTTACATAAGGCGAAAATTCTTTTAATATGTCTTCTCTATAGTTATTCCCAATTCCGACAGGATAAATTTTAAGCTCTTTTCCACTAACTTTTTCAGAACAAATTCTAGCACTAGTATCATATCTGTCAGTAGGTTCTCCATCAGACATCAGTAACATCAATGGTTTATAGTGCTCAATCCCATTATCTCGGTAATATTGTCTTCTTTTATTAAGCAAATCAATGGCTAGTCCCACAGCTTCACCTAATGGTGTGCTACCACCAGCAACTAGTTTAAAAGGTCTTATTTGATCTACTCTATTATAGTTTGTTACTACTTGAACTCTTCCACCAAAAGCAATTATACATAAATCGCAAATTTTGCTCGCTTTTGGATCATGCTTAATATAATTGATTAGCTTTTCAACATTTGAGTTTAATTCATCAATTTTTACGATAGAGCCATTACTAGATCTTGTTCTTTCAGCCATTGAACCACTTTGGTCAAGAACTAAACATAGTGGCAGTTTTAAAGAACTGTCCAAATCTGGTAATTTATAGTCTCCAAATAAATCAAAATTGAAATCATTATTAGTATTCATATTATCTCTCTCCGTTTCTTTTTTTTGCTTTTGCGTTTTCTATATATACTTCTAGTTCATTTAACCATTCTGATAGGTAAGTTATTTTATTTTCCTTGAAATAGTAATAAAAAAATTCTCTCATCCTTTCGCTTAATCCAATCCATAATACCAAATCTCTTGTGTAGGTTTTTATTTGGCTTAAATCAAGCGGAAAAGTAAAATTATTTTTATTTTCAATATCTACTTCACCTAAGTCGCGATTATAATTTGGATTTTTACCAATCAATAACTCAAAAATAATTTTATTGATTGGATAATATTCATCCTCTATTGTCCTTAACTTCTTTTTCAACTCTTCACTTGTATATACTTTTTTAGTATATTCTGGATGACAAACATCGCATGAAAAATCTTTTATTTGATAACTTCCGCAATCAATTAAATAAACTTCAACAGGTGATTTCACTAGTATATTATCAAGTTTTAAATCACCTACAAGGATATTTTTATTATGTAAATAATCAATATTCAATAATAAATTGTAACTTAAAACATATAAATCAAAGATGTTATACCCTTCAAACATATTAATTCTAAGGACATCTAGGCTACTAGCTCCTTTTATCTCATCCATTAGATAACCAACAAAATCATTTTTATAAAACAAATAATCTTTTGGCCAATTTATAAATGGGTTATTAATATCAATTTCTAACATCTGTTCAATTTTTTTATAATTAACATATGTCTGGTGCTCATCATAATAAAGTTTACATAATTGATTATTATATGTTTTATACAAAATTCCTTCTCCACCCTTAAAATGGATCCTTTTATCTAATTTTAAGTGACCATATTTTGGAGAAAAGACATAATCAATATTATCAATATCTACTTTATTTATATATATATCTTTTTCGATAAAAAAGGCATCATTACCAACTTTAGGATAAGTAATCCATTCGATTAATTCTTTGTTAAATCTTGCTAAAGCAAGATTTTCAGAATCTAATTCTAGTTTTTTAAACGACTTATAGACACTTTCTTTTTGTGTTAAAATTAATACATTTAGTAATTTATTATTTCTAATGATATTCCCTAAATCATTAAAATCTAAATAACCTCTTGTATCTATTTTCTGAATAATCTCTAGGTGCTCGAAAATGTCAATGAACCCTTCAATTGTATATGCATCCCTATCGTTTAAAGTCAATTTATAATTATCGATTGTTTTGTCAATATTTTGATCTACGCAGATTGTTAAATTTCTCCCATCAAGTTTTTTAAACAAACTTATTAAAAATTGATTAAATTCATCAGCTAAAAAACAACTTTCTTCAATGAAAATAATATTATTTGTTCCAAATTTTAAATCCATTTTAGGTATCTCCTTACATCATCGATTGAGGAGAAATTTTTATTTATTGACTTAATTGTTGGGTCTAATTCCACACAATATTTTGATTTATAAGTTATTTGATCAACTGACGAAATATCGCTTAATAAGTTTAAAGTATATGTATCTTGGACCGATGCATATAGACTCTCTAAATACAACAAATTTAAACTTAAATCATCACTACTGTAATTTGCTATTTTTTCACATAAGAACTTACTAAGGATTTGATTATACTCACTGGGGGTTTTTTTATCAAAATTATTAAAAATTTTGATTACATTTTCATTTAGGCCTGTATTTTTATTATACATAACTTCAGCAGGACCATCAGACATCAAGATAATTCCTCTTAAATTAGTAAATTCTCCCGAGGTAATTCGTAAATGATCGATGGCGTCATTATCAGTAACAAAAAAGGTAATATTAGGAGCTCCACCATTTTTAGGCTCTGATAAAGTTCTAATTGTTAAACCATCAGCTTCTTCAAATATTCCTCCAATCACTCCATCACCAATATGCCCAATAATATATTTGTTTTTATAAAGAGCGCAAAACAATAATGTCGATGATAATTCATCTACTTTTTCAGATTGCTTTTTTAGTTCATTTAACAATGTATTAAGAATTATTTTTTTTAACATTTTATTATCTTTTAAATAATCTAACTCATCTTTCCCTCTTTTTTCAC
This sequence comes from Haloplasmatales bacterium 4B, assembly GCA_003586005.1. Taxonomy (GTDB): domain Bacteria; phylum Bacillota_I; class Bacilli_A; order Haloplasmatales; family Haloplasmataceae; genus NSKI01. The sequence continues at coordinate 35,994 of NSKI01000010.1, read as the reverse complement.
AGCCAATAAAGAAATTAAAGAATTCACTTGCTAATAATTCACATATTGATTTAGTTACAACTTCAGCTCCAATTTCTGAAGTTTTTCTAGAGCCTGCTCCATCAGCAAGAGCAATAACATGTACACCATCTTCTTTAGCATAATAGGTTCGATCTTGACATGATTGATTTAATTTCACATGGTCCTTACCAATAACATATGTATGGCTTTGTTTCCATTTTTCGATTATCATTTCATCGTCCACCCATCAAAACAATCACTCTCTAATTTCATTGACCTCTCTATTGGTGTAACCACTCGCTTTTTTACTGTTTCATACATCCACATAAATAATTGATCATATTGGTTATTTAAAATAGATATCGGTTTTTTGACATTTTTTAATTCATCAAGACGTTCATCAATTTTATTACTAGAGAGTAAAAATGGAAAATAGGTAAGTTTACCATTTTGGTATAAATCTTTTAATTTAGTTACTGCTAAATCGATGTTTTCATAACTTTGTCCGTCACTTAAGAGGATTAACCATGGTTTAAAACATTGGACGCCATCATAATTTAATTCACTTAAGCGTTTATATAGTTCATCAAACCCAAGCTGAAGTGAATTTTCAAGTAAGGCTAATCCTCCTTCAACCATTTCCTCAACATTAAAATTATTATTATTAAAATCTTTAAGCTTTTTAGAATGTAATCCATCAAAAACAATTAATGTATATTCAAAATAATTACTTAAATTAGTTGTCAGCATATAATAATTGAAGTCTGATATAGCAGCTTTTAATTTTTGGATTTTTTCGCCTTTCATAGAAGAACTATTATCAACTATAATGCTTAATAATAACTTGCAATTTCTAATGCCATTAATAATTTTATTCTGATCGACCATATAGAACCCCTCCTATATATTTACTACTTTATCCAATGTCGCGCGACTATTTTCAATTCTATATAAAACTCTTTTAAAATTTTTAATATTACTATTACTTGTTAGGTTTTTGATTATGGTTTTCCCAACATAAACTCGCTTATCATAGTGTAAATCTCTTTTTGCCAATTTACCTTTAAATGCTTTATAAACATTTTCATCTAGCATTTGATAAATTCTATTTATTTTACTAATTTCTTCTTCATTAATTAGAATTAACGTTTTTACAAATACATCTAGAATATTCAATTCTTTTATGTTGATATTTTTACGATATTCCGAAAATTGATTTAAAATTTTTTCATAGTTGATAAACTCATTATCAACACAAGAACTATTACTGTATATAAACAGCGTATTCACAATATTTATAAAGAAATCTTTATATTCATCCTTAACATGATTATATGATGTCTCAATATATTCGGCATTTTCTTCAAATGTTTGACGTTTTACTATTTCTCTAATTTTTTCGGCATCATTGCCTTGAGGGTAATAATCTTCATAATAATGATTTAATATTATAGCTAAATTCTCATACTTTATTGATTTACTATTAACAAAATCATCAGTTACTAAAAGTCTACTATAAACAGCAAACATTTTTCTAGTTTCATTTTCTGTCTTTTCTTGTATTACAGCTTTTTTTAAATCACTATTAAATTTAATGTCAAATGTTGTTAAAATTTTAAACGCACAATTAGTAGCATTATTATTAATCATAGAGGCAAAAACCATTAAAGCATCTTTTTTATCAATAATTTTAGCTAAAGGCAAATCATAAATCCACGATAAATCTTTCACATGAACAAAATTACATAAAACATTTACAGAAATTAATTTTTGATCTGTTAAAAAGGCAAGGATTCGCTTCTTATATTCCGCTTGATAATGAAGATAATTCAAGATTTCAATAATAAATTCATCAGTTATAGATATTTTTAGTGAATTTAATTTCAATATCATTTCCATTAATTGTTCAGATGAAACAATTTGATTTTCCTTTAATTTATTTAAAGAAAAACTAAAAATACATTGTTTTTGTTCATTATTAATTGAGTTTAAGATTTTTTTAAATGATACATTGTCTAAAAATTTAAATTCATTTATAGTTAAAGCATTATACTCACCTGTTTTTAGAAATGTTTTTAATGCGTAATCAAATTTATAAGTAATACTTTCATCAAAATTATTTGACTGTTCTTGATACGACTTGATAACCTCATCGATAGGTTGAAGTGTACTTAGTAAATTATCAATCCCAGTATAACTATTAAAGTATTTTGAAAAATCAGTATTTAAATCGTTACATTCAACAATTAAAGTATTATAAATATGTTTAAGATTTTTGATTTGTTCTAACAACTGAACTCTATTATCAAAACTTTTACTAATAATTCGATGATAATTACTATATACTGATATATCTTTATTATATTTAACACTGCTTATATGTAAATACAGTATTATAAATAGCATCACATTTAACAACTCGACGATTATTATATAAATACTATAGACCGGATTTCTGATGATGACTAATGCATAATATGTTGATAAAATAATAAATAGAAAATTGAAAAAAAGATAAGCTTTATTTATTCTTAATTCAAATGCCTTTTTCAATTTTAAAAATTTTTTAAAATTTATTTTTTTTCGATGTTTTAATTTAAATTCGCGTATAAAACCAATCACAACTAATACAAGTGCAAATCCTATAAAAAATAATAGGATATTAAAAGCTTCATTTTGAAAAAATTTTATCATACTATATCACACTTTTTCTAAACTTAAATAACAATAATGTTGTACCTAGTAAAATTATGATTGGTAAAGCGATAATTCCAGCACGTTCATAATTGTAGTTGTAATATTCAAAATTTATAATTTCTTTATAGTCACCAACACCTATAATTTCTAGTTTATATTTACCTTGTTTATTAACTAGAGTATCTTCTGTAATTTCAACTCCATTCAAAAACATTTTTGCGTTAATTTTTTCTATCAATAATGGTTGTGTATAAATTTTTCCATTAACAACATTAGCATTATTTAAAAGCGTGAATTTTATCGTAGTACGATATCCATTGGAGCCAATTATGGTAAGTTCATTATAACCGACTCTAGTAATCGGTATATCGTTTTCGATTAAATTGCCATTTAGCTTTAAAGTATAACTTGATAAGTTAGAAGTAGGGGTAATTGAATTAAAGTAGATTCCATCATTTAATAAATTAGATTCATGCTCAACAACGTTAAAATTAATCGTACGATTATAACCATTCTCACCAATTACAGTTAAGGAATATTCCCCTAATTCAACAAAATCACCGATTTCATAATCCATACCATTTATTTTGTATGAGGCACTGCTTCCATCTATTACTGGTATAGCTCTTCCTACACAATCTTTTCCATCAATAACACCAAAAATGGGTTCAATAGTAAAGTTAATTATTTCGGTATAATTACCAACTCCATTGACAATTAATACATAATTACCTATTTGTGATATTTCTTCATTTTGATAAACTTGATCATTTAATGTCATAGAATTAGCATTAATGTTTGGTGAAAAAGTTCCGGTTATAATATCTAAATCTTTAATTGTTGGCGATATCTTAAAATTAATTGATTTTATATAGCCATTTACACCGCTTATTATTAAACTATAATTACCTATTTTACTTATAATAGATCCACTGATATATTCTTCACCATTTAGAGTAAGGGTCCCTCCACTAAAATTCGGTGCAATAGGGCTAAAATATTCTTTCCCGTCTTCAGCTCCATTAACTACAGGTTCTACTGTAAAATGATAATGATTTATATAGTTATTTCCAACGACTGTTAAAAGGTGTTCACCGATAGTATTTATTTCTGTACCCGATAAATAATTTTCATTATCAAGAAATAATTGTGCATTAGGAATATGAGGCGTTACAAAATTATCATAAACCCCAGAATCCTCTAAATTAATAACTTGTTCTGTTATTGTAAATGTATAAGTAAATGTATAGCCATTTAAGCCATACCCTTGAAGAGTATGTTCTCCTACTGTAAATATCATTGTCCCTGATGTATAATCTTCTCCATCAAGTTTTAATATAGCATTAGAAATAATTGGCGCTAAAAAGTATTTGTATACTCCTTCATTTTTTAAATTTATAACTTGTTCTAAAACGGTAAATTCAATTTTCTTAATATAGCCATTTTCACCTATAACTTTTAATGTATGATTACCAACTTCAGTAATTTTATCACCAACATTATAACTACTACCATTTAACTCATACATTGCATCAATTTCTGAAATTATTGGAATTATACTTCCTGTATATCTTCCTTCTTCAACAACCCGATAAACTGGCTCTATCGTGAAATTAATTGTCTGATTATAATTACCTACTCCATTTATAGTCAATTCATAATTACCAGCATTTGTTATTTTTTCATTTGCATAAGCTTGTTCATTTAAAATCAATGATTTAGCGTTTATATTAGGCGAGTAAGTTTCGTAAAATACTTCACCATCATTTAGCGAGGGAATAATTTGAAAATGAATTGTTTGTGTATACTCATTAAGGCCATTAATAGTTAAAGTATGGTTGCCAATTTCAGTAATCTCGTCATTATAAAAAGGTTGCCCATTTAACATCATCGAGCTAGCGTTTATATTAGGTGTATAAGTGTCATAAAATACTTCACCATCATTTAGGGATGGGATAACTTGAAAATTAACTGTCTTACTATAGTCGTTCATTCCATAAATAATTAAACTATTATTGCCAATTTGCTTTATTTCTGAACCGCTTTCATAATCTTTTCCATTAAGAGATGCTATTCCGCCATCAAAAGTAACTTTTATATTATCTTCATATATACCGCCATCTTCAATGTTATTGATAATTGGTTCAACTGTTATTCTTCTTGTTACATTAAAAGGTATCCTTTGCCCCTGATAAAATACATCGATATTATAATTAATATCTTGATATCCTGCATAAGACTTATCATACCCGTCAACAGAATTAATGGAAAAATCTAAATCCTCAGATCTATTACAGTTAATTTTAAGTCCATCATAATAATTAAATGAACCATTAATGGTTGTTGTTAGGTCATCAAAATCAATTCTAATTACATTAACATTGGCGATAAATCCACTATTACTTCCTACATCTACCGAGTAATCTTTAGAATATTGCCAAGTAACTGTATTATCTCCTTCATCTAGATCAATAACTACAGTTTCCCAATCCTTATAGCCACTTATTCTACTTTGTTCAACGCCATTTACATAATATTTCAAAAAATCATATCCAGATTCACTTGACACTTTCCAATCAAAACTTAATATGGCTTTACTATTAACATTAATTGATAAAGAAGAAGTAGTGTTGCCAAGTTTATTATTTGATTGCATAGCTGCTTTCCCATCAATATTCACTAATACCCAGGGGTATAAACTGTCATTATGAAAACTTATGGGTTCACTAATCTTTATGTAATCTGCAGTATCAAAAACGATAATTTGCCTTGTTTTAGAAGCAGTGTTACCATCACTATCAGTTACGAAATACGTAATATCATAGGTCCCTGCATTGTTTATATCTAATGATGAATCATAGGTTTGGATACTATTATTTAAATTTCCATCTTCAAAATCAATCGCTGTAGCCCCATATTCAATATATTCTGTTCCAATTTTTAAATATATAATTTCACTATTAATTAAATTTATTGTAGGAACACTCCCATTAGTTCCTTCTACATTAATTGATTTAGAGAATGCAAAAACTAATACAGAAAAAAGTGCAAAAATCATTATATATAAACTTTTTTTCACTTATAATTACCCCCTCTAAAATAATTTATTTATAATTTTAAAACAAAAAATTATTTATTGATTACTTTCCATTATATCATTTTTTGCCATAAAATGTAAAATTTATTTACATAAAAAAAATGAAGAAAAGCTTTGCTAAATCTTCATCTGTAAACTTTACTAAGATTGGATAAATGTTCCTATATTTATTTTTTATATTTTTTTATAATGTCCTCAGCTTTATCCTAATTATATATAGACATTATAATATACACAAAATATCTTGTCGAATATTAACAAAAAAGTATCTAAAAATAGTTAACCGCTTTCATTAATTGTGCTAAAATAAGTATGTTGAGGTGATATTTATGAATGAAAAAGTCGTAATGATATTTACAGGAGGAACTATTTCAATGAAAATAGATCCCGAAATAAAAGCTGCTGTTCCATCTCTTGATGGTCATGAAATTGTTTCTTATGTTAATAATTTAGATGAACTTGCTGATATTATCGTAGATAATTATATTTCTATTCCTTCACCATTTATCACACCTAATATTATGTTGGACTTGTCTAAGCTTGTACAAGAGTACGTTTCAAGAGATGATATTACAGGTGTTGTTATTAGTCATGGTACAGATACACTAGAAGAAACTGCCTATTTTTTAGATTTATATATAAAAACTGAAAAACCAGTTATTTTTGTTGGAGCGATGCGAAGTGTCTCTGAACTTGGCTATGATGGTCCATCTAATTTAGTCGCAGCTATAAGGACAGCAACATCACCATTTGCTAAAAACAAAGGTGTTATGGTTGTTATGAATGGTGATATAAATGCAGCAAATGAAGTAATTAAAACACATACCATGTCACTTAATACTTTCAGATCGATAGAATTTGGACCTTTAGGAATAGTTGATAATGATGAAGTTTTATTTTATCGTAATTCAACTAACAATAGTATTCATATTCCAACCAATACTCTTGAAAACAAAGTTTATTTAATAAAGGTAGCCTCTGGAATGGATGGTGACTTAATTGATTATTATATAAACAAAGGTGCTAAAGGTATTGTAATCGAAGCATTTGGAAGAGGAAATGTGCCTCCTATGATGGTAAACAGTATAAAACAAGCAATAGCAAGAAACATAAAAATAATATTAGTTTCAAGATGTCCTAGTGGAAGAGTATCAGGAAGCTATGGTTACAACGGCGGAGGAAAGATGTTATGTGAATTAGGCGTTATCTTTGGAACTAATTTAAGTGGACCTAAAGCAAGAATTAAATTAATGTTAGCACTTGCTTATAAAAATGATTATGAATATATAAAATCTATTTTTGAAGATGATAACTTAAATATACCCTTTGTTAAGGACAATTAAAAAAATTCATTAAAATTAAGAAGATGATTAGAGTCATCTTTTTTAGATTCCATAGATATGTCATTATTATAATAATCCATATATTTTAATTCACAATCGCTTCTATAAGTAATTAGATTTTTTGATTTCTGTTTCTTATTATTATATTTATGAGTATTTAATTCTTTTCGCTGAAATCTTTATTTCACACTGATATCCACAACGGAAAAAATTATGAGAAATATATAATTTGGGTAAAATAATTATTACTGCTTATTAGGATTAAATAGTATCGGAAACATAATATTCTTATCAAGTAAAAATGATGGCTATATTGTTAGTCAACAAATACGAGCAACCAAAAAAGAATTTATAGATTATGTATTAGGTAATACGGGTAATGTTTTTAACGGCAATAGATCATTCAAATTGAAAAGTTTTATAAGAGAACGCACCATAAAAAATAAAGATAAAACAACGACAATCTTAAAAGAAAAGCATAAACTGGGAGATGCCTAAGAACTTATTCAAATTTTCTTAGTTCATCCACCAAAATATACTGCTTCTAATGCATATGGCATCAAGAGATACATTAGAAATAGATGATGAAACAGGTGAAGTATCAAACTATTAGATGGCTATTACTGAATCATCACATCATGAATTAACAGAAGAAAAAGTATCGAGGATTATCGAGCATTGAAGAATTATTTCGATTGATGAAATCCGCTTTAGAAGTTAGACCGGTTTATGTCTGGACACAAAGTAACATTGAAGACACTTCTTAACCTGTTATGTCGCTTAAAAATATCAAGAATATTACAATATAGGTTAAACTATTAATATTCAATAAAACAAATACAAGTTGCACTAAACGGAACTAATTGTTTAGCAATTAATAAAGGGTTATACAAATTAATCAAATAGAAAAAGTGTTTAATTTTTTTATTAAACTTAAAACATGCTCATATTCCGTAATTGAAAAGTTATAAAAGAAAAATAGTTCACAACAAATAAATAAAACAAAAAACCAGAATTGTTACTATATTAGTAAATAATTCTGGTTTTTTGTTTTTCTAACTGTGAAACTCAGGAAGAGGATATTAACCAAGTATTTGTACGCTATAATCATTTTCTTAAAATATTGTTCTAGATGTACCACAACCTAAATTAACTACCAGCAATGGAATTTTCTATAGATAATTAATAATAATTTCTTGTATTATACTAGGAGGAACTGGTCTATTGAAAATGTTATTTCTTTTGTGCCATAAACATTGTACATTTAAACTCGCGGGTAATCTTTCCACCATTTCTATTTATAATATCCCTTATTTTGTTTTCTACCTTTTCTCTTGTTCTATCATCCATTGTCAAATATCCATTACCAGTTTTTAAAAAACCTATGTATTGATTGTCATCATATTCTAGACTCCAAGGATATTGGATAACCTCAATGTTTTTGAATAATCCAGTTTGATGAATCTCTTCTACTGTATAATTTATTTTATTCTCTAAGCTTTCTTTAGTATCCAAATATCCAATTGGATATTCCTTGAATAACTCCTGTAATTCAACATCATAATTATTTTCGCTTGCAAAGTAATAATTCCAAAATAAACACATATATTTACTTTCTTTCAATGCATTATAGCATTTTTCATACCCAATTGGTTTAGGTACCCAATGAAACGCTTGTGCTGATAAGATTAAATCATAATGTTCTTTTTCTCCTTCCCATTCTTCAAAGCGACTAACAATATAATTTACCTGATTTGATTGTTGAAATTTCAATTCTCCCTTTTTAGCTAAATTCTCACCTGGTTCAATACAAGTTATTTGAAACCCTTTATTAACAAATAACTCTGTCGCTTTTCCACTACCTGCACCAATTTCTAATATAGCTGATTTAGAATTAACACCTGTTTTATTTACGATATCATTAATAAGTTTTTCTGGATAACTTGGTCTAAAATTATCATAATAATCTGAAGATTTATCAAAACTCATGCTTTGATTTACCCAATATTCTTTATTTTTACTCAATTTATTTCCTCCTCTATTCTTCTTGCTTACACTTTAATTGTAATCTATCTAATTATCAAATTCAAAACTTTTCTTATGAATTAATACTATTTTTAATCCATAACAATGTTTATTCATCTTGATACACCAGCGATTTTACATAGAAGAATTTTTTCATAGTGCTATGTGTCCCAGAGAATTTTTCTTGAAACTTAAATTATTTGTTAGAAAAACAAATAATGAAATAATTAATCGGAATTTGTTAAGTTACATTATCTATTAATATGAAACAATCAAATATTCAGGTCTCTTTGGTATGAAATTACAAACTACAGTTACAATATTTGTGGTAAACATGAAAAAGATAGATGAAAAACAGAAGGGTATTCCTTTTATTTTGCTTTATAAAAAGTTAGGATTTTTAAAAATAAATCTCCTAACTTTTTGAATTTTAAGTTTTCTAACAATAAACTCTTTATTAAACCACCAAAAAACATGGGGTTTATCCAATATAAATATTAACCTATACCTTGATAGACTTTCGCTAAAATATCTTCTTTCAATTTTATCCCTAATGTTAATAATTCTTCACAAGAATTACGATACATATTTGCGGTACCAAAATCCTTCAAACTACTCAAGTTAATTTTTACGTTCATGATAGCACCTTCTAAACCAGTATACAACAATAAGGTTCCAACTCCGATATCACTAATTGCATTTTTATTGCCATAAGGAAGCATCTTAATTATTACCTCTAAAGCTTTATATGATAATCTTGCGATTTCATGAGGAACTTTAATAGCCTCAATTGTCGCTTTTTCAATCGCTTCATTTCGTAATTTTTTTTCAACATCTGTTTCTTTAGGCATTTTATATGCTTTCATGACAATGTTATAGGCTAAAGTATCATTATCAATTAATGGGATTAATTCTTCTTTAATGTTATTTAAAGTAATAAAATTATCTTCATAATCAATGCGAATTTTTTCATCTAATTCTAAAAACTTTTTTTTGCCTATCGTTAAATGTGAGACCATTCTTGATAAACTTACACCAAATGTAGATGCTAACGCTGAGACACTACCACCACCAGGTGCTGGACTATTTGAATCAACTTCACTTATAAATTCCTTAACTTTTAAATCAATAAGACTCATATTATCACAATCCTTATAACAAACTTTTTGATCTTTAACGACCAACTTACCTAATTTATATACATCCTTAACATGATTTATTCCAAAATGATATAGTAAATAATCTAAATTTGGACAATCAAATAAGATATAATCAGCATCTTTCCCAACTTCAAGCGATCCAATTCGTGCTTCTTCATTAATTGCGCAAGCAGCATTAATGGTTACCGCATTTAAAACTTCTGTTGGTAACATTTTTAATTTAATCGATCCTAGCTGCATCACAAATTGGAGATTTTCGGAAGGACAACTACCTGGATTATAATCTGATGATAAAGCAACACCACAACCTCTTTCAATCATTTCTCGAGCTTTAGCGAAATCTTTGTTTAAACTAAATGATGTAGCTGGCAAAAGATTTGCGACAACTTTATTTTTGGCGAGATTAATAAAATCTGCTTTTGTTGATGCCATTAAATGATCAGCAGATACACAGCCTAATTCACAAGCAAGTGTTGCTCCTCCTAAAGGGACGATTTCATCAGCATGAATTTTTAATTTAAAACCATGCTTTTTTGCTTCATTTAATATATAGCGACTTTCTTCTATTGAAAAAACTTCATCTTCACAAAATACATCACAATATTCAGCTAAACCTTTTTCTTTAATAATTGGCATCATCTTAATTATCTCTTCTATATATTGTGATTTCTTCTCTTTATATTTTACAGGAACAGCATGAGCTCCTAAAAAAGTTGATTTTATATCAACAGGATGGGTTTCATTTAACTTTTTGGCTACTTTTAATTGCTTTAACTCAGTTTCAAGTTCTAAGCCGTAGCCACTTTTAGCTTCTACAGTTGTAACCCCATATGTTAACATCATATCTAAACTTTTCTTAGCTTTATCATATAATTCAGAAAAACTAGCTTTTTTTGTTGCCTCAACTGTACTTAAAATTCCGCCACCAACTTTTAAAATTTCTAAATAAGGCACTCCACTAAGTTTTTGCTCAAATTCATGTTCACGTGAGCCACCATGAACTAAATGAGTATGTGAATCAATTAAACCTGGGGTTAAAATTAAACCCCAGCCATTAACAAACTTAGTTTTTTCGCTTTTATATAACAAGTAGTCTTCACCACTACCTATTGCAATAATTTTACCTTTTAAACTAGCGATAAATCCATTTTCAATCATACCAACTTGTTTCATTTCATTACCTTGGCGAAGGTTATTATTACCATTTAAAGTATATAGTTGCGACACATGATAAATAATTAAATCCGCTTTCATTTATTCACGACCTTTAATCAAATAAATTCGTTTCTAAAACTTTATCCATACTAAACCCTTCAAGACCTAAGTAATACTCTATTGATTCTACTAGAGCTTCCATTGGAACTAAGCCAACTATTTCACTACCTAAAACATTTACTCCATAGCGTTTTGCTTCCATTTTTACAGTTTCAAATACGCGGTAGATACTTGTTTTTTTATAGTTTGTTATATTCATTGTTACTTGAACGATACCCTTATCTTCAATACTTGCAGGGCCTGCTTTTATATATCTAAATCCACCACCAGAATGTCTTATTGCCTTGGCAATATTAGCAGCAATTTCTACATTAGTAGTATCTAGGTTAATATTAAACGCAACAAGTGGTAATCTTGCCCCAACTGCTGTTGCACCTGCAGTTGGATGAATTTCACTCTTGCCATAATCAGGTGCCCACTCTTCAAGTTGGATTTTTTCTTTCATACCTTCAAATTGTCCTTTACGGATATTAGCTAGATTAATCCTATCTTCATTTTTTGCAGCTTCTTCATATAAAAAGATAGGTACATTGTATAAATCATTGATTTTTTTCGCAGTTTGTTTTGCTAGATCAACACATTCCTCCATTGTCATATCTTTAATCGGAATATAAGGAATAACATCTGTTGCCCCCATTCTTGAGTGCTCACCAGTGTGGTTGTTTAAATCAATTAATTCTGTTGTTACTCCTACCATTGATATAACAGCGTTTTTAACAGCGTCTGGTTCACCTAATAAAGTAACAACTGTTCTATTATAACTTGCATCTGGTTCATAACTAACAAGTTTTACATTTTCTCGATTCTTTAATACACTTACAATTTTCTCGACTTTTTCTAAATCTCTTCCTTCAGAAAAATTTGGAACACATTGTACAATTTTCATTTATTTTCCTCCCTTGATGTAATTACTTTTAACTAATTCTTTAATATAATTTTCATCAGTAACAAATGGTAATGTTATATGGTTTTCATCACTAATTTGATTATATGCCATTGAAGTTGTAACAGCATTTTCATTTCGTGCCCAAGCACGTCTAGCAACTCCACCCATAACATCCCATGGTATTGCTCTTTTAAGAATTTCATCTACTCGTTTACTTCCATCAAGTACCATACCAAAACCACCATTAATAGCCTTACCAATACCAACACCACCACCATTATGTAGAGCAACTAAACTCATACCTCTACTAGCATTACCAACAAAAATATGAGTAGCCATTTCAGCCATAATATTAGAGCCATCTTTAATATTTGATGTTTCTCTAAACGGTGAATCAGTACCTCCTGTGTCGTGATGATCTCGGCCTAACATGATTGGTCCTACTTCACCTTTTCGTACTAATTCATTAAATTTTAAAGCAATTTTTAATCTTCCAAGTGCATCTTGATATAAAATTCTTGCTTTCGTCCCAACAACTAAATTATTCTTTTTAGCATCTCTAATCCAATTATAATTATCAAGGTCTTGGAAACGTCTTTTTGGATCAATACAGTCCATTGCTGCTTTATCAGTTTTATCTAAATCGCTATCTTTCCCACTTAAGCAAACCCAACGGAACGGACCATAGCCATAATCAAATAAAATTGGTCCCATTATATCTTCAACATAACTTGGCCAAATAAATCCATCTAGAGGATTTTTCCCATTAAGGCAGATTTCTGTTACACCTGCATCAAATATGGCTTTCATAAAACTATTTCCATAATCAAAAAAGTAAGTTCCTTTTTTAGTTAGAGCTTTTATCGCGTAATAATGTTTCTTTAAGCCTTCATTCACTAATCTTATAAATTCAACTTTATTATGTTTAAGTAATTCTGTTCTTTCTTCAAAAGTAATTCCAACAGGACAATACCCTCCATCATAAGCATTATGACACGAAGTTTGATCACTTAACAAATCTATATGAATATTATTAATGTTTGCATAATCTAATATGTCAACAATATTTCCACAATAGGCAATCGCAATTGGTGCTTTTTTATCTAAGTATTCTTTGGCTTTTGAAAATGCATCTTTTGGTGTGTTAGCTACATAACTTACCCAATTTTGCGAAAATCTTGTATCAATTCGTGATTTATCAACCTCGGCAATAATTGAAACTCCACCGGCTATTTCACAAGCTTTTCCTTGAGCCCCGCTCATACCACCTAAACCACTAGTAACATATAACACTCCCGCTAAATTCCTATCTTCAGGAATACCTAATTTATCACGTCCAGCATTTAAAATAGTTGAATATGTTCCATGCACAATTCCCTGTGGTCCTATATACATCCAACCACCTGCTGTCATTTGTCCATAAGATGCTACACCTAATTGAGCTCCCCGATTCCAGTTTTCTAAATCATCATATAGGCCTACCATTAACCCATTTGTAACTATAGCTCTTGGTGCTTCAACATGAGATTTAAATAACCCTAAAGGATGTCCTGATTGAACAACTAAGGTTTGTTCATCGTTCATAACTTCTAAATAGCTTTTAATTAAATGATATTGCATCCAATTTTGCATTACAGCCCCTGTTTCACCATATGTTACAAGTTCATATGGGTATAAGGCAATATCAAAATCAAGGTTATTATCAATCATTACTTGTAGTGCCTTACCTTCAATTGTCTTTCCTTTATATTCATCAATTGGTTTTCCTGAAATATTACCTTTTGGTCTAAATCGATATCCATAGATTCTTCCTCTTGTTAAAAGTTCATCTAAGAATTCAGGAGCTAGGGTTTCATGCCATTTTTCAGGAATGTAACGTAAAGCATTTTTAATTGCTAACTCTGTTTCTTTTTGAGTTAAAGTAAATTCTCGTTTAGGTGCCCGTCTAATTCCCTCTTCAAATTTTGGATATTCGGGTAATTCATTAAAAAACGAAACAAAATTAATTGTCATTGCTTTTTCAATATCATTATTAAACATTTCTTCCTCCAATTTTTATATTAAAGAGCCAATCTCTTTTTCAACTACTTTTAAAATCACTTCATTTTTTATTAGCTCTTCCATTTTATTAATAAATGGGTGCATTATTTTATCTTCATCGATAAAATCGATATGTTTTCGAATTTCATCATAAGCAGCTTTTGTACCTTTTCCTAATTTCTTTTCAACTCGTAAATCAATTGCTTGAGCACTAGCTAAAAGCTCTATTGCCAGCACATTTCTAGCATTACTTAAAATTTCAAAAGCTCCTCGACTAGCTATAGTTCCCATTGACACATGATCTTCTTGATTAGCACTTGATGGTATAGAGTCAACACTGGCTGGATGTGCCAAAACTTTATTTTCACTAACTAAAGCAGCAGCAGAATATTGCATAATCATAAATCCAGAATTAACACCACTTTTCTTAACTAAAAATGCTGGTAAGCCTTCACTTAATTGGGGATTTACTAATCTTTCAATCCTTCTTTCGGATATATTAGCAAGTTCAGCTATCGCAACCTTTAAAAAATCAAAACTAATTGCCATTGGCTGACCATGAAAATTTCCACCAGATATTACTGTATCCTCATCAATTATAAGTGGGTTGTCAGTAGCAGCATTCATTTCAATCTCAATTTTTTCAACAAGATATTTTAAAGCATCTTTACTCGCCCCATGAACTTGAGGCATACAACGAAGTGAATAAGCATCTTGTACGCGTATTTCACCTTGATTTGTCACATATTCGCTACCATTTATTAAAGTACGTACATTTTTAGCGGCATTTATCTGCCCCTTATGGCCTCTAATGAGATGAACTCGTTCATCAAAAGCATCCTTTATTCCACTTAATGCTTCCATTGTTAAACTTCCAGCAATATCTGCAAGTTTAGATAAGGCCATGGCATCATAAGTTGTTATTGCACCAACAGAAGTCATTACTTGTGTACCATTAATTAGTGATAAACCTTCTTTTGCTTGTAGCTTTTCAATAGGTTTAATATCTAATGCTTTAAGTACGTCGATAGTTGAAGTAGTCTTACCCTTATACATTACTTCTCCTAAACCTATTATAGTAAGTGCCATATGAGCTAGTGGAGCCAAATCTCCACTAGCACCAAGCGAACCTTTTTCGGGTATTAAAGGGCATATATCTTTATTAATATATAAAATTAACCTCTCTAATACTTCAAGTCTAATACCGGAATAGCCTTTAGCAAGTGCGTTTACGCGAAGTAACATTATACCCTTAGTTATCTCACTATTAAAATAATTCCCTACACCACAAGCATGACTTTTCAACAAATTTTCCTGTAATTTACTTACCTCATCTCTATTTATGGTGACATTCGAAAGTTTTCCAAAACCAGTATTAACACCATATACTGTTTTTTCTTCATCAACTATTTTATCGATTATTTTTCTACTTGATTTTATCCGTGCTATGGCATCAGAACTTAGTTTTACTTCAGCACCGAACCTTACAACTTGGATAAAATCTTCTAATTTAAGACTATTTCCATCCAATACAATAACCATTACTTATTCCTACCTTTCTAATTGAGTTTATTATTATCCATTTTTTATAACATTATTATAAAGTTAATTTGAGTGAAATACAATCTTTCGAGCCTTATTTAATACTAATGTCAAAATATCTCGATTAATTAAGTAAGCGTTTTCATTAATTTACAAATTTAAATGACTAATAAAAACTAGTCACTCATTTTTTAAATTAATTTATATCTTTATTATATAATAATAAAGGATAGTTATCAATAAACGGCTATAATAAATTGTGAAAAGACACTTTATTTTTCACCTAAAAATAATTGAATTTCTTGTTTACGATTCTTAAATTCAGAAGAAGATGTAGGAAGAACCTCATCACACTTAGCAATTAATAACTCCAATGTTTTATCTATATTAAATAATAATTTAACAACATTAAAGGTTTCCTTCACGCCAACAAACATCTTTGGCCAGTGACCACCTGCAGTTACTACAAGTAATCCTTTTTTAATAGTTGGGTTATTAACTAAACGCACATATTTACCAGCATAATATGTTTGAAAACGACTTAACAAATTAATTAATTCTCCTGTAAATGTTGCAAAATGCAGTGGCGAAGCAATAATTAAAGTATCAACTTTTTCAATTAATTGATAAATATCTTGCATTTCATCTTTTATTGAACATCCACTTGTAGATGAACAATACTTACAATCAATACAAGCTTTTATTTTACTTTTATAAGCATCATAATAAATGATTTCTTCATCAATATCCTTTAATAATTCATTAACTACTGTATAAGTATTACCTAATTTATTAGGTGAACCAATTAATACTAATATCATTATTACACCACATTTCTACTTCATTAATAATATAATAACATTTAATCACTATTTTCATCAAGATTATTACATGTAATAGATAGAAAAAAAGGAATCTAAATTTTTTTATTTTTATTAAGTAGATAAGGATTAAAAAATGTATTCCCAATAAGGTTAAATATTTACTTGCTTGGGTTAGGAAACTTTTGTTGGGTTCCTAGTATCTAAATAAAAAAAGGGTTTTCTATTAATCTATTACGATGATTATTGAAAACCCTTTATGTACTATTCTGCGAAGTGAAGTGCTCCAAAACTTGTTGAAGCTAATGCAGCTTCGTGTACCGCTTCTGATGTGGTTGGATGAGCATGAATAGTTTTGATTATATCAATATCCTTTAGTTCATTTTTCACTGCTAAAGCTAATTCATGAATTAAGTCAGTTGAATGTGGGCCTATTATTGCCGCGCCAAGTATCTTATCTGAAGTCTTATCTTTAATAATCTTAACAAACCCTCTAGCTTCACCTAATGTTAATGCTTTGCCGTTTGCAGCAAATGGGAATTTGCCAACAACAATTTCGAGTTTCTGTTTCTTAGCATCTTTTTCACTCATACCTACTACCGCTATTTCAGGGTCAGTAAATATTGCGCTAGGTATTACATCATATTCCATTTTCACATCTTTGCCTAATATGTTTTCTACTGCAACTATTCCTTGATGAGATGCAACATGAGCTAGCTGTATAATATTTGTAACATCCCCTATAGCATAGATGTTAGGAATATTAGTCTGCATTTTTTCATTTACCTTAATCCCTCTACCTCTATCATTCAACTTAATACCAAGCTCTTTAACATCTAAGCCTTCTATATTAGGTTGTCTTCCAACAGCTAATAATATTTTGTCTGCTGTAAGATAATGTTTCTTATCGTCTTTTGAAAAAACTAATACACTCTGTTTTTCTTCTGTATCTAGTATTTCTTCAACCTTAGAGCTAGTATATACTTTTATTCCTTTTTCTTTTGCTATTGCGGTAATTTCACTTGAAATATCATCATCTAAGGTTGCTAATATATTATCAACATATTCTACAACAGTTACATCAACTCCAAAGTTTCTAAAAACGAATGCAAATTCCATTCCTATTACACCGCCACCAACGACAACTAACTTCTGTGGCATTGATTTTATATCCAACAAGTCCTTACTAGTTAATACATTTGGAGAATCGACGCCTTTCAGAGGAATCAATGTACTTTCAGAACCAGTAGCTATTATTATATTTTTAGTGTGAATAGTAGTTTCTTTATTACCCTGTTTTGTAAATATTGTGTTATTATCAAGTATCTTACCATTCCCTTTATATAGTAATATATTATTTTTCTCTATTAAATATTCTATACCACCAACTAATTGCTTAACAATTGCATTTTTCCTATTTACTACTTTATTAATTTCTACAGACACATTTTCTGCAAATAATCCAAAGTTTTCTGAGTCTTTTAAGTCTTTAAATACAACTGATGATCTAACGAATGCTTTTGTAGGAATACATCCCCAATTTAAACATGTACCACCTATTATTTCCTTTTCAACAAGAGCTACTTTTAAACCTGATTTAGCAGCTTGAATAGCAGCTACATATCCACCTGGCCCGGCTCCTATTATAGTGATATCTACATCAACTTCCTCTTTTTTAGGCTTCATGAGATTCCCCAAATAATTAAATCCAGCTGAATTCTTAGTCTCTTGAATTCCTTCTTGTTTTCTTTCCTTTTTTACTTGCTCGCCTTCAATTTTAGCTAATGTGTCTCCCTTTTTAACAGTGTCACCAACTTTTACTTCTATACTCTTAATTATTCCACTAAAGTCAGCGCATACTGTAATATTTCCTTTATTTGATTCTATGTCAAAAAAATCTTCACCAGAATTTATTAATTCATCAGCACCTTTATATATCTTTCCTACCTTGCCACTATTAGCATGACCAGAAAGCTTTTCAAGCTTAAAATCAAACATATCTTCATCTCCAATTCATATTTAGGAAGAAAGACAGCATCTCTACTGTCTCTCTTAATTGCGATTACTGGTTATATTATTGAAAATCTTTTTCAAACTCGTCTAGTGAGTCTTTTAATAATGTAACGCTATAAGCAATCGATGGTCCTCCGCCAAACGCTACGGAAACCATAGCTGCTTCAATTATTTCTTGTCTTGTAGCACCTGCTTCAAGTGCTTTGTAAGTGTGGAAAACTATACAGTATTCACATCTACTGTAGCATCCAATTGCAACACTTATTAATTCTTTGGTTTTTAAATCAACTGCTCCTGGCTCATATGCTGCTCCTAATAAATTCATGAATGCACCTACATGCTGTTCATTAGTTTCCGCCATTGTCTCTAATCCACCTGTAAAATCACTTAACATTTTTCTAACATCTTTCGACATGGGTTTCACCTCCAAAAATTAATTACATGCTATGCTAAGTATTAGTATCCTTTGTTCCCGGAATTTTATACTTAGAAGCTTAAAAATTCCCGTAATTCTAAAAAATAGCACTTAATCAGTATAGCAATTTGTTTGTGAAAAGTCAAACAATTTAAATTTAAAAAATCAAGAAAATGTTCAAATTAATATTTAATCTTTCATATTGATTTAGTAGCTTTGCGATTCCATTTAAAAAGAATTTATTTAGGTCTCAAAAAAAAATCGTATAAGTTGATTGTTCAATTGAAATAACATCTGCCTTTTATTTCTCTAATTCTTATACAATAAATACCTTTGTAAAATCATCACGCCATAACCTTGGCTTATTTAACACAACCACTTTATTAATCCCATTATTAACTGTTTACATGGTGAAATACTTTATTTACCGTCATTATATTAATTTGATTATGTGAAAATTTAAATATCATTTAATATATAAGAAAAGCACAATTTTTTTCAAACTAAAATTGCTTGTGTCTGCTTAATTTTTAATCAATAATACTTAATTAATTATGTATATTATACATAAAATACCCTGCAAGATAAACTTTTTTAAATTGTCTATCCTACAGGGTAGTTATCCGCCATTTCTAACTGTTTTTACTTAACAGCGATTAATTCTATTTCAACTTTTACATCCTTTGGAAGCCTAGATACTTCTACAGTAGCTCTTGCAGGCTTATGTTCACTAAAATATTGTCCATAGACCTCATTTATTGTTCCAAAATCATTCATATCCTTTATGAAAATGGTAGTTTTTACGACATCGCTAAAACCATATCCTGCTTCTTTTAAGATACTATTTAAATTCTTTAAAACTTGGTGAGTTTGTTCAGCTATTTTCCCTGAAACAATTTCACCTGTTTCTGGGTTTGCTGGAATTTGCCCTGAAATAAATAACATATCTCCCGCTTTAATTGCTTGTGAATATGGACCAATCGCATTTGGTGCAAGATTAGTATAAATAATTTCTTTTTTCATAAAATTTCCTCCTCTATATATACCTTAATTATAACAAAAGTCGTATGAATTTCATACGTCTTTTGTTAATAATTATATTAATTCATCAATAGAATCACTTTTTCTAATTCTCTCTGCGATTTCATTAATCTTTCGAAACCTGTGATTCAAACCAGATTTACTAATACTTTTACCATACTCTTCATAAAATTGTTCACTTAATTCAGCAAAAGTTGAATCAGTGTTATTCAAGCGAATAATTGCTGCTTCATACAATTTAGGCGGAAGAATATCTAAACCAAAAGTGTCAGCAATCAAATTAATATTATCAATTTGATGATTTGACGCATTCCATGATTTATTAATATTAGCTACTTCACAATTTCTAATTCTATTTACAGAATTATTGATGTCTCGAAAAATCCTAATATCCTCAAAATCTAGCACTGAGTTTATTGCGTTTATAACCCTTAAAAAATCAGAGATTTTTTCAGATGTTTTTATATATACTATAAACCCTTTTTTTCTAGCAATTGTTCTTGCATTTAAATTAAACACATTCATTAAATCTTTTATATCAACTGACAGCTCTTTATCTAACACAAAAACTTCTAGATGATAAGATGATCTTTCAGGATTATTGACAGAACCCGTCGCTAAAAAAGCACCTCTTAGGTAAGCTCTTTGACAACATGTTTGTTCTAAAATACCATTTGGTGTTCCTAGCACAAACCCATTATCATCCATAAGCATTAAATCATTGATTATCATTTTGGAATAACTGTTAATACGAACGATATAAATATTTCCTTTATTTAAGCGCATTTGTTTTCTTGTTAAAACATCAATTTGCACCTCATATAATTGCCTTAATAACTTAACATATCTTCTAGCAATCGCCGCATTTTGAGTTTGAAACTCGATTCTAAGTCCCTCATGAGAAATATTTATAACACCATTTAACCTTGTTAGGGCTGATAATTCTGCTTTGGCGCAACAATCAGAAACAACTAAAGAAACTAATTCATTTTTGGTAACAGATGCAAATGACAAAATATCACCTACTTTATTCTATTGTTTCAATTAGCATCATTAAGATATATGCTGCTAGTTTATTACTTTTATGTCTAATGTGATTTTCATCATTTATATAAATAAATTTGTCGGTTATTAATTCTTTATTCATTTTAACAATTTCATCATAATCAATTGCCACTAATTCTGCATCTTTTTCTTGATATAATTCTAAAACATTTTTATTTATAGAAGAATCATCATTAGCGACAATAATATCGATAGAATTTCCACCTAAATACTTCTCTAAGATTTTAACATGTTTACTCACAGTAAAATGATCTGTTTCACCAGACTCTGTCATGGCATTACATATATAAACCTTTTTGGCTTTAGATTTATTAATTTCTTCTGTAACATTCGGAACTATAATATTAGGAATAATACTTGTATATAAACTGCCAGGACCAAATACAATCATATCAGCTTCGGCAATAGCTTCTATTACCTCAGGTGTCACTTTGACACCTTCTTCTTTTAGAAATATATTCTTTATCGTTTTTTTAGCAGAAGTGATATTAGTTTCCCCACAGATAACTTTATCATCATCCATTAGGGCACAGAGTGTCAATGGTTTTTGGGCAACAGGTAAAATAGTTCCCTTAACATTTAAGACTTTACTTAATTGCCTAATTGCTAGTACATAATCACCTGTAATCTGAAACAATGCGGTAAGTAGAATATTCCCAACTGTATGATTAGCAAATATTGAGTCATTGGCAAATCTATGAGTAAGTAAAGTATTCAAAAGTGGTTCAGTTTCACTCATTGAAATCATAACTTTCCTAATATCACCTGGTGGTACCACATGATTGGAATTACGAATATCACCACTACTCCCACCATCATCACCAACAGTAATAATAGAGGTTATATTTAGAGGATATTTTTTTAGTCCTTTTAACAAATAAGAAAGTCCCGTTCCGCCACCTATTACTACAATATTAGGATCTCTATCCATTTTCTTTACCCCTTCCCCTTTTTTCCATATCTCGATGCCAAACATAACAATTGTATTTATCACATAATAATGCGCATAATTTTTCCGCAATTGCTACAGATCGATGTTGTCCTCCTGAACAACCAATTCCAATTATTACTTGGTTTTTTGCGATTTCCCCAAATCGAGGAATAACAAAATTAAGCAAAGCCGTTAATTTCTCAAGAAAATTAGTAGTTTCTTCACGATCAATAACATAATCAAATACTTCCTTATCAAGACCAGTAAGTTCTTTTAATTCATCAATATAAAAAGGATTTGGTAAAAATCGAACATCAAACACAAAATCGCAATCAATTGGTAATCCATGTTTAAAACCAAAAGACATTAAATTAATATCAAAATTAGTCCGTTTAAAAATAAAACGTGAGGCAATCTCTTTTTTTAATTGATTTGAACTAAGGTAAGAAGTATCAATAAGATAATCAGATTTTTCCCGTAAAGTCTCTAAAATCTTTCTTTCTTGAATGATGCCTTCAATAATTGAACCTTGTTTTGACAATGGATGCATTCTTCTAGTTTCTTTATATCTCTTTATTAAAACATCATCATTTGTCTCTAAAAACAGAATTTTTAAACTTAACTGTTTCTCTTTCCTTAATTCATTTATAACTTGAATTAATGAGTCAAAATCTTGGCTTCTACTATCAACTACAACCGCAAAATTTTCAATGTTATTATAATTCATATTATTTTCACTAGTTAGAGAAGTAATATGGTTTAATAACACAACAGGCATATTATCTATACAATAATAGCCAATATCTTCTAAACAATTAAGAGCTACAGATTTCCCTGCACCACTCATACCAGTAACTAGAAGTAAATTTTTGATTAATTTGGGCATACCATCACCACTTTAATTTATTCTAAAACATTATATCATGTTCTTTTAGCAACACAAAACTAAACATATCCATCTTTTAACTATTATATCATATAAGATGTAATGATTCTCTATTAAAATATGTAATCTTAACTAATTTTATTTAATAAATAAATAAAAAACCATGTAAAACGTAATAATACCAGATTTTACATGGTAATACCACGTTTTACGTGGCTAACTAGAAACAATTAATGTATTGATTCAATATATTTTAATGCATTTTGAGCAGCTATAGCACCATCGTTTGTTGCGGTAATAATTTGTCGTAAATCTTTCACAGTAACATCACCTGCTGCATAAATTCCTAATAAATTGGTCTCCATCTTATCATTAGTAATTATATAACCATTCTTATTTAAACTAATCACATTTTTAAACATTGAAGTAACAGGATCTTGCCCTACATAGATAAATGCACCGTCACATAAAATATCTTTAGTATTATTAGTTTTTACATTTTTGACTGTGACACTTCCTAATTTATCATTTATTTCATTAAATGATTCCACAACAGAATCTAATTCAAAAACAATTTTTTCAGAAGCCGCTACTCGCTCTTGTGCAATTTTTTCAGCCCTAAATTCATCTCTTCGATGTATAATCGTAACCTTACGACATATTCCTGATAAATATAAAGCTTCTTCAACGGCTGAGTTTCCACCACCAATTACAACAACATCTTTATTACGGTAAAAAGCGCCATCACAAATAGCACACCAAGAAATACCTCTACCTGCTAATTTATCTTCACCTTTAGCGTTTAATCTTCTGTTTATGGTGCCTGTTGCGATAATTACTGCTTTGGTTTGATACTTATAGCTATCAGTTAAAACAACCTTTGTTTTCCCTTCATCGACTAATCCTATTACATCTCCATAGGCGTATTGTACACCTAATTTTTGGGTGTGTTCAAACATTTTCATCGATAAATCAGGTCCAGATATTTTTTCAAATCCTGTATAATTCTCCACCTCATAAGTATTTACCATTTGTCCGCCTGGAGCACCTTTTTCAAGCATTAAAACATTTAGTCCAGCACGACTTGCATAAACTGCAGCAGTCATTCCAGCAGGACCAGCACCAATGACTATTACATCATATAGTTTATTTTCCATTTAAGTTCACCTCATCTATAATCGTTAATAAATTTCTCATATCTTTAAGTATATAGTCTGGAGAAAATTGTTTCAAGTATTCTGCTCCCCTAAGAGCCCAAGCTACTCCACAAGTAATTACACCTGCGTTTTTTCCCCCTTCAATATCATGAGAATTATCACCAACAAATATTACTTCATTAGGATTACTTTTTAACAAACTCATTGCTTTTAAAATCGGTTCTGGGTCGGGTTTATGTTTTGTGACATTATTTTCACCTATTACTAACTCAAAGTAATGGTCGATAGAAAAATGTTTTAAACCATGTAACACCATATCACTTTTCTTCGAAGAAACAATTCCTAATTTAAAATTATGTTTTTTTAACAATGCCAGCCCAGATTTAACAGTTGGATAAATTTCAACCATTTCATCATGTAATTTATGATTTATCATCCGATAATACTTTATCATTTCATCCGTTCTAACCTTTAATAAACCATCAAATGTTTCTTTTAAAGTTGGACCAATAAAATCCATAATCCTTTGTTTCGAAAAGCTTTCATTTGGCAAAAAAACCTTCAATGTCTCCTCAAAAGATTTAATTATTAATGGATTTGTATTTATTAACGTTCCATCTAGATCAAATAACACTGTTGAAATCATAATTGCTCCTAATTATTTTCTTCAATAACTTGATAATAATACTTTGGATACCATTTTTTATAATGTCTTAATATAAAGAAAACTGCAGCTGAAACAAATAAGGTTATACTTATTAATTGTGCCATCCTTATACCTGTGTTTCCTAAGTACAAACTATCTGTTCGCATTCCTTCGATGATTCCTCTTCCAACTGAATACCACATTAAATAAAATAAACCTAAATCACCGATATATAAATATTTAGTCCTTCTTAACAACATTAATAGTGCGAGTCCTAGTAAGTTCCATATTGATTCGTATAAAAACGTTGGATGAAAATAATTAATTCCATATTCATAATCATGAATATACATTTGATTAACAATAAAATCTGGTATCCCTTTGCTTACTAAGAAAGCTCTTTGGTCATCAAGTGTTGCGCCAGGTACTACCCCTCCATGCGCTTCTTGATTCATAAAATTCCCCCATCGACCTATTGCTTGGGCAACAAGAAATCCTACAGCACCTAAATCTGCGGCTTTTAAGAAATTTACATTATTTTTCTTGCTCCAAAAATAGCCCCAAATAACAGCTGCAATTATTGCACCATGAATCGCTAATCCACCTTCGTAAATTTTAAGTATACCAATTAAATCATCCTTATAGGAATTCCATTCAAGTACTACATAATACATTCTTGCTCCCACTACAGAAATAGGTATTCCGAATAAAACTAAATCGATTAGAAAATCTTTATCAACACCTATTTTACGACCTTCTCTAATTCCTAAGTAAAGAGCTACTGATGCTCCTGTCAAAATCAAAACTGCGTACCACATAATTGTGATATGTCCAATTTCGAAAAAGACATTATCTAAGGGTTTAATCTCACTATGATCTATTAAAAACATGTTTTATTCCACCATTCTATTAAATTTCATCATCTGAATCATTATCAATTACTTCAGTTAAATTATCTAAAAACTCTTGTGCTGAGTTATAGCCCATATATCTTAAGCGTCTATTGATAGCAGCTACCTCAATTAAGGAAGCCATATTTCTACCTGGTCTTATTGGTATTTTAATATAAGGTACATCTGTATTTAAAATTTTAATTTTTTCTTCATCTACACCAATTCGATCATAATCTTTACTATCTTCAGCCAACTCTAAATCGATTATTAACGTTACTCGTTTTTTATGACGATACACACTTGCTCCAAACATTTGTACCACATTAATAATTCCAATGCCACGGATTTCCATAAATTTTTCTAATAACTTTGGAGCTTTCCCAACCAATGTTCCTATTTCTTTTTCATAAATCAAGACATTATCATCTGATATCAATTTATGACCCCTTTTTACAAGCTCTAAAGCTGCCTCACTCTTGCCAATACCACTTCTACCACGAATCAATACCCCAACCCCATGAACATCAACTAGCACTCCATGCATATTAACCATTTCTGCTAGTTCTTCCGCTAAATAACTTATTATATCATTCATTAAGGTAGAGGTATGTTTTTTACTTAGTAATATCGGAATTTGATATTTTTCAGCGTTAACTTTAAACACCTCAGGTACATCGAAATTATTTGAAAAAATAAACGCTGGAACTTTGTTTTTAAACAACATCTCTATTCGCTTATTTTGATCTTCTTCATTTAACCAATAAAAGAATGTAACTTCCTTACTGCCGATTATTTGGATACGGTCTTCTTCATAAAAATCAAATAACCCAGCAAGTTCTAAACCTGGTCGTGACAACATTTTAGAAGTTATTTTCCGATTAAGTCCACCCTCACCAGCAATAACATCAAGATTTAGTTCTTTAACTAAATTTTGTACTTTAATATTATTCATCCAATTCACTTCCACTTGGGTCATCTTCAACATAATCGGTTCTAAAAAAAGCATCTTTTTTTAAAACATCAATAACAGAAATCGCTAATAACAGAATTAGCGAAACGACAAGTGCCTGTTCTACTGTTACCTTTACATCATAATAATAACTAACTAACATAAAGATAATTACATAAATCGCTAATATTATCAATCCTACCTTGTGAACAGTAAAAGAAATTAAGTCGGCGATAAAAACAAAAGGTTTTATAAACTTGTCTATAATTGTAAAACCAAAACCAATTATAAATACTGAGAATCGATCCATAAATAAATTTGGATAAATTATTTGATTAATCACTAATAAAAAGCCGATGTAAAATATATATGATAAAGAAAAATCTAATAAAGATTTTATATTAAAAATCCTTAATCCAAATTCTTTAGTAGAAACTAATAAGTTTTTGTTTTTTTTCCGTTTCTCATCATGACTAAATTTACCAATAACTTCTTTAAATAGATGCGCCTCTATAATTTTTTCTACTTCAATTTTAGAAAAGGTCTTTTCTTCACTACTATTTAAAAACTCTTCAAATAAGTTATCATATTCCTTTTCTTTTTCTGTTAGATTTTTAAATTCATTTTTATTATTCATTAAATCACCTTCTATGCATGTTTTAATTTTAACATAAATTGACTAAAAGCAAAATAGATTAACATAATCTTTAATGTAAATTATTTCCTATAAAAATAAATGAACTGCATAATTATTATCCCTATTAATCCTCCCACTACATTTAAAAAAATATCATCAATATCAAAATATCCAAAATTAGTAACCCCCTGTATAGTTTCAAGAAGCAATATTATTAGAATACAGTAAAATAGACTATAAAATAAATCCTTATGGTACCTTATAAACAAACCAAAAGGAATATACACAATAATATTACCAAATATATAATAACAAACCAAAGGATTATCTAGGTGATGAATCCAAACCGGTAAAAAACTAACAAAGTTAAAATGATTATTAATATTATAATCAGTTATGTTATTAAAACGACCAAATAACAAACCCACTAACCAAATCCAATATATAAAAAATAATTTATTTATTATACTATTCATATTAAAATTACTATCAACAAATATTAATTTACTAAAAAAATAGATAAACAAAGCAAGAGCTACTCTATTTGCGACTAGTGCAATAAAAGACATTATATTAAAAATATCTAGTAAAGAATCTAGAAAAATATCATTTATTATATTTGAAGTCAATACTGAAAATATTAATATAAGAACTTTAATATGAATTTTTTTCATAAATCCTCCCATAAAAAAAGATAGTTCATAAAAACTATCTTTATTTTATTACTAAAAGTTATTTTATATTACGATTTTTCGTCTTTTCTAAGACTTTTTTTATATATTGCCCTGTATAAGAAGATTTTACTTTAGAAATTTCTTCTGGTGTTCCAGTAGCAATTATAGTACCACCCTTATCTCCACCTTCAGGACCTAAATCAATAATATGGTCAGCGCATTTAATGACATCTAAATTGTGTTCGATAATAACTACTGTTCCATTTTGATCAACAATGTTTTGTAAAACTTCTAATAACCTTTTAACATCATCCATATGTAAACCTGTTGTGGGCTCATCAAGAATAAAAAGCGTTTTATCAGTAATCCTCTTATGAAGTTCAGAAGCTAATTTAACCCGTTGTGCCTCCCCACCAGAAAGTGTTGTTGCGGATTGACCTAGTTTTATATATCCTAAACCAACATCATAAATAGTTTGTAATTTCCGTTTAATTGCAGGAATATTTTCAAAAAAACTTAATGCGTATTCTACTGTCATATTTAATACATCAGAAATATTTTTCCCCTTATACTTAACCTCTAATGTTTCCCGATTATATCTTTTACCATGACAAACTTCACAAGGAACATATACATCAGGTAAAAAATGCATTTCAATCTTAATAACTCCATCACCTCTGCAAGCTTCACAACGACCACCTTTAACATTGAATGAAAATCGCCCTTTTTGATATCCGCGAATTTTTGCCTCATTAGTTTCAGCGTATAAATCACGAATATGATCAAACAAACCGGTATATGTTGCAGGATTAGATCTCGGTGTTCTACCAATTGGTGATTGGTCAACATCAATGATTTTATCTATATTATCTAAACCTTTTATTTCTTTATGGCTTCCAGGCTTAGATCTAGTTTTGTATAAGTTTTGAGCAATTCCTTTATATAATATATTGTTTACAAGTGTCGACTTACCACTACCAGAAACTCCTGTAACAACAATTAATTTCCCCAGTGGAAATTTAACATTAAGATTTTTAAGATTGTTTTCACTTGCTTTAATAATTTCTAAATAGTTACTATTACCTAATCTCCGTTTCTTAGGAATGGGAATATTTTTTTTACCTGATAGATAAAGCCCTGTAATAGAATTTTCATTTTCCATAATTTCTTCTGGGCTACCTTCAGCAATAATTTCTCCTCCATGAATTCCAGCACCCGGACCGATATCAATAATATAATCTGAATCAAGCATCGTATCTTCATCATGTTCAACTACCACTAAAGTATTCCCTAAATCACGCATTGATTTTAAGGTATTGATTAAACGATCATTGTCTCTTTGATGAAGTCCTATAGATGGTTCATCTAATACATATAAAACACCAGTTAATCTAGAACCAATTTGGGTGGCTAAGCGAATTCGTTGGGCTTCACCACCTGATAATGTCCCAGCTTTCCTACTTAATGTTAAATACTCTAACCCAACATTAACTAAAAAATTAAGCCGTTCTTTAATTTCTTTTAAAATCATATCTGATATCTTAGTTTCTTTAGGTGATAATTTTAATGATTCTATATATTTTAAAACTTCACCTATTGATAACTTAGTTATTTCAAAAATATTTTTATCACCAACATAAACTGATAGAGCTACTTTCGATAAACGTTGTCCTCGACAAGTTGGACAAATTTCATCGGCCATCATACTTTCAAACCAATCTTTTATATAGTTTGAGTATGTTTCTTTATATCGTCTTTCGTAATTATTAATAACCCCTTCAAAATAGCTACGCTTTTGATGCTTAAGATTGCCCTCAACTTTAAATTTGAAGTCTATTTCATCTTTTGAGCCAAACATGATAATATCTAGTTCTTTTTCTTTCAATTCACTAAAAGGTTTGTGAATATCGATTTTATAAAACTTGCATGTAGTAGCAAGTTCTTTAAAGAAGTAAGTATCGGTATTTTCTAGACCCCTTATTGCACCTTCATATATTGATTTTTCTTTATCAGGCACTAATAAATCAAGACTTATTTTGCGCATGAACCCTAAACCGCTGCACTCATCACAAGCTCCAAATGGTGAATTAAATGAGAATAATCGTGGTTCTAACTCACCTACAGAAAAATCACAAAAAGGACAAGAAAATTTCTCGCTAAAAACAATTTCTTCTTTGTCAATAACATCAACCACAACTTTCCCATTACCTAATTTTAAAGCTGTCTCTAATGAATCAGATAATCTTGATGATATACCTTCTTTAATCACAATTCGATCAATTATTACTTCAATATTATGCTTTTTATTTTTCTCTAATTCGATATCTTCTTCTAAATCATGTAATACACCGTCAATTCGTACCCTAACATAGCCATCTTTTTTTAAACTTTCCAATTCCTTTTTAAAAGTCCCTTTTTTACCTGCAGCAACTGGAGATAGAATTTGCATTCTTGACTTTTCACCATATTCATATAATCGATCTACCATTTGCTCAACTGTTTGCGAAGTTATTTCAACTTTATGTGTAGGACAGATTGGATGTCCAATCCTAGCATATAGTAAACGAAGGTAGTCATAAATTTCTGTAACTGTACCTACGGTTGAACGGGGATTTCTATTCGTCGATTTTTGATCAATAGAGATGGCAGGAGATAAACCCTCAATTCCATCTACATCTGGTTTATCCATGTTACCTAAAAACTGTCTAGCATAAGCAGACAGACTCTCAACATATCTTCTATGACCTTCAGCATATATGGTATCAAAAGCTAAACTTGATTTTCCACTTCCCGATAACCCTGTCATTACAACTAGCTGTCCTCTTGGAATATATACGTCAATATTTTTTAAGTTGTTTTCTCTTGCACCTTTAACAACTATATAGTCCTGTTCTTTCACCATTTTATCACCGTAAATATTATATCACAAAAACAAACAAATTTTCGTTTTTATGAATTTAATTTTATTTTTTTTCAAATTATTCACAATGAAAACACTATCATTTTATATAAAACGCTTTCATAGTTTGTTTTTATTGACATGAATTATTCATAGTGATAAGATATTTTTGGTGTGAGAAAACACCATTTTAAATGTCGTTTCTCATATATTACCCCTTATAAACTCATAATCAATCCCTCAAACAAATTTATATTACCCCCCCTATAATTTTTAAAAAAATCCCTCAACAAACTCATACTTATCCCTTAAACTCTTTTTTTCAAAAAAATTTATCTCCCCTAAAAAACAGCTCTTTAAGCTGTTTTTTTTTATGTTTTTAAATTTTTGATAATAGAAAGAAATTTATTTTAACGGACAAGTAATTTCTATATTATTACCTTCACTATCTGTTAACTCTAAAACTTTATTCTCTCCTATTATTGTTAAAGGAAAAACTATTGGACAATTCAATTTTTCCAATTTTTTCTGATACACAGTAATATCTCTTACTTCAAAACTGGGTAAACAATTATTTCCCCATGTCTTTGACTCATTCATTATTTCATAAGCGAATAATCCAAATCTAAAGCCATTAATATCAAAAACACTATATATTTCATCTTTTTAAGTAACTTTTTGTTCTAATAAATGCTCGTAAAATCTAATTGCTCTTTCCATATCTTTTACACACACATATAATGATTTTATTCTAATATTTAAATTCAATAATTTTCTCCTAAAATTAATATTTGTAATACCTACCTTTATTATACATTATTATATACGAGAATTAAAGTAGTTGTATATAAACAAAAAAGCCTAATGGCTTTTTTCTAAATAACAAATTTTTTTAACTTATCATTGTTTCATTAACAATAACTGCTTCAAGCATTGGTGTATCATTTAATAGTCCTACTAAATTAATTGATTTTACATCTTCAGGGTTAATCACGACATTTGGAATTGTTAATAAAATTTGTCCTGTCGCATCTTTTACTTGAAATGTGTAAGTTCCAGGTTTCATTTCTACAAACTCAGTTACACCCATAAATGGTACTTGATTAAACAATTCACGACCATTTTGTAAGACAACATTTACAGCAGGTAAATTTGGTGAAAAGTGAAGAAATCTTATATTTCCTACTTTACTTTGCACGCCATCACGTTTGTCATCCTGAATAGGTTTTGGTAAAGGCGTTTGGTATTGATTATAACCGCATTGTGGCATTTGACATCCATATTGCTTCATATATGGATTTATCGGGTATTGTTGCTGATGTTGGCTATACATTGATTGTGGTAGCCCAAGTTGTTCTCCCATCATACCAGGTTGCATCATTTGTGGCATCGTTGATTCTGGGTAACCAACTTGTTGGATATCTTCAGTAACTGCAAGTGTAAATTTATCCCCATCTTGTGATATGGTAATTAATTTACTTCCCTCTATATTAGCATTTCTGCTAGCTAATAAATTATTTTCACCCGAAACATATATTTTAATACTATACATTCCTTGTGGAATTGGAAGATATTGAGTAGTCTGTCGATAATTTAAACCTCTTACAATCATTCGATCATTTAAATAGATATCAACAGGTTGAGCAGTTACTCCAGCATGAAAAAAGCGTATTCTTGCAGGCTGCTCATTTGGATTATAAAAATTCATTATATTTTCCCCTCCTAAAAACATCTAGTATAGTATATGTGTATTAGTCAAAAAGCACATGGGCTATTTCACATTTTTCTTAAATTGAGTAAAATGTAATGGTATGATATAATAGACATGACTTTACCCCAAGGAGAAAAACATGCAAAAAGAGCAACTTATTCATAAGGTAAAATTCTCAAAACGAATATTATTTATTGACATATTATTTTTAATAATGATTATATCTGTTGTTTCAAAGTTAAATCCCGGAAAAATTACTCCCTTTCTTCTATTATTTGTTTTTTTATTTATTCTTTATAAAACTCTAAAAGATGGTTTTAGAATCTTTTTTCATAAAGTCTATATCACTAAATCTAAAGTTATATATCAAAAAGGCTATTACCCTAGATGGATTAAATCTTATAACTTAAATGAAATAA
Source organism: Haloplasmatales bacterium 4B (assembly GCA_003586005.1). Lineage (GTDB taxonomy): Bacteria > Bacillota_I > Bacilli_A > Haloplasmatales > Haloplasmataceae > NSKI01. Next base: position 2,772 of record NSKI01000010.1, on the reverse strand, counting down.
TTGGTGTTTACTTTAAATCAAGTTTCTTTGATAGACATAAATTTATGACAACATTTAAAATTTTATTATCTGATAATCGGAAATTTTTCTTAAAAAATGTTTTAGATGGTTATTTAGTAGCGGATATTTTAAGCAAAGATTTAAAAAAACAAAATGAAATGAATGTCAAAAAATATAATAAATGAATATAGTCCAATAAAAAAATGTCAAATAATGCATACTGTTCAGTTTATATGTGCTAACTGAACAGTATGCAATTAATGACAGTTTTTCTTTTATAGATTGAAATTTTAAACGTAAGCGTTAAAGATATCTCTCCACTCAAAAGTCAAATTTTCTTTAATGAATATCTCGTGTCTATACTAGTTAACAAGAGAGTTTTAAAATTGGTTATTTGATTAATATACATATTATTTTTAATAGCCTATCCATAAGCTTAAAGTACCCTGAAGAGCGCCAAGTTCTAATTTATGTGTTTACCAAAATTGATGAGTCAATAGTTATTTTTGTGGAAAATTCTGCTTTAAATAATGAAAAAGAGATAAATATTTTTTTCAACAATTTCCAGTACTTGTATCTTTCTACTTTTTAAATTACTCTAATTCTACACCTAACCCAAAAACAATTCTGTTAACATAATTAAAATAAGCGCATACTTGGTTAATGTCAAAAATAGCACGATCACTAAAGCCGATCTCTCTCAGTTTCATAATATCTTCTTCAACCATTTTATAAGGTGTTTTAGTTAGCTTCTCAGCATAAATACATATAGCTAATTCTCTATTAGATAGAAAAGCATCTTGATAATTATTTAATACTTTTTCCATTAACTCTTTGTTTTGAGATACATGGAATAATGCCTCACTGTGATGATCAACACAATAAGGGCATTCATTCGATTTTGATACTATAACACCAATCATTTCTCTTTCTGCTTGACTAAGTTCGCTTTCACCAAACATAATTCTTTCATACAATTTCATGTGAATTTCTAGTACATCGGGATTAACACTATGCGCTTTTAACACATTTGCTACTGCTTCATTTGTTCTCTTTTCAGCATCTTCATATATTTGTTTTAATTTTAAATTTTCGTTTCTATTTACCTCTTTTATCCAAGCCATATTTATACCTCTTTCATAATGTTATAAATGTACAATCACTTTGAAGACGATTAGTAAGTAATTCACCTGTATAAAGAACATTTACCCCTAAAGCTGTTAAGTGATTAGTAACACATAAATTATCTGAACAAGATTTACATGCAGAAAATTTTACTCCATCATGAATTATTGCTTCAATATCTAGCTTAATGTCAAACTTTTCAGCAATAATTTTTTGTGATGCCCCCCAAATAATTACCTCCACTTCACCCCACCATTTCTTTTTTTTCGAGTTGTGAATATAAGGTATTACCATTTCTTGAATATCAATTAGATTATCAGTTTTCCATAATACGACTTACTTGTTCATAAGCTCTCCTCCATTTACTTTTTTATATTATAACATATAAAAACTAACTTGATAAGATTCTTCATCTTCTACAAATAGTTCAACTTTAAAACCTATATGATATTTGTATTTCATATTTATTTGTTATATATATCAACATATTTTATACTACGAAAACATTTGAGAAGGATTTATATGGAATATTTAAAGGATGAGTTAAGGCTGGAAAACTTTATTTCTCGGCTTCAAGCACAATGTTGTTGTTAAGCCAAGAGATTCTATTCGTTAATTATGATCAACTTACAAATTAGCCTATGCTTTTTAGGGGCAGTCGATTCTCGAATTACCTACCATACAACGAATATTAGGCATTAAAATAGGCAACTCTACAAAAGCATAATCTTTAAGTAATTTACAACCATTTCAATTACCTTCGATACACTCAGTAACATTGAACATGTTGTTTTTTATTTACCTGGAATGAATTCAGTGTTTAATTCACCCATAATACATGAAGGTACCTTTTCATTTATTTTTGGTATTTTTAACTTGATTTGTATGCTTGGATAATAAATAAAAAACTACTAAATGAACAACAATCATTTAGTAATTTTTTTTATATTATATTAGTATCCGTATCCACCGTGTCCCCCGATACCACATGAGCATCCAACAATAACAAGTAAGATAAATAATACTAGTATAAAGGCAGAGTTAAATCCATATCCACCAGCTGCCATTACTCTTCCTCCTTTCAATGTGAATTTATTATATTCTATTCACTCTATTTCTTATTGCTAGTTATAAAGGCGTAAAAAGGAAAGAAATGTATTAATGTCAATGGATGTATTTGTTAAACTAAGATTGTTCCACTTATTTTAATTATTTTGGAATGGCAATAAATAGAATCATTCATTACCAAAACTTGAGTTAATAGTATTTATATTTTACAAATTATTATTTTAGCCCTTTTTTTATAATTTTATTTGTGCTATGAACTTATTAGTTTTTTTAATCATAAAATAGATTGGAATAATACAGAAAGAGGTTCTAATATGGAAAAGAATACTATCAATATGCCATGTAATACAATAGATAACCAAAGCGCTATGAAATGCATGCATCCAATGAATGCAATGCAACCTACCCAATCTGGTCATGCCATTGATAACCAAAGCGCTATGAAAAGTATGCATTCAATGTATGCTATGCAACCTACCCAAGCTTGTCCTTCCATGGATATCCAAAGTGCTATGAAAAGTATGCATTCAATGTATGCTATGCAACCTACCCAAGCTTGTCCTTCCATGGATAGCCAAA
>NSKI01000074.1 GCA_003586005.1 Haloplasmatales bacterium 4B | reverse complement strand
AAATTTTGAATGTATAGAAGAACTAAATCATGAATTAAATGACTATGTTAACTGGTTTAATAACCACAGGATTCACGGATCTCTTGGTTATTTGAGTCCAGTGGATTATAGAAAAATGTACTCTTTATAAAATTTGTCCGATTTAATGTTGACAATCCAAATACCAAATAAGTTATTTTGACACTATTTGGTTTATCATAATAAATTAGCTTAAAGAAAAAGAGGCTGTAATCCTCAAAATCTTAGTTTTTAACAATAATTTCTTTACAGTCCCTAGTTTTTCTATTAACCAATTTAATTTTGTATCTATTTGAATTATCTTTGTTTTTTATAGTTTTATAATTATTTTTAATTTTATTACTTGTTAAATTATTTAAAATAACATCAGGAATAATTGAAGATAAATCAAAATTAATATTTTTTAAATCAATATTTATTAATAATAATAAATTTATATATAATATTTTATGTAAATAATATATTAAAAATAACATTATGTCAGAATTTATTTCTTTTATTAAAGAAACATTTTTTTTGTTTAAATGAATTATTATATTACGATATAAAGCAATTAACTCGGCAACTTCTTTTATGTTTCCCATTATATATTTATCAATATCATTATTTATCTTAATTTTTTTATAGGTATTTTTTAATGAAAATTCTATTATATCTTTTATCTTAACATGAATCTCTTCTTCCATAAGCAACATTGGATTCTTTATTGAATATAAATTAATAAATATATTAACAAGATTCGAAAATATAATTTCCATATTAATATTATTTAACAATTTATTTATATTAATAAAATTTGCAATTAAATTAATATAATATCTAGATAGTTCATTATCATATAAATTCATGAAATTTTGTATAATATTAGGCTTTAAAAAATTTATAATTTCATTATGACCAATTACTATAAATTGATCTATTAATTTTGAATAATCTAAATCTAAAGATTGAGTAAAATCACTAGATATAATTTCAAAATAGATATCATCGCTATAACAGATTATATTATATAGATTTATATCATGTAAATATATTAATGAAAAGAATCTTTTAAATCTAAATAATATGTCCATAATAAAATTAAAGTCAAGTAATGATGATGTTATTATTTCTATTTTGTTATTTATTGTAATTTTTATATTAGTAGATAGAGAATGAGAACATTCTATTCC
>NSKI01000073.1 GCA_003586005.1 Haloplasmatales bacterium 4B | reverse complement strand
TTCTGGTATTTTTCTTGTTCATTCATATAAAAATCCTCCCGCCAATTTACTGATGGGAGGATTATCTCATATATTTATTTTTTTTGGTAGATGCTTAAGATTTAACGGTTACCCTGTTTTCTTTTTAGTTTTTAAACAAACCCAGCAGTGACCGGTGTTAGTGGTATGCTGGGATGATGATAACATAAGAGAGTTAATGCCTATAATAAATAGACATATAAAATTTAGTAGTTTTTTCGATTGATGTTACTTTTCATTAACATAACAATCAATATCTAAAGTTGCATTCATTTTATGTAAAAATTCAATGTGTTCTTGCTCTAAATAAATAGCTGGAGTAATATCTCCTATATTAATAATTATGCACAATTTAGCCTTTAAATCATTTTCCTTTACTAATAATTTTATTACGTTAATTTTAGGTTGAACTATTTTCACTATTTTATTAAACTGCAATGAAACATCTAAAGATTCTTCATTTTCTGTACTATATTCCCAACAACACTCTTTTCTATAAAGGTTTTTTCGATTATGTACTTTTTCACCCTTTACATAGGTCAATGTCGGATTTATTCCTAACTGTTTTGTAAAATTTTCTGGCGAGAAATTTTCTCCTATTAAGTTAAATTCTACTTTTATTTGAGTTGACATTTTTACACCTCGCTATTATGGCAAATATTCAAAAGTAGGTTTCGGTACTCCAGTTCCACCTTTTTGATAGATCCATAGCATTCTAGTATCCTTGTCCATATATATATCATACCTAGAAATTGGAGCAGATTTTCCTAAGGTATCATATTTTAATTGATGTGCATTTATTCCATTTTGTTTTAAATATGAATCACTTACTTTATTAATATTAGTTGGTTGCTTAAGTTGTGCCGCTCCTACGGTGTTTTTACCAAAACCACTAGATGTAGCATTACCCGCTCCCTTTGTCCTATCCATAGCGCCAAGAGCCATTGAAGCAGCTCCGGCTGTATATAAGCCTATTTTGAGAGCATCATAATTTTCTTGATTACCGCCAAGGATATCATCTCGTATAACATTATGACCACTAATAACTTCTCCAGCATCACTAGCGCCAGTTGCACCTATCAAAACACCTGTTGTTACTGTTCCTACGGTAACAGCTGATGCTGCTAATCCTGCAAGCGCTGCTGAACCACCATAAGTAGATACTAAAGCTCCAGCTACTACACCAGCTGAT